>JAGRJD010000034.1 GCA_020442915.1 Thiothrix sp. | reverse complement strand
CATGCACCGGGTCAGGTGGTACAGTTCGCCTCAGGTGATTTTTATCAGGCAGGCATACCCAGTGTTGAGCGCATGGCCAGCCTCCTGTCCGTTTCACCGCGTTACCTGAGCGATGCCCTGAAGGCCGAAACCGGCAAGACAGCGATCGAACACATTCACGGCTTCCTGATTGAGGAGGCCAAAAACCTGCTGCTGGAGCGCAATAAAACCGTGGCCGAAGTGGCTTACCAACTGGGTTTTGAGTACCCGCAATACTTCTCGCGCCTGTTCAAGGCCAAGGTGGGAGTGAGTCCGACAGCGTTTCAGAAGAGGTAATCGGCTTCTCAAACCGGGGCCAACTCCCTGGAAAGCGCACAACAGCAGCGCGCCCCCAACCTGTTCTCCAGTTCCTGCTCATCTGACTGACGGCTGGCGGGGAAACGTCCAGCTCCACGACAGCGGCGGTGAAACTGGCCTTTTCCGCCACCAGCTTCAGCGCCAGCAGGCCATCCAGTTGATTCTTGTCCACTGTGAAATGCGGTCTGATCTCACAGGCAGTAATATGCCATTTTTCCTGTGGCCATGCAGGCTAAATCTCGGGCCTGCCCCCGTCAGTTCAGGGCGTAATTCAGGTTGCTGATGCTATAGCTGACCTCCTCATCAGCAACCATGCTGCTCTGATCAATGTAAACCGAAACCGGAAATCCCAGGGTCGGATCATAGCTGGCATTCACGGTTTCGGCTCCGTTCAGATAGGCATTCTGCAGTTGTTCGAAACGCTGCCCGATGCTCAATACGGAACCACGTACATAGTCAGCGACAGGCCGACCACTGCTGTCCGTGACACTGACAATCTCGCCATTGACTTCAGTCACATTCAGGGGCTGGGTGATCTCCTGCGGGCAGAAACAGGACTGCCGGGTGGTATAGGATACCGGCAGGTCGGCATGCCCGTTGCTGAAGCTCTGCCACTTCGTATAGTTGTCCTGAAAATCCGCCGGAAGCTGGCCCTGCCCCGGTTTCAGCCGGGCAATATCCGCATCGTTCAGGTCGTGGCGCAGGATTTCCCCCCCGGTAATGCCACCACTGACCACGGCGGTATCCCCTGTGCTCAACTGCCCGTTACCATCATTATCCAGCACGTTCACACTGAAAGGTGCACCTGGGTCGAAGCCCAGCAGTTGCCTGAGCTGGTCCTGCTCGGGCGGACTCAGGGGTACGGATGTAACCGGTGCCGGTGCCGGGCCCCGCAGCTGGTCCAGCAACTGCTGCAGTAGTGTCATCAGATCCTGAAACTGGCCACCGATGAAGGCCGGGGGATTGTTATTGAAAACCGGACGGTTGTTATTGCCCCGCTCACAGGCTCGCCCCGGTGCATTGCCGGCTTGCCGGGTCAATGTGGACGGCTGGTAAAGGGCTGCGCGGTCGTCAATCATGTCAGTCTCCAGGATGTTCAAATTTTAATAATCATTAACGGGCAATACATCATGGATGACAGCCTATGCCGGCGACCACACGGAAAGCACGCCTTTTCCGGACCAGCAAACCCAACCGGCCTATGAAAGGCCATCCACTGCCAGGGGCGGTGGCAGGGCCTCCAGTACCCAGTCCGGCTGATACTCGGGACTGTCCAGCAGCACCTCCCACAGGCGGCAGGCATGGTGGTCAAAACGTTCCAGGGCAATGGATTCGGCATGCAGGTATTTCAGGGTGGAGAGAAAACTTTTCATTTTATCACGCTGGGTTCCGGAGACCTCCAGCAGCAGCCGTGCAGGATGTACCAGGCCCGGACAACGATCCTCACCCGGCTCGTTGCGTACCAGCCAGCAACTGACATCATTGCCCAGATAAAACAGGTAGCAGAAAACCTGCCCCGGACCGAACACCAGTTCAGTGACCGCCCCCCTGACAACAGCTTCCTGCGGACGGCCTGCCAGAAGCCTGACCAGCTGGATGCCGACCTGCCCGGTCAGCAGACGATTGGAATAGTCGGATTGCATGCCTTTTTCCGTCAAACAGCGAAAGCCCGGATCAGCCTCCGGTACCAACAGGAGGTCCAGCTTAGGTGAGATGGTACCGGATCAACCAGCCTGCTCCGGCCATCCTGTGCATTTGGGCGGCCAAAGGGTAGCGCAGCCCATCAAGCCGGGTACTGGCGAACTGTCAGTGCATGAACCAGGGCGGCTCCGGTTTCATAATACGTCTCACGCAGACGTGCAAAGGGCTCACGGTGTGCCGGCACCGGCAGCAGCGGCAGGCCGGACTCGTCCCCGTCCAGCAGGGCCTCGGCCAACGCCTCACCGAACAGGGTTCCGGGGCCGATGCCACGCCCGGAATACCCGAAGCTGGCATAAGCCTTCGGCCCCAGGGTCAGGATTCTGGGGATATGATCGGAAGTCATGCCGATACGCCCGTACCAGGCATGCTCCAGCGGCTGCTCAGCCAGCTGCGGGTACAGGGCCGCCAGCTTGCGCCGGCTCCAGTCGGCATGCAGACGCCCGCGCAGCCCTTCCAGACGCCCCATGGCTCCCACGATCAGGCGTCCGGCCCGGTCCCTGCGGAACGAGGTCATGACCATGGCCGTATCCCAGCAGCCCTCCCCGTCCGGCAGAACCGTCTCCAGCACCGCCGCCGGCAAAGGCCGGGTGGCCATCTGGAAGTAAAATACCGGGATCACCGGTGTCAGCGGCAGATCAAGGCCGGGGGTCCGGTAGGCATTGGTGGCCAGCAACAGGCGTTCGGCCCGCACCTGCCCGCTTCCGGTCTGCAAGGCCCAAACCCCCTGATGGTAACGGGCCGACATCAGTGCCGAATGCTCGTGCAGGACAGCCCCGGCAGCCTGGGCCGCCCGCGCCAGTCCGCGCACATAGGCCAGTGGCTGGATGGTACCGGCACGGGCATCCAGCAGTGCCCCCCGGAACAGCCGGCTGCCGGTCCGGCGTGCCGTGGCCCCGGCATCCAGCAATGTGACCGGTGCCCCCAGCCGGGCCAGCTGGGCATGCCGCCGCCGGAGATCGGCCAGACCGGCAGCCGAATGTGCACAATGCAGGGTGCCGGCACGTACCGCTTCACAGGCAATCCGGTAGCGCTCAATCAGCGCGAACACCCGTGCCGGTGCCTGCCCCAGCTGCGCCGTCAGGCGTGCACCGGCCTGCGGCCCCAGAACGGCGGCAATGTCATCCGGTGGCAGCCACAGACCGGCATTGACCAGCCCCACATTACGTCCGGAACCACCGTGACCGATGGTCTGCGCCTCCAGCAACAGCACCCTGGCTCCGCCTTCAGCCGCATGCAGAGCCGCAGCGCAGCCGGTGAAACCGCCGCCGATAATGGCAAGGTCGGCATGCTGCTCACCCTGTAACGGTATGGTTTGCAGGTTTTCCCGACAGGTGCTCTGCCAGAGGTTGTGGGGGGTCAGGTGTTTCTGCATCTTGATCTGCCGGCTTGAAAATCCCGATTCGGTTGGCCTGCCGGTGATTCTAGCCGGATCCGGGCGGATTGCCCATGCCCGGACGGAAATGCGGCGGCATGCCCTGCATGCAGTTTTCAGCTAAACTGCCCTTATCACCAGACCAAGGAGGAGCACCATGAGAACTTTCAACCCGTTGCGCCGTCATCTGCTGGGCGGTATCGGCCTTGTCGGCAGTTTTCTGGCCCTGAAACAGGCCCATGCCGACCACACAGACACCCACCTGGATGAGGATACCGCACACAAACTGGTCATGAACTGCAACAAGGCGGACGCCGAATACCTGGAGCATACCCTGTTTTCCGTGGGTGAACTGATCCGTCGCTACAGTGATGACATCCATGTGGTGGTGGAATGCTATGGTCCCGGCCTGCACCTGCTGGGCAGAAAACCGGGGCGGCCAGTCGCGGAAACTTTGCAGCAGCGGGCCTCGTCCCTGAGCCATTACGGAGTTGATTTCCACGCCTGCGGCAATACCCTCAAGGGCCTGAACTGGACTGAAGCAGACCTGCTGCCTTTTGCCACCGTGGTCGAGGCCGGTATCGAGGACCTGATGCTGCTGCAGGAGCAGGGCTTCGCCTATGCCGGCTGGTAAAGCCGCACCAGCAGGGCATGCATGCCATCCAGCAGCAGATAGCCCGGCAGGGCAGTCAGGCCCAGGGCAGCCAGCACATAAGCCAGAATCCACAGGCTGCTGATGAAACGGCGCACAAATGGCTGTTCTGCCGGGTAGGTCATGAACACGGTCAGGGCTTCGGCCAGGACGGCATGCATGAGCAGGGCCAGCAGGGACATGAATACCGGCAGCAGTACCGGGACCAGTACCGCCAGCAGCAGCCCGGTCACGGCAAAACCCGCCCCCCAGGGGTCCTGCAGGAACAGCCCGGCATAACGGGCCAGCACCCCGGTCCCGTCCGGACCATCGGTCAGTACCAGCCCACCACGCAGGACCAGCAGCTGCAGCAGCACCAGACAGAACCCGATCCAGAGGCTGAACAGCAGGTGACGCAGCGCATTCCAGGGACCGGGGCTGGCCACGACTTCCTCCATGCAGAAGCGGCTGCACCACAAGGCAACCCAGACCGTCGGCGCACACAGAAATGGCAGCAACAGCAGAAACCAGAAGACCGGCAGGGAAAAAGGCCCATTCAGCAGGCCACTCAGTTCCAGTACGACCGCGACACCGATAGTCACCAGCAACACCAGCAGCCCTCCCCAGTATCCCAGCAGTGCACCCAGCGTCACCCACAGCCCGTGGGCATGAAAGCCGTAATAGGCCAGTGCCGTGCCGCATCCGGTCAGCAGGGACCAGAGTATGCCGGCCTGCCGCTGTGACAGGCCGAGCCGTTGCAAATGCTGCCGGATGACACCATCCAGCCGGATGACCTGCCGCAGCACCCCCCGGCCCAGCCACCAGAGCAGGAACACGGTCATCAGGCTCAGGGGGAAAACGGCACAGGCCGGCAGGCCGGACAAGACCGGGATCAGCCCCTGCCCGGCCAGGGTTGCATCCCCACCCCGATAAGCCCAGACAAACACAAACACCAGCCATGGATAAAAACAGGCCAGCAAGACCGTGACCCCAAGTGCACGCAGGGAGAGGCTCTCCCCGAAAACCCGGTTGAGTCCGATCAGCAGCGACACCATGAAATTGTGCCAGGTACCGGCCAGGCGGCCTTTTTCCAGATTGATGATCAGGATATCCAGCCGCTCCGGGCGCCGGATCAGTCCGAAACAGACCAGTGTCCAGGACAGAATCGCTACCAGAAACAGCGCTGTCAGCCAGGAACAGGCTGGGGGGGTTGAAACCATAAAAACAAGCCACTCCACAAGACCCGTGGAAGGATTCTATCGGGACCGGAAAAGCAGAGGGCACCGTCAGAGCGAAAGACGGTCAGGTTTCCCCGACCAGCCCGGCTCACTCACGCCCCTGCCATATTCGGGGACTTATGGCGGCAAGCGGCTGAAATCAAACACTGCCGGCCTTCGCCAGCGTTGCCAGAACGGGACCGGCCCACAGTGCCAGGCCCTGCCGCTGCCATCGTGCAGGATCACCCGACAAAACCCGGCCTGATGCTGCTGTGCCAACACCCGGAACAGCCCGGCATCCAGCTGCTGCAATACCTGCTGCCAGTCTTCCGGCGCATCATGCCACAACGGTGGCAGCAATCCGGGGCAGATCAGCAGGACATCAGCCCGTTCCCGACACAAGGCCTCAAGTTCCCCATCCCCGATACTCTCATGCCATGGAATGCCGGCCATGGCAGCCAGTATCCGGCCCCGGAAACCGCCACCCGCCACCTGCTGAAAGGGTGGAGGAGCAACCAGTCGACCACTGCGGACGGGCACATAGTCCGGATCATTCAGCCCCCATAACCACAGGCTGTTCACCGGCAACAGGCCCTCCCGTTCACGCACGCGGTTCACCGGGTGCTGATGCAGCAGCATCTGCAGCTCCGTAAGCATGCGCCGCCACCAGCGCTCCGGCCCCCCGGGCAGGAACGGCTGGATACTGGCAGAACCCGGGATGAGCGGGGACACGGTCCGGGGCCATGCCGGCAACGGTGCGGATGCTGTGTCCGGCTGCGGGCGCAGGTACCAGTGCTGTGGCACGGGTGCTTCAAGCTGCCAGCCATCCATGGCCAGATGCCGGTTCAGGTCCGTGAGCAGCGCACCGGTTTCCGGTATTGAAAGTGGCGGCGGTTCCGGGTGCAGCACAATGCGGTCAACCCCGCTTTCCAGGCAGACCGGGTCGGCACACAACAGCGCCGGGGCATCTGCCACTCCGGTATCCAGCCGGTAACGGGCCATGGCCCAGGAAAAACGGGCTGCATCCAGCCCGAAAGCGTTCAGCAGCACGGTTTCATAACCCGCCGGTTCCGGTACGGGACGGGCAGCCCCCAAAAGACGTGCCAGACAGGGAGCCCTGGCGGTAAAGGAAAAGTCCTGTCGCCACAGTGCCAGGGCATCAAACAGCCCCGGCAGCAGTACCGTGATGCAGGCCGGAACCGGACTGCGCATCAGGCTTCGGGCTTGATCTGCACTATTTGCACTCTGTTGTCACAACCTGAAGCTCGACTTCATGCTCGTTCAGGGTTTCCACGCTGGACGCGATCGAGGGGCTCGAGCAGCGTTCCGCCAGTTTGCCCGCGAGGGTGATGCTGTCGGGACCGGCATAGACCAGGGCAATACCGGCGCTTGAATCCGCCAGCATCAGGTCCAGGGTCGTGTCCCTGGGGTCACGTGGCTGCTGCAACGGAATGGTGAAATCCAGCTGGATGCGGTTATCGGCACTCAGGCTGGCCTTGTAATCCTGCGAAGTCATGAATACCTGCGGCTCCTCGTTGGCCTGCAGGGTGGTGAAATAGCCCAGATCAAACAGGTCGCTCATGATGTCCTGTCCAAGCACCTCCATGGCGGCATCACGCTTTTCCGGCGTCGACAGGTCCTCCTCGTTCAGGAGCAGGTCGGTCATGGCCTGATCATAGCCCCAGTGCATTTCCAGTGCCTGCAACCGGCCTTCATCATCTGCAATCAGCCGGGTAGTGGCATCAATCCTGAAATGCATGCCACCGGCCATGGCCGGGACAGACGCGCTGCAGCCAAGGATCAACAGGGCAGCCGCAACCCGCGCATACCGTTTACTCTTCATTACAATTCACATCCTGCAAAACAAAAAACACCAGAAACCGTCAGGAACGCCGGCAGCTGCCCTGAGCAGGCCGTGCAGGCTCCTTTCAGACCCTGAATCGCGCCACAAGTTGCAGACACGAATTCAGGGCCGGACGGGGCCAGCTTTCCCCTACCGGCACGCCACGATGACCGTCTGAATTTCCACCTGATGTTCATTGAGGACTTCCTGCCTGGTCGTGATGGCGGGCCGGGAACAGCGTGCAGCCAGCACCGGGTCCAGCACGATACGCGCCGGATCGCTGTAGGACAAGACAATTCCCGCATCCGGGTCCACCACCTCAAGCTGCAGCGTGGTGTTCCGGAGCTCCCGCGCCTGACGCAGCGGCAGGGTGAAATCCAGCTGGACAAGCTGGTCCGGGGTCAGGCTGGCCTGATACACCTGGGGCGTCAGGAAGACCTGCGGCTCGCCATTGGCCCGCAGCAGGGTGTAATAACCCAGATCAAACAGGTCGGCCATGACATCCTGCCCCAGCCGGGCCATGATGGCATCACGCTTTTCCGGAGTCGACAGGTCCTGTTCGCCCAGCAGCAGGTTCGTGAAGGCAGCATCATAGCGCCAGCGCATTTCCAGTGCCTGCAACCGTCCTGCCCCATCTGCCACCATCCGGGTAGTGATGGCCATCTTGAAATGCAGGCCATCGGCACCGGCCGGAGCCAGCATGCTGCAGCCCAGTGCCAGCAACAGCAGCAACCACAGGGAGCGTTTATGTTTCAGGTGATGTTTCATGATTCATGTCCGTCAAATCCTGCCAGTCTCAAACAGGTCAGCACCGGCGACATACCGAGGCTGTATCCGGCAGATACAAGGGAAAGGGGAAGGGAACAGGGCCGGCATCAATACCTGAAAACGGCCCGGGCCGGTCTGGTCACCGGGACCGGCTCAGGCCCTGAACAGGTTTGCCAGCTGCAGGGTCATCACGATCAGGGTCGCCGCCGTAATCCAGGATCCGAGTATGCGCAGCGGCAGCCCGTCCAGCAGTTGGCGCAGCAGCCGGGATAGCAGCAAGGCCGCCAGCCAGATCAACATGACACCACACCAGGTGCCGAGCAGGTAAAGTTGAATACCGGTTCCGCGCAGGCCAGGCAGGCGCGGGGCCGCAGAGTCGAGGCCAATGGTCACCATGACCAGCAGGGCAAACAGCTGCAGCAATCCCGCTGGCAGCGACAGGCGCAATATCGCCAACACGCCCATGACCAATGCCAGCCCCAGCAAAAACAGCTCCACCGGGGGCCGTGGCCGGTACCAGAGTGTGGAGGCCAGTACCAGCACCAGCGTCAGTCCTCCCTGGACCAGTACCATGAGCTGCGGTATTTTCGACGGCTGCCAGACCTGCTGTGCCAGCAGGACGCTCAGGGCGACCAATGCCAGCAGATGGGATGGTGCTGCCAGCGGATGCCCCAGACCCTCCATGAAAAAACGGTAGCTGCCTGCCGCCGCCCATGCCGGTGCCAGCAGCAGGCTGCCCAGCAGCACTCCCATCGCGATTGCAGGCAGGAGCCTCATAAAACGCCAGTCAGGAAACCCACACCAGCCAGGGCAATCAGGCCGCCAATGGCACGCGCCACCACCTTGCCTGTTGGCCAGCGGATCAGTTCACCAATCCCGATCCCGGCCAGATGCAGAATACCGGTGGAAATGACGAAGCCGGCGCTGAAGGCCAGTGCATTGGCCGATTGCGGCAGCTCGGTCCCGTGGGCATAGCCGTGGAAAATGGCAAAGACAGCCACGATCAGGGCAGCAATCCACAAGGAAGGCCGTACCGCCATCACGATCATGGCCCCCAGCACAATGGAAGACAAAGCAATACCCGGCTCAATGGCAGGCACCGGCACCCCCAACACCCCCAGTATGCCGCCGAAGGCCATCACCAGCGGGAACACTACCGGCAGTACCCAGATGGCGGGCTGGCCCATGAAGGCGCCGATGATGCCGACGGCCACCATGGCAGTTACATGATCCAGGCCGGTGACCGGATGCATCATCCCGGCCATGAAACCGCCAGCAGCCCCGGCCCCGCTGTGGGCCATGGCCCCGACGCTTGACAGCAGCATTCCCAGCCCGAACAGTATCTTTAACAGTTGTTTTCTCATGCTTGTCCCAATATCCCTTTTTGTCATGTTCCAAAGTCTGTGTAGAATCCCCTGCAATGCCCTTCGAGATACCAGGATTCTCATGCAACGCATCACCATTTCGCTTGAAGACGACCTGACCGCCGCATTTGAGCAGTTCATGTCCCGGCATGGTTACCGGAACCGTTCCGAAGCCATCCGCGACCTGATCCGTGACCGGCTGGAAAACGAACGCCGCCTGATCACACCGGATGGTGAAGTCATCGGTACCCTCACCTATGTCTACAACCACCACGAACGTGAACTGGCGAGCCGCCTGACCAAAGCCCATCACCATCACCATGACCTGAGCATCTCGACCCTGCATGTCCATCTGGATCAGGACAACTGTCTGGAAACCGTGGTGCTCAGCGGCACTGCCAGAGAAGTTCAGTCCTTTGCAGATGCCACCATCGCCCGGCCCGGTGTCCGGCATGGCAAGGTTTACCTGTTGCCAAAATGAAGGCCGGCAGCAACATCTGCGCTGCCATGCTATCACACGAAATTGAAAACCATCATACTTTTTGTCCACCTTGTCGCAGTTTCAACTGCGGCACGACGACAAAACCAACGCCGGCTTCGTCTCCCGTTTCAATCCTGCCGCCGGGTAAATACCGGTTCATCCGGGTGCAGGGTCAGTACCGGATTGAAGGCATAACCGGCTGTTTCAAACCCGATCAGGCCCTCCGTACTGTCGATGCGCTGATCAATCAGGTAGCGCGTCATCAGGCCACGGGCCTTTTTAGCAAAAAAACTGATCACTTTGTACTGTCCCCTGCTCCAGTCCCGAAACACCGGTGTAATCAGCCTCCCGTTGAGGATTCCGGGCTTGACGACCCTGAAATACTCATTCGAGGCCAGATTCACCACCAGCGCCGGGCCGGACTCAGACAGGTCCTGATTCAGCTGAGCAGTAATGCGCTCGCCCCAGAAGGCGTACAGGTCACGCCCGTACTCATTGGCCAGCCGGGTACCCATTTCCAGCCGGTAAGCCTGCATCAGGTCCAGCGGGCGCAGCACGCCATAAAGCCCCGACAGGATGCGCACATGCTGCTGGGCAAACGCCAGCGCCGCCGGACTCAGCGTATCCGCATCCAGCCCCGCATACACATCACCACGAAACGCAAACAACGCCGGCCTGGCATTGGCCGGTGTAAAAGGCAGGCTCCAGTGCTGGTAACGGGCGGCATTCAGGCTGGCCAGCCTGTCGCTCAGGTGCATCAGGCCCGCAAGCTCCTGTGGCGCCATGGATTTGAGCTGGCTGACAAGCTTTCCGGCATCGTCCAGCAGGCGGGGCTGAGTATGACCGGCAGGCTGACCGGTGTCCGGATTTTCATCCAGCTTTTTGGAGGGAGACAACAGAATCAGCATCGGTATCGGGCCAGGTCCATCGCTACAGTCGAACAGGTGCGCAGTATAACAGCCGCACCCGAAAATACGAAAGGTCGGCCTGGCGTGGCATTGCGCCGCAATATTTTCTGTATATAGCTATAAATCCAGAAAAAATACCGAAAAAACCCCCATAATAACAAAAAATATTGTGTCAAATTGGTATACTTTCCCGCCAGACAACCTTAACGACTCTCAGGAGAGGGGATCCATGCACGTCATTATTCTCGGTAGTGGGGTAATTGGCACCACCAGCGCTTATTATCTGGCAAAACAGGGGCATACCGTCACGGTACTGGAACGTCAACCCAAATCCGGCCTTGAAACCAGTTATGCCAACGCCGGCCAGATATCGCCCGGCTATTCCGCGCCCTGGGCCGCCCCCGGCATTCCGGTCAAGGCCATCAAATGGATGCTGAGCAGACACTCCCCGCTGGTGGTGCGCCCGGGGCTGGACCCGGCCATGTACCGTTTCATGGCCATGATGCTGCGCAACTGCACTGCCGCCCGCTATGACATCAACAAAAGCCGCATGCAGCGCATTGCCGAATACAGCCGTACCGTCATCGGCGAACTGCGCACCGAAACCGGCATTAACTACGATCAGCGTACCCAGGGCACCCTGCAGCTGTTCCGGACCGAAAAGCAGCTCAAGGATTCGCACAAGGATACCTCCGTGCTGGATGCCTGTGGCGTTCCTTACCAGCTGCTGGATGTGGACGGCTGTCTGGAGGCTGAACCGGCCCTGCAACACGTGCGTACCAAACTTCAGGGTGGCCTGCGCCTGCCGCTGGATGAAACCGGCGACTGCCTGAAGTTCACCCAGCAGCTGGCCGATATTGCTGCCGGTATGGGGGTGGAATTCCGCTACGGGGTCGATATTCAGGGGCTGGAACAGAACCAGGGCCGCATCACCGGGGTGAAAACCGGCAGCGGGCCGGTGCAGGGTGACCGTTACCTCATGGCACTGGGCAGCTATTCCACCGCCCTGCTGCGTCCGCTCGGGATCGACATTCCGGTCTACCCGGTCAAGGGCTATTCCATCACCGTACCGATCACCAACCCCGATGACGCACCGGTATCCACCGTCATGGACGAAACCTACAAGGTGGCCGTCACCCGCCTGGGCGACCGGGTCCGGGTGGCCGGGACGGCGGAGCTGACCGGTTTCGACCTGCGCCTGCGTGAGGGCCGGCGCGAGACCGTGCGCTTTGTGGTCTCGGACCTGTTCCCGCACGCTGCCGACCTGTCCCGGGACAACTTCTGGACCGGCCTGCGCCCCATGACCCCGGACGGTACGCCGGTCATGGGAACCACCCCTTATGCCAACCTGTTCCTGAACACCGGACACGGCACCCTGGGCTGGACCATGGCCTGCGGGGCCGGACACCTGCTCGCCGATATCATCAGCGGCAATGAAACCGGAATTCCGGTTGATGGCCTCGGCATGGAACGGTACGCTTTTGCCAACCGGACCCGTGCCTGAGCACGCGGCCCGTATCACAATCCTACGAACGACCCCACGACCAGAGGAAAACACCATGACCAACAGAAGCATCATCAGCACCGAATCCGCACCGGCGGCCATCGGCCCCTACTCCCAGGCCGTACGGACCGGCAATACCGTCTACTGCTCCGGGCAGATTCCGCTCAATCCAGCCAGCATGAAGGTGGAAGCCGAGGACTTTGCCGGCCAGGCCGAACAGGTGTTCAAAAACCTCAAGGCGGTGGCTGAAGCCGCGGGTGGTTCCTGCGCCGATTTTGTCAAGCTCAATATCTACCTCACCGACCTCGGCAACTTCGCCGCCGTCAACGAAGTGATGCAGCGCTATTTCAGTGCGCCCTTCCCGGCCCGGGCCGCCATTGGCGTGGCCGCCCTGCCGCTGGGTGTGATGGTGGAAGTGGAAGGGGTGCTGGTCCTGTCCGGCGCGTACAGCTACTGATGGCGCGCCCGGCACAGGCCCTCATTGATCTGGAAGCCATCCGCCACAACTACCGCGAGGCCAGGCGTCTGGCCCCCCAGACCCGTGCCTTTGCCATTGTCAAGGCCAACGCCTACGGCCATGGGGCCGTGCGGGTGGCACAGGCCCTGGCCGCCGAAGCCGACGGCTTCGGGGTGGCCTGCATTGAAGAGGCGCTGGAGCTGCGCGAATCCGGCATCAGCAACCGCATCGTGCTGCTGGAGGGCATTTTCACCCCGGATGAAATGGAGCTGGCCGGAAACGCGGGCCTTGATCTGGTACTGCACACCCCGGAACAGCTGGAATGGCTGCTGCAGGCCCGTCTTGCGCGTCCGCTGGATGTGATGCTTAAAGTGGATACCGGCATGCACCGTCTGGGTTTTACCCCTTCGGACGTACCGGCGGTTTTCACCCGTCTGCGTGCCTGTGCGCAGGTGGACAATATCACCCTGATGACGCACTTTGCACGGGCGGATGAAGCAGGCGTAGATGTGACCCTGCAGCAGCTGACCCGCTTTCATACCGCAATCCGCGGGCTCACGGCCCCCGTGAGTCTGGCCAATTCCGCCGGCATTCTGGCCTGGCCGCAAAGCCACGGCGACTGGATCCGGCCCGGACTGATGCTGTATGGCGCAAGCCCCATGGATGACGGCAGTGCACAGGCACGGCTGAAACCGGCCATGACCCTGCGCTCAGCCCTGATTGCAGTACGCGAGCTGCATGCCGGGGAGCATGTCGGGTATGGCGGGCGTTTCCGCTGTGAGACCACCACCCGGGTCGGCGTGGTGGCCATGGGCTATGCCGACGGCTACCCGCGCCATGCCGGGAATGGTACGCCGGTACTCCTGAACGGCCAGCGCACGCACCTGATCGGACGGGTTTCCATGGACATGCTCACCATTGATCTGGGCCGGCAGGAAGCCCGGGTCGGTGATCCGGTCGAGCTGTGGGGCAGTCAGGTACTGGCAACGGAAGTGGCTCAGCATGCCACGACCATCCCCTATACCCTGTTCACCGGCATCACCCGACGCGTACCGCTGGTTTACCGCTAGCCCGGCATAATGAATGGGGTGGCCCTCAGCAGTCCAGACACCCGGATAATGCCGGGTCTGGCAGCTGAAAAACAGACCATCAGCACCGGATGCCGCAGCGGTCAGCTGATCACAGCACCAGCGCCATCACCAGCGGCAGGGTCAGCAATGCCACCAGCGTCTGGCCGGTGATCATGGCAGCCATCAGCTCGTGATTGCCACCGAGCTGGCGGGCCAGAATATAGGCTGATGAGGCCGTGGGCAGGGCTGCAAACATCACCAGAACCTGCAGCCCGACGCCCTCCAGTCCCAGAGACTTCATCACCAGCCCCAGCAAGGCCGGCAACAGGACCAGCTTGATCAGCACCGAGACCACAAACGCCCGCCCGCCGACCCGCAGGGCCTTGAGCCGCAGGCCGGCACCGACGGCCAACAGCCCGAGCGGCAGGGCCATAACGGCAAGCTTTCCCAGTACTTCCAGCACCAGCGCCGGCAGCTGCAACCCCGACAAGTTGAGGGCAATGCCGCACAGGCACCCCAGAATCAGCGGATTCTTGAGTATCGACAGCACGACATTGCGCAGACCACCACCCTGATGCACTTCGCGGGCAAAGACCAGCACACACAGCACATTGACCAGTGGAATCATGATCGCCAGCACCAGGGCCGCCAGCATCAGTGCCGGAGCCGGCAGCGTGGCCGCCAGCGCCAGTCCGACATAGGTGTTGAAACGCGCACTGCCCTGAAACAGGGAAGTGAAATCGGGTCCGTCCAGCTGCAGGAATGGCCGGGCCAGATAAGCCAGCAGCCCACCCGTTAACGGGGTCAGCACGGCACCCAGCATCACCATGCCGGTACTGGCCAGATCCATTTCGGCCTGAACCAGACGCAACACCAGCAGGGCCGGAAACAGCACGAAATAGGTGCCCTTCTCCACCTGGCTCCAGAAGGCCAGCTCCAGGAAGCCGGTACGCCGGGCCACATGCCCCAGAATCAGCAGGGCGAAAACCGGCAGCACTGCCGCCACAATCACGCTCACACCCCTGCTCCCGCAGCAGCCGGTCGGACGGATTCGCAGGCGGCACCACTCTCTGTTAGCATTGGCACAAATCCCTCAATGAAAAAAATCATGAAATACTCCGGATTGATCCTCGGCCTTGTGCTGGCAGCCATGACCGGCATCCTGCCCGAAACAGCACAGGCCCAACCTGAAACCGTTGCCGTCGTTATCAAGACCAACGGAGAACGGGCCGCCGTCATCCAGCATCTCAACGGCTCCAGCCAGCCGGTTCATACCGGTATGGAACTGCAGCGCAATGAAATTCTCACGGTACTGGAACAGGGTCAGGTCCGCCTGCATTACCTGAATCCCCGCTGTGAGGTGGAGATCGGTGCGGCCAGCATCCTGCGCCTGCTGAAGGGTGACACCTGCCCGCCTGCCGCGCTTTCCCGGCTGTGGCCCCAGACCGTTGACGCTCCGGCAGGCATGATACAGGCATCCTCCCGACAGGTCATCAACACCACCACCGGCCAGGCACTCGGTACCAGCGCCGCCACCCAGGCTGCGACCGGCGCACTGGCAACGGCAGGTGCCGGCAGCGGACTGGGTGCCGCCGTCGTGGGTGCCGGGTTGCTGACCACCGGGCTGGTGATCATCCGGCAGCTGCAGCTTAGCGACAACACGCCGGTCAGCCTGGAGAACTGAACCGTTCTGCCGTACCCGCCCCGGCATGCAACTCCAGGGCCTTCCTGCAGTCCAAGCAGGAATCCGGGTAAGCCGTACCCGTCCCCCCAGGAGACCACCATGCTGAAACCGTTTGCACTGCTGGCCGCACTGTTGCCCGCCACCGGACTGACCGACAACCTGCAACCTGTCGCCCCGCCCACTACCCCCGCCCAGCTCTATTCCATTGAAAGGCTTTGTGTGGCTGCCGGCAGTACCGCCGGTACGCACACCGTCACACTGGAAGCCACCGCCAGCTCCAGCGGCTGGTCCGCCCCGCAGCTGCTGCCCTATGTCTATGTGCGCCAGCCTGATGATGGGGTACAGGATTACGGTCTGGTCGCCCGACCGCCACAGGGGGTGGCATTGACCGTGTTGAGCCCGCTCAAGGGGGCGATGGTGCTGACCACCCCCGGCTGGATGAAGGGTATCCGGGTCCACACGGACCGGAATGCCCTCCAGTTCCTGTTTGACAGCACCGGAGGCTGTGTTTCCGACTAGCCCCGCTGCCGCCGTTCCGGTGTGTCAAAAGTATCGGCATGGAAAGGCTGTGCACCGGGCTCCCGGAAAAACAGGCCGCAGACAAAAGCAAACAGGCAGGTATTGGCCAGCACGTGAAAGTTGAAATCCAGCAGGCCATGCAGCAGAAACAGGAAAATGCCGACGCCGGCTCCGAGCTGGACGAAGCGGAAACCATGGTGGGCACGCCAGCCGTGCAGCCGGAGCCAGGCATGCCCATACAGCAGCAGGAACAGGCCCAGGAGCACCAGGCCGATCAGGCCGGTTTCCAGCAGTAGTTCCAGGTAATCGTTATGGGCATGGTTGATCAGCCCCGGCTGGTCCAGCGGCTGGTACAGACGGTAAATCCCGGCAAAGGTTCCCGGCCCGCTGCCCAGCGGTAGAAAGTCGCGGATGGCCAGCCAGGTGGTCTCATAGATGCGCCAGCGTTCTGGAGCCACCGTACTCGGGCTGACAAAACGATCCAGCACCGGAACCAGCCCAATGGTGACGGCCAGACCGCTGCAAAGCGTAGCCAGTACGGCCATCAGCCCCAGTGAACGGCGCTTGTGCACCTGGCGCACCGCAACCAGTGTGATCAGCAGTACACCCACCATCAGCAGCACGATACCGGCCCGCGAGCGGGAAAATACTCCGCCCAGAAACAGCGCCATGATCACGCCGGTGATCAGTACCAGAGGGGCCGCCCGCTCCCGGCTGGAACCGGGATAGGCCGATGGTGGCCGGGTCAGCAGGTGGAGTGCCAGTGTGATGGCCATCGGCAGGGTCAGTTCCACCATGGCCACATAATGATTGCGACTGTTCCAGGTTCCCTGTGCCCCGCCGGAAAACGGTGCCCCCAGCAGCCAGGGCGAGCCTTCACCGGCAGCATACTGGAGCAGCCCGAGCACAGACTCCAGCGCCCCCAGCACCAGCAGAAATCCAACCACCTGCAAGGCCCGGCGCATGTGCAGGCTGCTGCCCAGGAAAAACAGGGCACAGACCGGGATCAACTGCAACAGGGCTGCACTGCTGAGATCAGGGCTGACCGACAGGGTATGTGGCAGGCGGGCATCCGCACCCAGTACCGGCTGCACCAGTGTTTCAACCGGCAGCAGCAGGGTCCGTCCGGGCAAAGCGCTCCAGAACTGCTCCGGCAGCGGCACCTGATAAAGCCCGGCCAGCAGCAGCACGAACAGCCAGAACAGCCCGGCCAACGGGCGGGTATACTGCCGGTGGGCACCGGCCCCGAATACCAGCAGCAGCACACCCAGTCCCAGCAGCTGCTGGATCAGGACCGGATAGGCACTTTTGCCACCCAGCCCCATGGCCAGGAACAGCATCAGCATGGCTGCGGCAGTCAACACCTTCTGCAGGGGAGACCCGTACATGCTCATTCCCCCTGCCCGGACCGGAAGGCCCGGGCCACAGCCGTTGTCAGGTGTGACTTCGGCGCCAGTACCAGTTCATCAAACCACAATCCACCGGAAAACACCCGCTCGTGCGGATATTCGCCCGCAGCCTCCAGACGCAGCAGCTGGGCCTGACAGGCCGGCGCACGCGGAACCGTAAAGGTAAACTGCAGGGCCTCCCAGTCGCCGTGCCCCTGCAATGGCATACTGGTCCCGAGCACACGCCCGTCACTCATGCAGCGCATGCGCCAAACCAGCCCACCCCCGCCCAGATCATCCAGCCGGTAATGCATGCCCAGCACATACGTATCCGGCGGCAGGACCAGACGTTGCCAGACATGATTGAAGGCAAGGCTCCTGTCCGGGCTGCGAAACAGGATATGCAGGGCGCGCCGCCCCTCCATCCCGTAGGTAATATCCCGCCGGATATCAAAATCCGTGGTTGGCAGCAGGTGCCAGTAAAACCCCTGGTTGCTGCTGTCGGACTCGAAGCCGCCATCCTGAAGCAGGCCATTGCGCTCCAGCTCGGCCAGCGGTACGCCACTGCGCCAGACCAGCCAGGCTTCCTGCCACTGCTCGTCCCGGATCAGACGGTTCACATAACGGCTGCGCTCCCACCCGGACAGGGGCAGGGAGGCAGCCAGACGCCGGCGGTAGAAATCCCGGACAACCGCCAGGTCGGTTTCATGTTCACACAGGTACTCGAAAAAGGCCGGCCACCATGCCGGCGCCTCCTGTGCAAAGGCCTGCATCCGGGGAGCCACCTGCGCCTCCCCGGCCCAGTGGTGCAGTAACGGCAACAGCGGCGTCCGGGCCGCCTTGTTGCGCACCAGCACCACATTCAGGGCTTCCAGCGCCCGGATGGCGTCCCCCTGCTGCGCCCGGAAATCAGCCAGAGCCAGCCGGGCCGGGGAATAGGCCGGTCCGATACGTTCCAGATGGGATGCCAGCTGCTGCCGGTCCACGGCCACAGTACTGGCGCTGCTGCCGTGAAACAGCACCAGGGCCGCCTGCAAGTCCAGGGGATCACGGATCAGCCGGACCGCGGCCTCCCGGTACTGCCGGGGGGGAGAAACCGTCCGGTGGGTACCGGACGCATCCAGATAATGCCGGATGGCCTGCCACCCCAGCAGCAGGAGCAGCGCCAGGACCGGCAGCATCCAGAGCACACGGGCACCTTTCCTGCTCATGGTGCCTCCAGCCTGTCGCGCTGCCGGTAGTAATAATAGCCGTCATTCCGGCGGTCGGGATGGCTGAAGGCGACCACACCGGCCACATTCGCGTGTGCCTGCACCAGACGTTTGTAGGCATCGGCCAGCGGACGCCTGCAGGTCTTTTCAACCTGCAGGGTCAGCAGGGTGGCATCCGCACAGTTGCCAAGGATCAGGGCATCACCAAACCCCATGACCGGCGGGCAATCCAGGATCACATGGTCAAACACGGTACTGCCGGTCAGTATCTGCAGCATCAGCCCGATTTTCTCGCGTGAGAACACCTCGTGGTGTGTCACCGGCTGGTCCCCGGCCTGAATCACCTTGATATGGGGAATACCCGTATTCTGGATCGCCTGCCTGAGCTTGATCTCGGCCATCAGGAAATTGATCAGCCCCGGATGCCTGTCCAGCCGCAGGCGTTTGTGCAGGGCCGGACAACGCAGGTCACAGTCAATCAGCAGCACGGTTTTGCCCTGCTGGGCCAGCGACGTGGCCAGATTGATGGCCGTGGTGGTTTTGCCCTCGGCGGGGCCGGCGCTGGTGACGGCGACCACACGTGGAAAACGGCTGCGGGAGGCAAACAGCAGATTGGTTTTCAGGGCCCGGAAAGCTTCCGCTATCGGCGTGCGTGGCTGATCATGGGACATCAGGGCATACTGGTCCGGGCGCAGGCGTGAGCGGGACAGCGGAACATTGCCCAGCAGGGGCAGCCCCAGGCTTCGGTCCAGCTCCACCGTGTCATGGATGGCGTCATCCAGAAAGTCCAGCAGAAAAGCCACCAGTACGCCCAGCACCAGACCGCCGCCCAGTCCGATCAGCAGATTGAGTCCCAGACCGGGTGAATTCGTCTTCCAGGGAATGGTGGCCGGGTCGACAACCGAAACGGTATTGGGTTCGGCATACCCGGCCACACTGACTTCCTTGTAGCGCTGCAGCAGGCCGTCATACAACTGGCGGTTGGTTTCGGCCTCACGCGACAGGGTGTTGTAACCGATGCTCTTGTCCCGGTTCTGCAGCAGTTCCTGCTTGTAGCGCTCCAGCTCGGTACGGATGGCTTCCTCATCCCCGCGCGCCGCCAGATAGGTCGATTTCAGCATGGCGGCACTGGTGGACACTTCCTGGGCGATTTCCTGATTCAGCTGGGCTTCGACCTCGTCCAGCTGCCTGCGCAGGGCCAGCATGGAAGGAAAGTCGGGGCGGTAGACCTGAACCTTGTCCTGATACACATTCATGAGCTCCAGCCGCCGCTCCTTGAGCTTCTGGATCAGCTGGCTGTCACGCACCCGCCCCTGCCCGGTGCTGGCATCGGTATTGCGGTACAGGTTTTCGGCCACAATGCGCCGGGCCTCGGCTTCAGTCAGGGACCCGTTCAGTTGCTGGAGCTTGTCCGAAACCAGGTCCTGCTTGTCATCCAGGCTGAAAATGCGCTTGTTCTTGGCATACTCAACCAGCCGGGTCTCCGACTCCTCCAGTTTGCTCTTGGCCAGTTCAAGCTGGTTTTCCAGAAAAGTCTTGGCATAAGCCGTGGCATTGGTACGGCGCTGGATGTTCATGCTGATGAAGTTGGTGGCAAAGCTGTTGGCGATGATGGCCGCCATTTCCGGGTCCGTGGAGACATAATGCAGCGTCACCAGACGCGAGTTCTTGACCGGCTGGACCGTGAGGTTCTCCAGCAGCCTGTCTTCCGGCGGGTATTGCCCGAGCTTCCGGTCCGCTTCATCCGCTTTCCCGGTCACCAGCTGCCGGAGCTGCTCCAGCAGGGTACGGAAACCGGACGGTCTGTGGCTGGTAGCCGGGGCAGACAGTTCCTGGACCAGCCCCAGCTTGTTGATGACCCGTTCGGCCAGATTGCGGCTTTTCAGAAGCTCGTATTCGGTCTGGTAAAAATCCTTGTCGCTGACCGGCACCCTGTCGGTCTGGACATCATATTCCAGGACCTTGCCTTCATTCGGGTTCAGCTCCAGCGTGACACTGGCCCGATAGGTCGGGGTCTGCATCAGGGTGGCCACCAGAACCAGCACAAAGAACAGCAGGGCAATGGAAAGGATGGTGAACTTGCGCCGGGCCAGCCGCCCCCCGATTTCGCGCAGGTCAATCTCATCCTGCTGTGGCAGATCAATCACGGTCGGGGCTGCCGAAGCTGCAGCCGGCGGTGAAAGCGGCCCGCTGACACGGGACCCGGACGGCTGTGACTGCGGGTGTGTCACCGGTACGGGCCGGAGCCGGCGGGCCGGGACAGGGGGGGTGACGGGTGCTGTCATGTCAGATGCCATCATCCTGTAAGGCCGTTTCCGCCTGCGGCACGGGCTGCGGCGCCTGCACTGCCTGCAGTGGCCGTTCCGTCCGTGCTTCCGGCAGCAGGCCGGCAGCAGCGGCAGGTGTTGTTCCGTCCGTCACCGGGGCCGGCTTCACATTCACCACCGTGACGGGTGGCTGGTAAGGCAGCAGGGGCCTGATCTCGCTTTCAAACCCGTTCACATGGGTCTGCAGTATCCTGTCAATCACCGCCTTGTCACGCACGTTACAGGCACTGGCAAGCCGGAACAGCTCCTGTTCCAGCCGTTCCCAGACCGGAAACATTTCAAAGGCCAGAAAAATACGCGGATGCCGGGTTGGAAAGGCCGAGCTGTCGATCAACAGCTCCTCAAACAGCTTTTCCCCCGGACGCAGGCCGGTAAAGCGGATATCGATATCCCCTTCCGGATGTGCCTCATCCCTGACACTCAGGCCGGACAGGCGGATCATGCGCCGGGCCAGATCCACAATCCGCACCGGATCGCCCATGTCAAGCAGGAAGACCTCCCCTCCTTTGGCCATGGCACCGGCCTGAATCACCAGCTGGGCCGCCTCGGGAATGGTCATGAAATAACGGATGATGTCCGGGTGGGTGACGGTGATGGGGCCGCCCGCCTGAATCTGGCGCCGGAATACCGGTACCACCGAACCGGATGAGCCCAGCACATTGCCGAAACGTACCATACTGAACACGGTCGGCCCCGGCAGGCTGGCCAGACTCTGCAGCACCTGTTCGGCCATGCGTTTGGTGGCCCCCATCACATTGGTCGGGCGCACCGCCTTGTCGGTCGAGACCAGCACGCAATAGCGCACGCCGGTGGCCCGTGCCGCCAGCGCCACACTGCGGGTGCCGAACACGTTGTTGCGGATGCCCTCCACCGGGTTGTATTCCACCATCGGCACATGCTTGTAGGCGGCGGCATGGTACAGGGTGCCGATGCGGTATTCACGCAGAACCTCCTCCATCCGGCCCTGGTCCTGCACCGAGCCCAGACAGGGGACCAGCTCCAGCCGGCAGTTCTGTTCCGCCATCCACTGACGCAATTCGGCATCAATCTGGTACAGGGCAAACTCCGAAATCTCGAACAGGACCAGACAGTCCGGCTGCAGCCTTGCCACCTGACGGCAGATTTCCGAACCGATGGAGCCCCCGGCTCCCGTGACCATGACCCGCTGGGTGGTGATGCAGCTGCTCATGAGGTTCATGTCCGGCGCCACCACCTCGCGCCCGACCAGTTCATCGATACTGATTTCACGCAGCTCTTCCAGCTGGTTGCGGCCCGAGAGAATGTCATGGATACAGGGTACGGTGCGCACCCGGATACAATAAGGCTCCAGGGAACGGACCAGATAACCGCGCTCGGTACTGGACAGCCGGGGCATGGCCAGCAGGATTTCCTCCACGCCACAGGCGCGCTCCAGTGCCGGAATCCGCTCCGGCGCGTAAACCGGCAGACCCTGCAGGCGGGCATTCACCAGGGCCGGATTGTCGTCCACAAAGGCAACCACGCGCACGTCTCCGCCTCGCTCCAGTGCCAGCCTGAGCATGATCCCGCTTTCGCCGGCACCATAGATCAGCACGGCCCGACGCCGCCGCCGGTTCCGCAACACATCAAACAGGGCCATGGCGGCGAAACGGGTCATGCCCAGAAAGACAAAGGCATCCAGCGCGTATTCCAGCAGCAGCAGGGTTCCCAGCTCCTGAATGCCAAGCGTCACGGCGGTGACCCGGAGTATGCCCGCCGAAACCAGGCTGGCAGCAAACAGCTTCAGGATCAGGTAGCGACCTGCAAAACGGGTGACTTCACGGTAAAGCCCCATCAGGATCATGCAGGGCAGACTCACCATGGGCGGCAGCACCAGCAGCCACAACCAGTCACTTTCCGGTACCGGACCCCGGCTGTCCACCTGCGACAGCAGCAGTAGTCCCAGCGCACCGGCCAGGCTCAGGGCATCAGCCACCATCAGCAGGCTGCGCTTCTGCCAGCGCTGGTCCGGCAGTCTTGTTTTTGTTTTTGTCATAACGTATTTCCAACACTCGGCGGTGATGCCCGGCAGGTCACAGGGCACCAGAACATGAATCAGGAATCCCCCGGCTGCAGCCAGCCGCTAGCGGGCAGGCTCAGCTTCGATCATCGCGGGAGACACGGCATTCACGGACACTCCGGTACTGGCCGGCAACTCCGGGCGGGTGCTGGCACGCGCCATTATTTCAAGCAGCGTGTCACCGGCATAATCCACCTGATCAAGGGTCAAGGTCGGATGCACCAGAAACATCAGGCTGGTTTCGCCCAGCACCCGCGCCTGTGTCAGGCGTTGTTCCGGGGCCAGTCCGTGGCGGATGAAAGCCTGTTCCCGATAGATTTCCGAACAGGAGCCGGAATAACACGGAACCCCGGCGGCATTCAGCTCCGCCATGATGCGGTCCCGGTCCCAGCCGGCCTGCAGGTGCTCCGGGCGCACAAAAACATAGGCCTTGTAGGCGGCATGCTGGATATGGGCCGGCAGCTCCGGCACCCGCAGGGCCGGCACGGTTGCAGCCGCCTGCCAGAGTTTGCGGGCATACAGGTTACGCAGTGCATGCCACAACGGCATGCGCTTGAGCTGGATGCGTCCCAGTACCGCCTGCAGCTCGGTCATGCGGAAATTGGTGCCGAAATCATCATGTACCCAGCGGAAACCCGGCGGGTGCTGCTTGTCGTACACGCTGTGCCAGCTCTTGCCGTGATCCTTGAAGGACCAGACCTTTTCCCACAGTTGCGGGTCATCCGTGGTCACCATGCCCCCTTCCCCGCCGGTGGTCATGATCTTGTCCTGACAGAAGGACCAGGCCGCAATGTGTCCGAGTGTCCCGACACTGTGGCCCCGGTAGCGTGCACCGTGCGCCTGGGCGCAGTCCTCCACCACCTTGAGGTCATGCGCCTGTGCCAGTGCCATGATCGCATCCATCTCGCAGGGCCAGCCGGCCAGATGCACGCAGATGATGGCGCGGGTACGCGGGCCCAGCACCGGACGGATGGTGGCTGCCGTGATGTTCTGGCTGTCCGGGTCCACATCGGCAAACACCGGTCGGGCTCCCATCATCACAATCGCCGAGGCCGAAGCAATGAAGGTGCGCGGTGTCACCACCACCTCGTCACCGGGACCGATGCCCAATGCCTTGAGCGCCACCTCCAGGGCGGAAGTCCCGTTGGACAGTGCCACCGCATAACGGCTGCCGCACCAAGTGGCAAATTCCTTTTCAAATTCACGGCATTCCTGCCCGGTCCAGTAATTGACCCGGTTGGACAACAGGGTGCGACTCACGGCATCCGCTTCCTCCTGGGTGAACGAAGGCCAGGGTGCAAAAGGGGTATTCAGCATTTCGGGGTTCCTTTTATTGTTGCTTTTCAGTTTCGGGCTTGTCTGTTGCCGGTCTGCAAAACGGGGCTTCAAAACCGCTGCAGGGCCGCCGGCTGGCGCTGCTTCAGGGGGCGGGCCGGGGTTCCCACCACGGTCTGGCCGGGTCCGATGTCGCTGATGACGGTGGCACCGGCACCGACCATGACGCCCGCACCGATGCGGATGCCATGGCGCACGTGGGCACCGATTCCAATCCAGCTGCCTGCGCCCACCTCGACATTGCCGCCCAGATGGGCACCGGGGCTGATATGCACCACATCACCCAGCACGCAGTCATGGTCCACGCTGCTGGCGGTATTGATGATGCAGCCCTGCCCGATGCGGCTGGCAGCATTGACCACTGCCCCCGGCATCACCACCGTGCCTTCACCGATCAGGGCATGCGGGCTGACCACCGCTGCCGGATGAATCAGGTACACCGGCGGCGGCAGGAACCTGCCCAGATAATGCAGCCACTGCCGGCGGACAGCATTGTTGCCGATGGCCGGAAACCAGTCGTCACCCGGCTTGAGCAGACCCGACAGCAGCATGATGTTGCCTGCCACCACTGCTCCCATGACCCGGGTTGAAACCGGCAGGCCGTCATCCAGAAACACGTGCTGCTCCCAGCGCCCCATGGCGCGGGCGATGTCCAGCACCACCTTGCCGTGACCACCGGCACCGAGAATGAAAAGCTGTTTCATGGCCGGCCTCCGGTGAACGGATGCATGCTGACATGATCAGCAGCACTGATGCCCTCACGCCTGAGCACGGCATGGATGGTGGCCCACAGGATGCGCATATCCAGTGCCAGGGAGTGATGATCGACATACCAGACATCCAGCCGAAACTTTTCCTCCCAGGACAGGGCATTGCGGCCATTGATCTGCGCCCAGCCGGTAAGCCCCGGCAGGATTTCATGCCGGCGTGCCTGCTCGGAGCTGTACAGCGGCAGGTATTCGGGCAGCAGCGGGCGCGGTCCGACCAGGCTCATGTCACCGCGCAGGATGTTCCAGAGTTCAGGCAGCTCATCAAGGCTGGATGCCCGCAGGAAGCGCCCGATGGCAGTCAGGCGCCGGGCATCCGGCAGTGGCCGGCCCTGCCGGTCCAGGGCCTGGCACATGGTGCGGAATTTTACCAGCCGGAACAGCCGGCCCTGCAGACCGGTACGTTCCTGAATGAAAAATACTGGCCAGCCCTGGGACAGCAGGCACAGCAGGCTGAGCAACAGCAGCACCGGACTCAGCAGCAGCAGGCCCAGTGTGGCGGCCACGACATCAAGCAGGCGCTTGCGGGTTGCCGGTGTCAGGATCGGAAGGATCATGTCATACCCCTCCTTCAGGACTTGCAGCCGGGTAAGTCAGGGCGGCAGAAACCTCAATGATGCGCCGGTAGGCTTCATGGACCTCACGGGCAGTCCGCAGCACGTCAAACAGGTGGGTTGCCAGCTGCCGGCCCTGCCGGGCCTGCCGGCGTGCCAGCTCCGGATGTTCGATGTAATGGCAGATCGCCTCTGCCAGCTGCTCCGGCGCCTGCGGGCGCACCAGCAGGCCGGTCTGGCCGGGCCTGACCAGATCGGGAAAACCGCCGACATCAGTGGCAATGGTCGGCACCCCCAGCAGCAGGGATTCGGCAGCACCGCCGACATTTTCGGAATGGGACGGATGCACGGCCATGTCAAGCTGCGGATAAAGCGCGAACACATCCCGGCGGGTACCGAGAAATACCGCACGTTCCCCCAGGCGCTCGCGGGCATAGGCGCGGATGGCGGCCTCATAGGCATCGGCCCCGTTCCAGGCCCCGCCGATGAAGACACCCAGCAGGTCGGGATGACGGCGGCGGACAAGGGTCAGCGCGTCAATCAGGTCTTCGTGCCCCTTGAGGCCGCGCTGCTGCCCGAGCCAGGCTCTGGGGGCATACATGTAGGCCACCATGCCAATCAGGATGGTGCTGTCCCCGCAATGCAGCCGTGCACGCAGGCTCTGACCGCTCACCTTGTCCGGCAGCACCGGGTCCGTGCCGTAATAGGACAGAAACACCCGCGCCGGCACAATCCCTGCCGCCAGATAGGCGTTACGGGTCCATTCGCAGCTGGCCATCCAGTAGTCATGCCGGTCTGCCGTCAGCAGCTCCATGCGCCGAAAAAAGGCATGCTCCAGATGCAGCGGGCCGGGCACCTGAAACAGACGCGGCACCGGCAGCCCCCGCAGCGCCAGCCGCATCAGCAGGGTGGTACCGACAAAGTGCGAATGCACCAGATCCGGCGCTAGGGCCTGCACCAGACGCCGCAGGGCCAGAGCCTGTCCCGGTATGCGCCAGGGCTGACGCAGTTTGAGGTCGGTATCCAGCACATGCACCCGGATACCCAGGCGCTCATAGTCGGAAGCCCGGCCCGTAAAGGATGGCAGTGCCACATGGGCCTCCACACCCAGGGCCACCAGCTCCCGCAGCTGACGCAGGGCCCAGGCGGCACCGGCAGTCGTTTTAACCAGATGTAATACTTTCATGATGGGGTCTGCTTGTTGTCATTGTTGTTGTCATGTCACCTTGGGGCTTCCGCTTCCGAAGCGGGTACCAGGGCCGGCTTTCAGCCTGCCTGCGGGATTCCGCTGCCGGTGGCGATACGCTGGTAAAAGCCGGTGCGACGCCGGGCCAGCACACTGTCCAGGTAATCCTGTACCGTCACCAGATTGCGACGGGCCTGCCGGGTCCGCAGGTCCGGACACTGCGCCAGGGCCATGATGCGCCCGGCTAGGGCGGCGGCATCATTCGGCGGCACCATGTCCTCCTCGGCCAGCAGTTCCGGAATCCCGCCCACCCGGGTTGCCACGCAGGGGATTCCGCGTGCCATGGCCTCGATCACCACCCGTGGCAGCCCTTCAGTGAGCGAGGGCAGCACAAACAGGTCGGCGCGGTCCAGATAGCCGATCACCCCGGCTCTGGCCGCAACCATGCCGTGAAAATGCACCTGTGCCTCCAACCCGAGTGCCTCGGCCTGCTGCACCAGCTCCGGACGGAAGCGCCCGTCACCCAGTACGTCCAGGGAAAAATGCCAACCCTGCTCCCGGCACCGGCGCAAGGCTTCCAGCAGGACATGCAGGCCCTTGTAACGCTGGGCCAGACTGCCGATGAACAGCAGGCGCAGTTCCCGGCCTGCACGAGGCGGCGGCAAGGTATTCACCACCTGCGCCTGCGGCAGCTCAATGCTGGAATAGGCGGCACTGAAAGCCTCGGGTGCACACGGATAACGCTGTTGCAGGCGCGTGCGGGTGACATAGGCCACCCCGCGTGCCGCTGCACACTGGCGCCGGAGTTCACGGGTGAAAAACCAGCGGAAAAAACGCCGCAGTGGATGGTCGATCACATGGGCGGCAAAGGCATCAGCCGGATCCCCCACCACTTCCAGATGGAAAGGAATACCGCGCTGTTCCAGTCTGCGGTACAGCAGAATGCCCAGTATGCTCGGAGCCCGGATGATCCAGGCGGCCTGATCCGTGCACAGGCGGTCCAGGGTCCGTGTCAGGCTGAAAAAACGGCGCAGGAATCCGAGTGGCCCGAGATAGAACGGCAAGGCATGAAAATGCACCCGCTCGGAATCCACCCGTTTCCAGCCCGGCTCCGGTGCCTCGATGCAGCTGGCGCGGGCGATGATGCCGATGTGGCTGAAGGCACTCAGGTAGCGCTGCCAGAAGCCGTTGTCAAACGCCGCATCGGTCCAGTAGCTGTCATCCGCCACACAATGGTAAAAACGGTACTCGATGGAGATCATCAGCCGCTGCCCGGCGGACAGGCTGCCAGACCTGCCGGCCGGTGCAGGGGACAGTGTGGCCCGTGCGGGGCTCGCGTTATTCAGGCATTGTGTAATGATGGTACGCATGGCATTCACACCGTTTATCATTTTATTTGTCACTTATATGCCCTGTTCCAGGGGTTTGCCCGCCGGTCCCGCTGCCCTGGCGCTGGCAGTGTCGCCGTGGCGGAACTGCTGCAGGATGCCGGACAGGAAACCGGTCACCTGCACCAGCCCCACCACCGCCATCATCATGCCGCCCCCGATCAGGCCGTAAACCTCAAGCACCGGCCCGGCCAGCAGCAGCGACAGTGTTCCGGCGAGCAGGGTCAGCCACAAGGTATGCCGGAAACGCTGCACGGCCATATTGCCGAAACTCAGCAGCTGCCCCAGATAAAGCGGTGAGGCCAGCAGGCTGACAAGCAGGCATTCATGGCGGTAGGCGGCCAGCGCGGGACCGAAAGTCAGGGTCAGCAGCCAGTCGCCCCGAGTGCCGATGAGCAGCAGCAGCAGGCCATCGGCCCCCAGCACGACAAGGCCGGCAACACCCAGCAGCTTCAGGAAGCCACTCAGGTTACGGGCTGCAAACAGGGCCGCAAGCCGGGGCAGCAGGGTCTGGCCCAGGGCGATGCACAGCAGGTTGATGAACATCACAAAGGAACTGACGGCAGCAAATACCCCCAGTGCCTCCACACCTTCCAGGTACTCCACCGCATAGCGCGGCAGGTTGAACACCACCGAGCCCAGCGCGGAAGCCAGCGCCAGCGGCAGCCCGGCACGCAGCAGCCGGGACAGCCGGCCAGGGTCCGGGGCGGTTTCCGGGGTGGGTACGGTCACCGCCATGACCTGACGCCGGTCAAACAGCAGTAGATTCAGGCTCCAGGTGAACATCAGGGCACCAAAACCGCCCCGGATGCCCCACAGGGCCGCCCCGGCGGCAAACAGCAGTGCCCCCCCCAGAAACCGGTTCAGCAGTGACACACCCTGCAGCCAGCCGCGCCCCTGCTGATGCAGGTAGCCGTAATACAGGTCTGATCCGAGTTCCAGTGCTTTGAGCACCGCCACGAACCCGAAATATTCCATGCCGCTGTCACCGGCCAGCCACGCGATACCCGCTGCCAGTATCAATGCCAGCAGCGTGAGGCCCGAGCGCAACTGCAGCAGAACCGGCATCTGTGCCCCGGTCCCGGCCCCCATGGCCACCAGATTGCGCAGCCCCAGCCCGGCCAGGATATAAAGTGGTGACAGCAGCGCCAGTGCATGCACGTAGCTGCCCATGGCCAGCGTGCCACCGCGGTGTGCCAGGTATAAAAGCAGCAGCCACTGGGCCAGGCTGGCCATGACATTGCCGGCCAGCACAAAGGGGAAATCACGCAGAAACAGGCGGGCACTCATGGCTGCAGCCTCCGGGACAGCGGGGGCTGATAGGGCCGGAACATCTCGACCACCGGCTGCGGCTTTTTGAACATGGGAGCCAGAATCCGGGCCAGCAGAATGATGACCCAGCAATAGATATAGGGTTTCAGGATGTTCAGGGATTCACCGCGCAGGCCGTAGATCATGAAGATCAGGGCCCACATCACGTGCAGACGGGCCAGATAATCGCCGCTCATGGCCTTCTGGCTGGCATGCACCATCAGCAGACCGAGCAGGAAATACAGCATGAGTACTCCCGGATAGCCGAAATTCAGGAAGGCTTCCGCCTCCAGGGAAAAACCGTACCCGGCTGCGGCATCCGGGTTGCCGGTGTATTCACCCACCAGCCACTCGGCCAGCGGTGCATCCAGACGCAGCCGTCCGAAAGAGATACTGTCCAGCAGCGAGGACAGGTAGGTCTGCCCCCACTGCAGCGGATAGCCCTTGTCCTCGACCAGCTCGATGACAAAACTGTTGACGAACAGGTTGGAGCCCTGGTTGAAAAAGGCACTGACGGTACTGCCTTCAAAAATTTCCCCACGTCCGGCCGTGAGCCGGGTCAGTGCCATGGCACCCGGCACACCAAACAGGAACAGGCGCGGATTCAGGATGCGGCCTTTCAGGTGCACAAACAGCATGGCCAGCAGGATGAACACGAAGTCACGCTCGGAAAACAGCAGGCAATAAGCCGTGAACAGGCCGAAACTGGTCAGCAGTACCCGGTCAAGTTCCCATTTATTGGCAAAATAGACGGCAAAGGCCGCCATCCACAGCAGGATCAGCTTGTAATGAATGAAAGCCACGCTCTGGACCTTGGTCACCTTGTCCAGGTTGAACTTGTGCAGGTTCATGAGCATGAGCGCGGACATGATCAGGGAAGTCCCCAGCAGCACCGCAGCCGTAATCCGGATCACGCTGTCACTGGGAACAAAACGATAGGACACCGGGCGTGCCCTGCCCCTGAAGCCGAGGTAGGTCACATTGGCCATGAACAGGGCCGTCAGGCCGAGTACGGAGACCAGCAGCGCCTCATCCATCTTGTCGACCCGGATGCCGAAATAGATCCGGTCTCCGAGCAGGTAGGCAATGGACGGACCGACCGACATGAAAAAATAGATGATGGCCACCAGGGAAGTGACTTTGACCTCTTCCGGGCAGAGCAGCTTCTGGTGGATAACGATCAGTGTCACCAGCAGGATGCTCAGGATGCATAAAAACAGGATCATGATAAGTGGGGCTTTAATTTATTGGTTTTATTTTAGATAAATTTTATTGAAGAAACCCTGCAAAAAACAGGGTGTAACGGTTACAGCCGGTTTTCCTTCCCGGCCCCGTGCCCCTCCTGCGGCTTCAGCCCGTGATCGGCGGGCAGAAAACAGGCGACCAGTGGCACCTGTTCTTACCCTTGTTACAACAGGTATCCGGGTCTTTTTAACCTTTGGTCCGCCCAACTCGCCCTGTTACCGGAAAAATGCATCCTGTCGGACAGTTTTGCATATCCGGATGCCGCCTCATTAAATTTCAATACAGTTTTCATGACGCATGCACACACAGCATTGCCCCCCAACTTTTGATAAATAATTATTATTGGGTAACTGAGATGAAATTTACGCCGGAAAACAGCCATATTGCGGTCATCGGTCTGGGTTATGTCGGACTGCCACTGGCCGTCGAGTTCGGAAAACACCTGCGGGTCACGGGCCTGGACATCAACCATGAACGCATCCGGGAACTGCAGCAGGGTCAGGACCACACGCTGGAGGTACCCGCTGCCGAACTGGCCCAGGCCATACACCTGAGCTATACCACGGATATCGAGGCCATCCGTGCCGCCAATGTCTATATCATCACCACGCCCACCCCGATCGATGCCCACAAACAGCCCGATCTGGGGCCGATGATCCGCGCCAGCGAATCGGTGGCCAGGGTCATCAGCCGGGGGGACATCGTGATTTATGAATCCACGGTCTATCCCGGTGCCACCGAGGAAGCGTGCATCCCGGTGATTGAGCGCCTGTCCGGCCTCAGGTACAACCAGGATTTCTTTGCCGGCTACTCCCCCGAACGCATCAATCCGGGTGACAAGGAACACCGCCTGCCCACCATCCGCAAGGTGACTTCCGGCTCCACCCCTGAAGTGGCTGAATTTGTGGACCGGCTTTACCGCACCATCATCACCGCCGGTACCCACAAGGCCCCGAGCATCCGGGTCGCAGAAGCCGCCAAGGTGATCGAAAACACCCAGCGCGACCTCAATATCGCCCTGATCAATGAACTGGCCATCATTTTCAACCGCATGGGCATTGATACCGAAGCCGTGCTGCAGGCGGCGGGCACCAAGTGGAATTTCCTGCCCTTCCGCCCCGGCCTGGTGGGCGGGCACTGCATCGGGGTCGACCCCTACTACCTGACCCACAAGGCCCAGGCCATCGGTTATCATCCGGAAGTGATTCTGGCCGGGCGGCGCATCAATGACAGCATGGGAGCCTATGTGGCCGCCCAGCTGATCAAGGCCATGGTCAAGCGCCGCCTCGAAGTGGAAGGCGCACGCATTCTGGTCATGGGCATGACCTTCAAGGAAAACTGCCCGGACCTGCGCAATACCCGGGTGGTGGATGTCATCCGGGAGCTGAATGAATACCATATCCGGACCGATGTTTATGACCCCTGGGTCTCCCCTGCCGAGGCCGAGCACGAATACGGCATCACCCCGATCGCAGAACCCAGGGCCGGCCAGTATGATGCCATCCTGCTGGCGGTCGCACATCGCGAGTTTGCCGCTCTCGGGGTCGACATGATCCGCAGCTACGGCAAACCCGGACACGTGCTTTATGATCTCAAGTACCTGTTCGGCCCCGAAGCATCGGACCTGCGTCTTTGAGCAAAAAACAGAAGGAAGCAAAAACATGCATGCTTACCGGCAACTGCTGGCCCGTCTGGAACAGCAGCCGCAAACCTGGCTGGTCACGGGCGTGGCCGGCTTCATCGGCAGCAACCTGCTGGAAACCCTGCTGAATCACAACCAGCAGGTGGTGGGGCTCGACAACTTCGCCACCGGGCACCAGCACAACCTGGATCAGGTCCAGCAGCGGGTCAGCGCGGCACAATGGCGCCGGTTCCGCTTCCTGCCGGGTGACATCCGGGAACCGGAAACCTGCAGGCAGGCCTGTGAAGGTGTGGAACGGGTGCTGCATCAGGCCGCCCTGGGCAGTGTACCGCGCTCCATCGACAATCCGGTTGCCACCAACAGCACCAATATTGACGGCTTTCTGAACCTGCTGGTGGCAGCACGGGATGCCGGGGTCAAACGCTTCGTGTATGCCGCTTCCAGCTCCACCTATGGCGACCATCCGGCCCTGCCCAAGGTGGAGGAGCGCATCGGCAGACCGCTGTCACCCTATGCCGTGACCAAGTATGTGAATGAACTGTATGCCGACGTGTTTGCCCGCACCTACGGCATGGAGCCCATCGGACTGCGTTATTTCAATATCTTCGGGCAGCGCCAGGACCCGGACGGGGCCTATGCCGCCGTGATCCCGCGCTGGATTGCAGCCATGATCCGCAATGAAACCGTGTTCATCAACGGTGACGGCGAAACCAGCCGCGACTTCTGCTACATCGACAACGCGGTACAGGCCAACCTGCTCGCGGCCTGCAGCGACAACCCGGAAGCCGTGAACCAGGTCTACAACATCGCGGTCGGCGACCGTACCACCCTGAATCAGGTCTACACCGCCCTGCGCACGGAACTGGCACAACGGTTTCCGCACCTCACCGAGGCCAGACCGGTATACCGTGACTTCCGGCCCGGCGACGTGCGCCATTCCCAGGCCGACATCGGCAAAGCCGTCCGCCTGCTGGGCTATGCGCCACAATACCGGATTGACGCCGGTCTCAAGGCTGCCATGGACTGGTATGTGAGCCACGCCTGAGCCCGCTCCGGCGGGAGGTCCGACCCGAGCCGTCCTCCCGTCACCCGCCCGGCCGGTTTCAGCGCGTGCGTCCCAGCCGCCTGACATTGGCGACTGCCCGTTTGTGAACGGGCTTCATGCCGCTGGTGAGAACATCGGTTGCCAGACGCTCCGCGCCCTTCCTGCCTGCATAGCGCCGGCTGCCGGCAAACGGAAACAGCATGGACAGCATCAGCTGCTGGTTGGCCTGCATCAACTGCATGCCCATTGCCAGCCAGGATTCCTGAAAAGCCTGCACTTTCTCGGCTCCCATGCGGTAGAACTCCTTCTGGTCACGGGTGGAAGGGGTGAAACCGGCCAGTGTCATGCGCATCAGGCGGTGAGCCACCACCTGCGGGGCTGCAACGGCGGTTTCGGTCATCAGGGTCGGCAGTGTCTTGCGTGCCATGCTTGTCTCCAGTGATTGCTGATTTCAATAAATGCTGCATAGCACAAAAAATGCAGGGACTCAAGCCATACCGGACGATTCGGGTGCCCGGTACCACAAACTGTGGGGAAGACAGGGTCCTTGCCCACCCGTCCGGGCAGCAAACTGCTTGCAATGAGAACAAAAACGATTATCATTAACAGCCGGTCGCAAGCCAGCCGGTTTCACTCCTCTATCCGGTCAGCCAGCGTCATCACCCTGCAGGCCCCGCCTGCACACCTTCAACCCGACGCCAAGGACAGGGAAACCATGTGCTGCCGTGATCCGAAAATACCCTGGATTGATCTCAAGACCCTGATGTGCGGCCAGCGCCGGATTCTGCTCCGGCATGGTGAACGCCCGTACCAGCTCAGCATCACCCGCCGGGGCCGGCTGATTCTCACCGCTGCCCCCCCTGACAGCGACGCTGCAACTGCCACGCCGGACAAAGCCCGGCCCTGAACCCGGCCCACCGCCCAACCTAACCGACAGGAAACCACACTGCATGTCAAAAACTTTCAGCCAGCCGCTTCTACTCATGACCGCCCTGCTCTTCACTCCGGCTCTGCCGGCAGCCGGACCGGACACGGATACCGGAGCCGTTATCATCCATTACGCCGACCTTGCCCATGCCAGCTTCAGGGACAGCCTCGATACGGCCCGCCAGCTACAGGCAAAGGTCAACGCCCTGATCACCGATCCGACCCCGCAAACCCATCAGGCCGCCAAAGACGCCTGGCTCACAGCCCGACAGGCCTATGGCCAGACCGAAGCCTTCCGCTTTGGCAACCCGAACGTGGACGACTGGGAAGGTCAGGTCAATGCCTGGCCCCTGGATGAGGGCCTGATTGACTATGTAGAGCAGGACAGCTATGAGCACGAGGATGGCAATGCATTTGCCAGCGCCAACGTGATTGCCGGCACGGAAGCCATCACCCCTGCCCTGCTGCGCTCGCTGCAGGAAAAAGGCGGCTCGGAAGCCAATGTCGGCACCGGCTATCACGCCGTGGAATTCCTGCTCTGGGGTCAGGACCTGAACCAGACCCCGCAACAGAGCGGTAGCCGTCCGCATACCGACTTTGCCGGCGGTGCGGCGTGTACCCACGGCAACTGCGAGCGCCGGGCCCGCTACCTCAAGGTGGCAACCGGGCTGCTGGTCAGTGACCTGGCACACATGGCGGCGGACTGGTCTGCCGAGAGCAAAGGCAACTACCGCCAGCAGTTTCTGGCCCTGGAACCCCGGGAAGCCCTGCGCCGCATGCTGTTCGGGATGGGCAGCCTGAGTCTCGGTGAACTGGCCGGTGAACGCATGAACGTAGCCCTGCTGGCCCACTCGCAGGAAGACGAGCATTCCTGCTTCAGTGACAACACCCATAATGACATCGACACCAATATCAGGGGCATTCGCAACATCTACACCGGCAGCTATGTGCGCAATGACGGCAGCAGCCTGGAAGGTCCGAGTCTGGCCCGACTGCTGGAACAGCAGGATGCCGCACTGGCAGGTACGCTGATGGAGCGGCTGGATGCCAGCCGGAATGCCGCCCAGGCCATTGTCGATGCTGCCGGGCAGGGTGAAGCCTTTGACCAGCAGATAGTGCCGGAGAATGCTGCCGGCAACCAGCGCATCCGCACCGCCATCAATGCCCTGCGTGCACAGACCATCGCCCTTGAAGCCGCGGCCACTGCCCTGGGGATCGGACAGCTCAATGCAGAAACCAGTACTACTTTCAGCAACTGAGAGGCTGTCATGAACCGATACCACCTGCCAGCCATGCTCATCGGCCTGGGCTTCCTGTCGGTGACAGCCGGCAGCACAGCGCCCACCGACAGGACGCCCGACCCGCGTCTGTCCGGTGGCGCGACAACCGTATCGGAAACCGGTATCCACGCCTTCTCCCATCCGGCTGCCAACACCAGCCTGTTGCGCCGTGACAGCTTTTTCATCGGCAACGCCTTTTTCAAGCAGCCTTGGGTCAGTGCGCCGGCCTCCACCAGAGCCCGGGACGGTCTTGGCCCCCTGTTCAATGCCAACAGTTGTCAGGGCTGCCATGTCAAGGATGGCAAGAGTGATGCCCTGCGAGCCCCCGGTGCCGGCCCGCACGGTCTCCTGGTACGGCTCGGGCTTCCGGCCCGCACACCGGCAGAGCGGGAGCAGGCCAGCATCCGGGGTTCCCTTCCGGACCCGGTCTATGGCGATCAGTTCCAGCCCAACGGGATTCCGGGTGTGGATGGCGAAGGCCGGGTCCGGCTCGACTTTGAAAACCTGCCGGTCCGGTTCTCCGACGGGGAGGTTCTGACCCTGCGCAAACCGCTTCTGACCCTGGAGGCGCTCAATTATGGCCCGCTGGCCCCGGAAAGCCTGAGCTCGGTACGCGCAACACCGGTCATGATCGGACTGGGCCTGCTGGCAGCCATCCCGGAAGCGGACATCCTGGCACTGGCCGACCCGGAGGATGCGGATAAGGATGGCATTTCAGGCCGTCCCAACCGGGTCTGGGATCTGAACCGGCAACAGACGGTCCTGGGCCGCTTCGGCTGGAAGGCCAACCAGCCTTCCATTGCCCAGCAGACCGCTGCCGCCTTTCATGGTGATCTGGGCATCAGCTCGGACCGCTTTCCCGAGCAACCCTGTACCGAGGCACAGGATGCCTGCCGACGGGCCACACAGGGGGGCAAACCGGAAATCAGTACTGAAATCCTGGAGCAGGTTGTCTTTTATGCTTCGATGCTGGCGGTACCCGCCCGTCGGTCTGTGGACGACCCGGTCGTACTGCAGGGGGAGCGCCTGTTCCGGCAGACCGGATGCGCCGGCTGTCACAGACCGGCCTTCCAGACCGGGAGCCTGCCCGGTTTTCCGGAGCTGGAACAGCAGTCCATCCAGCCCTTTACCGATCTGCTGCTGCATGACATGGGGCCGGGACTGGCTGACGGACGCCCTGACTTTGAGGCCAGCGGCCAGGAATGGCGTACCGCCCCCCTGTGGGGCCTGGGGCTGGTACAGACCGTCAATCCGGAAGCCGGCTTCCTGCACGATGGCCGTGCCGCCAGCGTGATGGAAGCCATTCTCTGGCATGGCGGCGAAGCCGAAACGGCCCGACAGGCCGTATTGGCCCTGGACAAAACCGATCGTAATGCCCTGGTGCATTTTCTGGAGTCATTGTGAAACAGTCATCCCCACCGGCAGGTTCCCGGCCCCCCGCTCCCCGCTCTGTATGGCCGGCATTGCTGCTGGTGCTGCTGTTACAGCCGGGCCTGTCACCGCCCCTGACAGCAGACAGTCCCCCCGCTCCTGACAGGGCGATGGCAACCGAGGCGACACAGGACAGCCCCATCGCCGACCCGACAGCCGGAGTGATGGCAGCCAGACCCCGTCCGTTCCTGCAGCAGCTGGTGCAACAGGGCATATTGCCACTGTACCGTACACTGGAAACGGCAACCCGTGAACTGCAGCAACAGGCTGAAACCTTCTGCCACCAGCCGGATGCCGCAGGGCTTGAGGCCGTGCGTCATGCCTGGCGCTCGGCCATGCAGGCCTGGGCCGCTACCGACGGGCTGCTGTTCGGCCCGGCCATTGCGGAGGAACGGGATTTTCACCTCTGGTTCAGCCCGCCCAAAAAACAGATCATCAAGCGTCTGCTGAGGCAGGCTGATCCGCTTACACCCGCAACGGTGGCGGCAGCCGGTGTCGGTGCTCAGGGGCTGGCCACACTGGAATACCTGCTGTTTGATCCGGAGCAACAAAACCTGTTCGCCCCGGCAAATTCGCAGGGCTGTCATTATCTGGTGGCGGCCTCGCGCCTGCTGCCGGAATATGCCTCCCGTATCCGGAAGGACTGGGAACAGGCCGGAGCCGGTTTTTTCATCTCCGAACAGGAGGCACTGGAAATGCTGGTCAACAAATTTTACCAGAGTATCGAAAAGGTTTCCGGCAGCCGGCTGGGTAAAGCACTCAACGGCCACAAGCCTTACCAGCTTGACAACTGGCGCAGCGGCCAGTCACTGGCAGTGATCCAGGCAGCCATGGCGGGCATCCAGCACCTGCTGGATCAGGGAGGCATCCATGCCTGCCTGCTGGCATTGCATCCGACGGATGACGTCCGGCAGTTCATTGCCGCCCTGCGCAATCAGGTGGCATTTTTCCGCCGGCTGCCAGTACCGCAGCAGAGTGCCTTCGAGCTGATCCGGGCCGATGACACGGCGGCGCTGGCGCCTTACCTGCAACGTGCCCGCAGTATCCAGCTGATACTCGGCATTCATCTGGCGCCCCTGATCGGTGTCAACCTCGGCTTCAATGACAATGACGGTGACTGAAACCATGCATGACCTCAAACGCCGCCGGCTGCTGCAGCTTGCCGGTACCGGCCTTCTGGGTGCAGCGTTCGGTACCGGCATGCCACGCACACAGGCAGGCCTGGCATCCACACTCTTTTCCGCCAGTGATCACCTGGACGGTGGACACTTTCTGACCCGACTGGAGCTGCAGACCGGCATACGCTGCAGCCAGGCCACCCCCATGCGCGGGCATGCCCTGACGCTGCTCCCGGATGGCAGGGTGCTGATGATCGGGCGCCGTCCGGCCTTTACCTCCGCCATCGTGAACCTTCCCGCCCCAACCGGTACCGGAGTGGATGATCACCTGACCCTGCTGCAGGCCACTGCCGGACGGCATTTTGATGGGCATGGCTGCCTGTCTGCCGATGGCGGGGTGCTGTTCACCACCGAAAACGCCTATGACGAGAAACGCGGGGTACTGGGCATCCGCGACAGCCGTACTTTTGAGCATCTGGGTGAATACGCAACGCATGGCCTCGACCCGCATGACCTGAAGCTGATGCCGGATGGCAAGACGCTGGTGGTCGCCAACGGCGGTATCGAGCAACACCCGGATTTTGGCCGCCGCAAGCTCAACCTTGATACCATGCAGCCGTCCCTGGTCTATCTGGATATGGCCAGCGGCCAGAAAATCGACGAATACCGCCTGCCGGATCACCAGCTCAGTATCCGTCACCTGACCGTCACCGACAGGGGTGAGGTCGGCGTGGCACTGCAATACGAAGGCAACCTGCATCGCAGCCAGCCGGCTTCACTGGTGGCATGGCAGGCCGGTGGCGGCGATCTGACCCTGCTGGCCATCGGCCCGGAAGCCATCGTGCCGCTCCGGGGCTATATGGCCGATCTGGCTTACAATGAGCGGGCAGCCATTCTGGCCGTCACCACTCCGCGCGGGGGACAGGTTACATTCTGGAGCGTGCGGGAACAGCGCTTCCTGCAGGCCATGTCCCTGCCGGAACCCGGCGGCATTGCCTTTCTCCCCCATCCGGAAGCTTTTCTGGTGTCCTGTGCCGACGGCAGCATCCATGCCCTGCAGGCGACGCCTGAAGGTGTGAAAGCCAGCCTGCAGTACCGGTTCACCGACAGCATCTGGGACAATCACCTGCTGGCGGGATAAAAAACGCCCGTCGCCGGCAGGGAAAGGCTGTGTCAGGCCAGTACCAGCCACCCCGTCACGGCAAACCCCGACACCAGCGCCACCACCGGTACCCCGAGCCGGGTCAGCAGCACATAGCCCCCCAGCACCAGCGCCATGTGCAAGGGTTCCGTGACCGCACTGCGGAATACCGGTACATACAGGGCCGCCAGCAGCAGCCCTACCACTGCGGCATTGATCCCCGCCACGGCACCGGCGACCTGCGGGCGGGCAGCCAGCCTCTCCCAGCGTCCCTGCAGCGCCAGTACCAGCAGAAAACCCGGCAGGAAAATACCCAGCGTGGCCACCAACGCCCCCACAAAGGCATGATCGGGAGCCAGCTCGGCCCCGAGAAAGGTCGCCAGTGTGAACATCGGCCCCGGCACTGCCTGGGCAGCAGCATAACCGGTCAGGAAGCGGTCGGTACTGAGCTGGTCCCCCAGCAGCTGCTCCAGCAGCGGCAGCACCACATGCCCGCCGCCGAAGACCAGACTGCCGGCCTGAAAAAAAGCGGCAAACAGCCTGCTCCAGTCGGGACCCGGCACCAGGGTCAGGGCAAACAGCAGCAGGAACAGCCCCAGCGGCCAGCGCCAGTCACGCACGGGCATCGGAACTGCTGCCGTACGCACGGCATCCGGTGCCCTGCCCCGCACTGACATCCCCGCCAGCGCTGCAGCCAGCAGCACCCCCAGCTGGGTCCACAGCCCCGGCAGCAGCCACAGCGTCATGGCCGTCAGCAGCATGATGCCCAGCGTCAGGCCGTCGCGGCAGAAACTCCGGTACATGCTGACCACGGCATCCGCCACCACCACCACTGCCAGCAGCTTGAGCCCGGCAATCACCCCCGTCATGCCGGTATTCAGGGCGCTGGCGCCGACACTGGCCAGTATCAGCATCAGCACAAAGGACGGCAGGGTGAAACCCGCAAATGCCGCCAGCCCGCCAGCAAGGCCGGCACGCCGCAGGCCGAGGGCGAAGCCGACCTGGCTGGAGCCGGGGCCGGGCAGAAACTGGCTGAGCGCCACCAGATTGGCATAGGAGCGCTCATCCAGCCACTGCAGCTGCTGGACAAAAGTCTGGCGGAAATAACCGATATGGGCTGCCGGACCGCCGAAGCTGAGACAGCCCAGCCAGAGAAAGCGCCGGAATACGTCGAAAACAGGGGGCATGAAGCTATCCTGATGGCAATTCATCAGGCGATTTTACCGCAAACCCGTGACAGAATGGTTGGTATCCGGGGCTGAAAACCGCAGGCAAACGGCAAACCGCCACACACTTCCGGCAATTGCCTTCCCCGGACTATCTTAGTCTCACAAATTCTGAGAGACTGGAAGCCGCCTGCACCGGCATCCCCCGTTATTCCCCGTACTGCCGGGCCTGATTATTTTTTCGTGAGGAGTCGACATGGAAACCGTTTCACGGGCTGCCTTCGCCATTCTGCTCGGGCTGTCCGCCCTGAGCCCCCATCTGCATGCCGCCGAGCCTGATACCTGTGAAGGTGTGCGCTTTTCCGATGTGGGCTGGACCGACATCACCGCCACCACCGCCACCGCCACCGTCCTGCTCAAAGCGCTGGGCTACAGGCCGGATACCCGCGTGCTGTCGGTACCTGTCACCTACACCAGCCTCAAGAACAAGGATATTGATGTCTTTCTGGGCAACTGGATGCCGACCATGGAAGCCGACATCAAGCCCTATCGTGAGGACGGCTCGGTGGACACCGTGGTCAGAAACCTGGCAGGGGCCAAATACACCCTGGCCACCAATGCCTACGGGGCGGAACTCGGCATCAGGAATTTTGCCGACATTGCCCGGTTCAGCAAGGAACTGGACAGCAAAATTTATGGTATCGAACCCGGTAATGATGGCAACCGCCTGATCCAGGGCATGATCGATGCCAACCAGTTCGACCTCAAGGCGTTCAGGGTGGTCGAATCCAGCGAACAGGGCATGCTGGCCCAGGTGGCACGCGCCGACCGCAAGCAGGAGCCGGTGGTGTTTCTGGGCTGGGAGCCGCACCCGATGAACAGCAATTATCAGCTCACCTATCTGGAAGGCGGGGATGAGGTGTTCGGTCCCGATCTGGGGGGCGCGGAAATCTTCACCAATACCCGGGCCGGTTTTGTCACCGAGTGTCCGAACGTTGGCCAACTGCTCAAAAACCTGGTTTTCAGTCTCAAGATGGAAAACGAGATCATGGGTGCCATTCTGGATGACGAGCAAAAGCCTGAAGCGGCAGCCACCGCCTGGATCAAGGCCAATCCGGCGGTGCTGGCCGACTGGCTCAAGGATGTCAGCACCCGTGACGACAAGCCGGGGCTGGAAGCCGTCATGGCCGGACTGGAAATTCCGGCGTTGAAGGATGCTGAAACCGAAGCCACAGGAAATGCACCTGAAAAAGCGCCGGAAGGCATGAAAAAGCCGGATCAGAAACAGGAACAGGAGCAACAGGCGGAACAACCGGCTTCCTGACCGGCAGCCGCTGACAGGAAACCGGCATGGACTGGCTCACTGCATACAAACTGCCGCTGGGCAGATGGATCAAGGATCGGGTCGAGTGGCTGCTGGATCATGCCACTTGGGCCTTTGACATTTTTTCCGACAACCTGGATGCCCTGATCAACGGCTTCATCGACCTGATGCTCTGGCCGCATCCGCTCCTGATGGTGGCCCTGTTTGCCGCTATCGCCTGGTGGCTGCAGCGCAGCTGGAAACTGGCCCTGCTGGTGGTGCTGAGTCTGCTGCTGGTCATCAATCTCGGTTACTGGACCGAAACCATCCAGACCCTGGGACTGGTGCTGTTTTCGACCCTGGTCTGCGTGCTGATCGGCATTCCGCTCGGCGTGGCCGCCGCACACCGGCCCTGGCTTTACCACATCCTGCGCCCGCTGCTGGACCTGATGCAGACCATTCCCACGTTTGTCTACCTGATCCCGACCATGATCATGTTCGGGCTCGGGGTGGTACCGGGGCTTATCTCCACGGTGATTTTCGCCCTGCCGGCCCCGGTGCGCCTGACCTGCCTCGGCATATCCGGGGTGCCGGTCAACCTGCTGGAAGCCGGGCAGGCTTTCGGGGCCACCCGGCACCAGCAGCTGTGGAAGGTGGAACTGCCGCATGCCATGCCCACCATCATGGCCGGTGTGACCCAGTGCATCATGCTGTCGCTGTCCATGGTGGTGATCGCCTCCATGGTCGGGGCACCCGGCCTGGGGATTCCGGTGCTGCGTGCCCTGAATACCGTCAATATCGCCCAGGGGTTTGAAGCCGGACTGGCCATCGTGGTCCTGGCCATCCTGCTGGACCGGATCTGCCGGCGGCGTGACTCCGGTGCAGGAGAACCGCACTGATGGCCGCGGTGGAGTTCAGGCAGGTCGACATCCTGTTCGGCCCCCGGCCCGGCCCGGCCCTGAAACTGCTGGACCTGGGGGAGAGCCGTCAGGAAATCCTCAGACAGACCGGGCAGGTGGTCGGGGTTGCCGATGCCTCGATCAGTATCGATACCGGGGAAATCTGCGTACTCATGGGCCTGTCCGGTTCGGGCAAGTCCACCCTGCTGCGGGCCGTGAACGGCCTCAACCGGGTCACACGCGGGCAGGTGCTGGTGGAATACCGCGACAGGCCGGTCGATGTGGCCGGCTGCAATGCCAGCACCCTGCGCCAGCTGCGCATGAACAAGGTGGCCATGGTGTTCCAGCAGTTCGGGCTGCTGCCCTGGCGCACGGTGCGTGAGAATGTCGGGTTCGGACTGGAACTGCGCGGCATGGGCCGCAGGCAGCGGGATACCGTGGTGGACCGGCAGCTGGAGCTGGTGGGACTGACCCAATGGGCCGGCAAGTATGCACACGAACTTTCCGGCGGCATGCAGCAACGGGTGGGACTGGCACGCGCCTTAGCCACCGATGCCGACATCCTGCTGATGGACGAACCGTTCTCGGCCCTGGACCCGCTGATCCGCACCCGGCTGCAGGATGAGCTGCTGGAGCTGCAGGCCCGGCTGAAAAAGACCATCATCTTCGTCAGCCACGACCTGGATGAGGCCATGAAGCTCGGCAGCCATATCGCCATCATGGAGGCCGGGCGTATCGTGCAGTACGGGCAGCCGGAAGCCATTGTGCTCAATCCGGTCAATGACTACGTCAGCGATTTTGTGGCGCACATGAACCCGATCCATGTGCTCAGCGCCGCCGCCCTCATGACCCCGCTCGCAAGCCTCAAGCAGCACCGGGATGAATACCTGCTGGACGAACAGGGGCGCATGCGCATGCAGCTGGACCCGGATGGCGGCATCCTGCGGGTGGTGGTGAACAGCATCCCGATCGAAAGCCTGCAGCCCGCCGGCTCCGTGGCGGATGAATCCCTGTCCCGTAGCCGCATCCTGCACTATGCCCGTCCGGATACCCTGATGAAGGCGCTGATGGAGCTCAATTACCAGACCAGCCTGCCGGTGCCGGTGATTGAGGGCGGACGGCTGCTGGGTGTGGTCGGCAACCGCGAGATTTACCGGGGCGTGCTCAGAAAACGCGAGCCATAGGCCGGTGTCATTCACCAGCGCCATTCAGTCGCTGCTCCCCTTCCGCAACCGGTATGCACAGCACCATACAATAGTGTTTGGAGAACAGCGGATAATCAGGTAATGTTGACCCATCGGAGCAGGAGAGGACTGAACGCATGGGCAAGCCGGAACGCGGTACACTGACCCGGCACGACTGGCTGAAGGCAGCCTGTCGGGTTCTGGTTTCCGAAGGCATCCACCGCGTGCGTATCCTCACCCTGGCGGCAGACCTCGGCGTCACACGCGGCAGCTTCTACTGGCATTTTGACAACCGTGCCGACCTGCTGGAGGCCCTGATTGACGACTGGCGGCAGCGCAATACCGGTGTGCTGCTGAGCGCCGCAGCCAGCAGCACCGATTTCGTTGAGCGCATACTGGCCGTGGCCGAGTGCTGGACCGATACCCATCTTTATGACCCGGAAATGGATACCGCCCTGCGCAGCTGGGCCGCCCATGATGCCCGTGTGGCAGCACTGGTGCAGCTTGAGGATGGGAAACGCCTGCAGGCATTTGAACGGATTTTCACCGACCATGGCCTGCCGGTAACGGAAGCCGCAATCCGTGCCAAGGTTTTTTATTACACCCAGATCGGTTATTTCGCCCTCAACCTGAAACAGGAACCTGTCGAGCGCTTTACCTTTTACCGGGAATACTTTCTGGTGTTCACGGGTGAAACACTGCCGGAACAGCGCTTCCAGACCTGTCTCAGGCGGGTGCTACAGCAAAACGGAGCAGCACGATGAGTGCAGAACATCACCGGTCCCGCAAGCGCGGACGCAGTCAGCTTACCGCATCGGGCCAGGCTCTGGCCGGGCAGCTGCCCTGGAAACAGCCGCGCAACCGCTTTCCGCCCGTGAACGTCCTCAGTGAAGCCCAGCTGGTACGCATTCATGATGCCTCCATGGACATTCTGGAGCAGGTCGGCCTTGAAATCCTGAACGACGAGGCCCGCCGCATCATGCTGAAAGCCGGGGCCGAGGTCATACCGGCGAATCAGCGTCTGCGCTTTGATCGCGCCCTGATCATGGAATGCCTGCGGACCGTACCGGAATCCTTCATCCTGCATGCGCGCAATCCGGCCCGCAATCTGGTGATCGGACAGGATTACACCAGCTTCGGCAGTGTCGCCAGTGCTCCCAATGCCAGCAGCCTGGACGGTGGCCGCCGCACCGGCAGGCAGAGTGATTACCGTGATTTCCTGCGCCTGGTGCAATCCTTCAACAGCATCCATTTCATGGGGGGCTATCCGGTTGAACCCGTGGACCTGCACCCGTCCATCCGCCATCTGGACTGTCTGGCCGACTGTGTGACCCTGACCGACAAGGTGTTTCATGCCTATTCACTCGGCAGACAGCGCAATCTGGATGCGCTGGAGATCACCCGCATTGGCCGGGGCATCAGTGCGCAGCAGCTGGAGCAGGAACCGAGCCTGTTCACCATTATCAACAGCAACTCACCGCTGAAGCTGGATGAACCCATGCTGCAGGGCATCATCGAGATGTCGGCGCGCAATCAGGTCATCTGCCTCACCCCTTTCACCCTCGCCGGGGCCATGGCCCCGGTAACACTGGCCGGCGCACTGGCACAGCAGAATGCCGAGGCCCTGTGCGGTATCGCCTTCTCCCAGATGGTCAGACCGGGCGCCCCTGCGATTTATGGCGGTTTCACCTCCAATGTGGACATGAAATCCGGCGCCCCGGCCTTCGGCACTCCGGAATACATGCTCGCGGCCCATGCCAGCGGCCAGCTCGCGCGTCATTACCGCATCCCGTTCCGCTCCTCCAATGTCAGCGCCTCCAATACCGTGGATGCGCAATCGGCCTATGAATCCACGCTGGCGCTGTGGGGGGCGATCGGCGGTGGCTGTCACCTGCTGATGCATGGGGCCGGGTGGATGGAAGGCGGGCTGTGCGCCTCGTTTGAGAAGTTCATTATCGATACCGACCTTTTACAGATGCTGAGTGTGTATCTGGAAGGCATGGTGGTGGATGATGACACCCTGGCCCTTGATGCTGTGCGTGATGTGGGGCCGGGCGGGCATTATTTCGGCACGGCACATACCATGGCGCGCTACAGGAATGCCTTCTATGCCCCGCTGGTGTCCGACTGGCGCAATTTTGAAAGCTGGACCGAAGCCGGACGCCCGGATACCTTCCAGCGCGCCAACCGCCTGTACCAGCAGATTCTGCAGGAATACCAGCCACCGGCACTGGATCAGGGCATCCGTGATGAACTGGCGGATTTTGTGGTCCGGCGCAAGGCTGAAGGTGGGGTGGCTACGGATTATTGAAACACCCTCGCAGCCTGCTGCCGCAGGTGCCCGAATGACCCCTGCGGCAACGGAAAGCAATACAAGCAATGCTGTTTGCATTGCAAACCTGAACAACTGATCCGATGGAGCATTGCATGAAATCACACGTACAGGTAGCCGTCATCGGCGGCGGGGTTGTCGGGTGCAGCGTGTTGTATCACCTCACCAAGCTGGGCTGGACCGACATTGCCCTGATCGAGCGCTCGGAACTCACTTCAGGCTCGACCTGGCATGCTGCCGGGGGCTTTCACACCCTGAATGCCGATACCAACATGGCAGCACTGCAGGGCTATACCATCGGGCTTTACCGCGAGCTGGAGAAAATTTCCGGCCAGTCCTGCGGCCTGCATCATGTCGGCGGCATTACGCTCGCCACCACCCGTGAGCGCATGGACTACCTCAAGGCCGAGCATGCCAAGCACCAGTACATGGGCCTTAAAACCGAGATCATCGGGCCGGATGACATCCGCAAACTGTCGCCCATCACCCATACCGAGGGCGTGATCGGCGCTTTGTATGACCCGCTGGACGGGCATCTTGATCCCTACGGCACCACTCACGCCTATGCATCGGCGGCCAAAAAACGGGGGGCGGACATTTACCTGCATACCCCGGTCACGGCCCTGAACCCGCGTCCGGATGGCAGTTGGGAGCTTGTGACCGATAAAGGCAATCTTATTGCCGAGCATGTGGTCAATGCTGCCGGGCTGTGGGCGCGTGAAGTCGGGCATATGGTCGGCATCCACCTGCCGCTACACCCGATGGAGCATCAGTATCTGGTCACGGATGACATCCCGGCAGTCTACAATCACGGCTCGGAACTGCCGCACGTCATGGACCCGAGCGGGGAAAGCTACCTCAGGCAGGAAGGGCGGGGGCTGGTGATCGGCTTTTACGAGCAGGCTTGTGAACCGTGGGCTGTGGGTACCACCCCGTGGGATTTCGGGCATGAACTGCTGGCCGACAAGCTCGACAAGATCGGGGATTCACTCGAAATCGCCTATCACCGTTTCCCGGTGCTGGCGGAAGCCGGTATCAAGCGCGTGATCAATGGCCCTTTCACCTTTGCTCCCGATGGCAATCCGCTGGTGGGACCGGTGCCGGGCCTGCGCAACTTCTGGTCGGCCTGTGCGGTCATGGCCGGTTTCAGCCAGGGTGGCGGCGTGGGCCTGACACTGGCCGAATGGATGGTCGAGGGCGAGCCGTCGCGGGATGTGTTCGCCATGGATGTGGCCCGCTTCGGTACCTTCGCCACCCGCGCCTATACCCGCAACAAGGTGATTGAGAACTACCAGAAACGCTTTTCCATCTCCTACCCGAACGAGGAACGCCCAGCCGGTCGCCCCTTGCATACCACCCCGGCCTATCCGGTCTGGCAGCAGCAGCGCGCCGTGTTCGGGCAGGGCTTCGGTCTTGAGCATGTCAATTATTTCGCTCCCGAAGGCGAGCCGCTGCATGAAACCCCGAGTTTCCGGCGCTCGAATGCCTTTGCCATTGTCGGGGCTGAATGCAGGGCGGTGCGTGCGGCGGTGGGGATCAATGAAATTCACAACTTCGGCAAATACATGCTCACGGGTGACAAAGCCACGGAATGGCTGGATTTCATCATGGCCGGGCGCATTCCGGCAGTCGGTCGCCTGAGCCTGACCCCCATGCTGAGCCCCAAGGGCAAACTGATCGGGGATTTCACCCTCAGCCGCCTGGGCGAAAACCATTACCAGCTCACCGCCTCTTATGGGGCGCAGGCGTATCACATGCGCTGGTTCGAGCAACACCTGCCTGCTGAAGGGGTGCAAATCCGCAATGTCTCGCTGGCACGTATCGGCTTCCAGATTGCAGGTCCGAATGCCCGCACCCTGCTGGGCCGGATCAGCAATATCGATGTCAGCACGGTGGCTTTCCCCTTCCTTGCAGTACGCCAGGGCGAAGTGGGCCTGACCGATGCCATTGTGCAGCGTGTAAGCTACACCGGTGGCCTCGGGTACGAGATTTATGTCGATGCCAGCCAGCAGCTGGCCCTGTATCAGGCCCTGACGGCTGCCGGTGCCGACCTTGGCCTGACACCGTTCGGCATGCGCGCCATGATGAGCCTGCGGCTGGAAAAAGGCTTCGGCTCCTGGCTGCGGGAATACAAGCCGGATTACGGGCCACTGGAAACCGGGCTGGACCGCTTTGTGCGCTATGACAAACCGGATTTCATCGGCAAGGCTGCTGTGCTGGCGGAGCGTGAACGCGGTGTCACCCGCAAACTGGCGACGCTGGTGGTGGATGCCATCGATGCCGATGTCCATGGCGACGAGCCGATCTGGCATGAGGGCCGCATTGTCGGTTTTGTGACTTCCGGCGGCTATGCCCACTGGGCCGGGGTGTCGGTTGCCATCGGCTTCCTGCCTCCGGCGCTGATTGTCGAAGGCCAGGAGGTCGCGGTAGAGCTGCTGGGCGAGAAGCTGCCCGCCCGTGTGATCACGGCACCGCTGTATGATCCGGACGGGGCTTTGCTGCGCGGGTGAGGCAGGAGGGTTTGAAACAGGTTGATGTAAATCGCGGCCATGATCAATCAGTCCTTGTCGGCTCAGGCATGGGTGGACGATAGTACGAAGCAGGCGGTGGGAGTTTTACCGGCCTGTATGGCAGCTACCCCAGTGCCGGAGTCTGCGCCGCCAGATACGCACGCACCGCCGGCGCATCGCCCTGAAACCGGATGCGCTCCTGTTTACCCTTGAGCTGGTAGTCATACATGGGATCATAGTAATCAAACAGGATGAAAGCGACCCAGTCACGATGGTGATCGGGGCTGCCTGTACGTACCTGCTCGGCCAGTGCCTGCTCCATCAGGCCCCGCACCTGCTGGTAACGCACTTCGCCAAGCCGTTTCCTGATCTTGCCCAGACTGGTGAGCAGGTAGTTCCCATAAGCCTGCAGCCCGGCCTCCCGGCTGCCCGATACGGCACCGTAAGCAGCAGTCATGTCCAGCACGTACTCCTGAAAACTGATTTCCAGCCGCTCCGCATCCGGTGTATCCAGTACCACCAGTGGTGCCTTGTGCATGGCTTCCAGCAGTGCAGGGGGCAGATGCACGGAGCCAATATTGCGGCTTTCATCTTCAAACAGCAATGCCTGCCACCCCGCATCCTGTTGACGCAGCAGGGCAATGGCCAGTGCATTCTCAAAGGCAATCTGGGTCGGCTGGGGCGTGACATTGGGGCCAAAGGCTGACCCCCGGTGATTGGCCAACCCCTCCAGATCAATCTGCTGCCGGAACCCGTTCAGGAAGCGGGTCTTGCCGGAACCGGTGCGCCCGCTGAGTACCCAGCCCTGAAACCGGCCCGGCAGGACGTCAAGCTGGTCCAGCAGGTAACGGCGCATGGCCTTGTAGCCACCCTTGATGCGCGGACAGGCCATACCGGTATGTTCAAGAATCCACTGCTGGGCAATGCGCGAACGCAGCCCGCCCCGAAAGCAGTACAGAACCCGATCCTGTGCCGGAAGTGCTTCCAGAAAGGTTTTCCAGGCCGCTATCCGCTGCGTTTTCACCGCACCGCTCACCTGCTCCAGCCCGAGTGCAATGGCGGCATCCTGCCCGGCCTGCTTGTAACATCTGCCGACTGCCTCGCGCTCGGCATCGTTCATCAGCGGCAGGTTGGTTGCGCCGGGAAAGGCACCAGCGGCAAATTCCACCGGTGCCCGCACATCCAGTAACGGGCGACCCGCCACCAGCACGGCATGCAGGTCCTCAATCACCGGCAGTTCCGGCGACAGCCCCAGCGGCTTCAGCATACGGTAATCAGAGGCTGATCCGGCTCCGCTGCCAGCAGACGCCCGATCGGTGCCAGTTCCAGCCCGGCAGTACGGGTCAGTGCCAGAAATTCGGCCTCACCCGCCGGGTCCAGCGCCACCAGCAGGCCACCACTGGTCTGCGGGTCACACAGCAGCAGGCGCTGACGCTCACTCAGGGGGCCGAAAGCATGCCCGTAGCTGTCAAAATTGCGCCCGGTCCCACCCGGAAAACAGCCCTGATCCAGGTAGTCATGTACATGTGGCAGCACCGGAATGGCTGCAAAATCCAGCACTGCCCGCAGGCCACTGCCCTCACACATTTCGCGCAGATGCCCCCCGAGTCCGAAGCCGGTCACATCGGTCAGGGCATGCACCGCCCGCAGGCTACCCAGCGCAGTCCCGAGCGTATTCAGGGTGCACATAGCCTCCACGGCAACGGCATCATGGCCGGGCTGCAGCTTTTTCTGTTTCTGGGCCGTGGTCAGCACCCCGATCCCCAGCGGCTTGGTCAGGTACAGAAGGTCGCCGGCCTGCGCGGTATTGTTCTGTTTCAGGCAGGCCGTCTCCACCAGCCCGGTGACGGCAAGGCCGAAAACCGGCTCGGGTGCGTCGATGCTGTGCCCGCCCGCCAGTGGAATCCCGGCATCACGGCAGGCCCTGCGCCCGCCCTCAATCACTTCCCGCCCGGTTTCCGGCCCCAGCCTGTCCAGCGGCCAGCCAAAGATGGCAATCGCCATGAGCGGTCGCCCCCCCATGGCATAGATATCACTGATGGCATTGGTGGCGGCAATACGCCCGAAGGTAAAGGCATCATCGACAATCGGCATGAAAAAATCGGTGGTGCTGATCACGGCACTGCCATTGCCGAGATCATAAACGGCGGCGTCATCACGTGAGCCATTACCGACCAGCAGCTCCCGGAACACCGGGTCCGGCTTGCTGCTATGCAGAATGACATCCAGCACTGCCGGAGCAATCTTGCAGCCGCAACCCGCCCCATGGCTGTATTCCGTCAGGCGTATCTTGTTTTCCATCACATCAGGCCACCGGTTTCACACTGAAAACTGAACAATTGCGGCCTATGATAGGCAAAAGCCCTGCGGAAGGCTACCACTCCCGGCACCCCACCATTTATCCCGCATAATTGACGGGCCGATGCCGATATTCGTTTTTTTTATACCTCCGTTCTTGCTGCCCGCAGCCGGCAGAAAATGCCTGTGTTAGCCTGACCCGGTATCAGGAAGCATGGTTTTGGTCTGATGAACAACGCAACCGTTTTATCCGTTTACTACCGTCACAAACCGGGTGGCTTCACCCGCCGGCTTTACCGTGCCTGGCAGGCGCTGGCGGCTGCCGGCCATCCGCTGGTATATGTGGCCACCGAAACCCTGCCACTACAGCATCCGAACATCAGGCCGGTCATCATCCGCATGCGCCTGTCCGAACGCAATCCACTGTACTGGCTGGAATTTTTCCTGCGTGCTGCGTTCCGGCTGCGCCAGCTTGCCACCCGGGAACAAGCATCAGGCTGCCTGGTGTTCTCCTTCTTTTATGCCGCCCTTGCAGGTCTGGCCACGCTGGGACGGCGACAGCGCATCATCACCCTGGTACGCGGTGACGACGTGTTCGATGCCGGCTTCAAATCCCATGCTTGGCTGCGTCAGGGGGCACACCGGCTGATCGAGCAGCTCGGCGCCCGGCTTTCGACCCGGATACTGACCACCAATCACAGCATGCAGGCAGCTATCATGGCCCGCACCGGCATGCACGAAAAATTCGCCACCCTGCCCAATGACATCACCACGGAAACCTTGCCCATACCCGACTTCGAGCCGGGACAGAGTGCCCGTCTGGTCACGGTTTCGGTCCTGAACGAACGCAAGAACATTCATCTGGTGCTGGAGGCACTGGCCCGGCTGAAACACCTGAAATGGGAATACCTGCTGATTGGAACGGATACCAGCATGACCGGCTACGAAGCCCGTTTGAAACAGCTGGCACGGACTTTCGGCATCGAAAGCCGGGTGCGCTTCATGGGCTGGCAGGACCATACCGCCCGGCTGCTGAAAGACTGCCACCTGTTTCTGCTGCCCACACTGATGGAAGGTTCTCCCAATGCCCTGCTGGAAGCCATGGGCTACGGGCTCCCCTGTCAGGCCAGCCGGATTCCGGAAGTCGAAGAAATCCTGCAGGATCCGGTACTGCTGTTTGACCCCCTGGACAGCCGCGAACTGGCTGACAACCTGGAAAGGTTCATGACCCGCCCCGGTCAGGCCGAACTCCTGCAGCACAAGACGTGGCAACAGGCCGGTACCTACCGCTTTGACTGGGACCGGGAAATCGTGCGTCTGGCCAGCGGTGATGACCTGCTGACGGGGCTCGGCACCATGGAACAAACGGTTTCACGCGGATGAGCCAGAGCTATTCCCGCTCTACCCTGCTGCGGCTCGGGGCCATCGGCCTGAGCGTGCTGGGGACCCTGATCACCATGCCCCTGCTGCTCAGGACCCTGGGTGAATACCCGTTCGGCATCTGGGGCATGGTGACAGCGACCACCACCTACCTGCTGCTGATGGATTTCGGCATTGCCCTGGCCTGTACACGCTACCTGTCACTGCAGTCCGGCAGCCCCGAACACTGGGATGAAATCATCAGCAACTCCCTGTTGCTGTCCTTTGTCATCAGTGCCCTGCTGCTGACTTGCAGTCTGGCAGTCTGGCTCTGTTATCCCGGCAATACAGCGGCAACAGATACCACACCGCTGCCGGCCATTATCGCCATCGTGCTGGTCGAGGTCGCCGTTTCGATTCCGCTGCGCATGTACCAGAGCATCCTGCGCACCGAAATGCGCTATGTGGACATCGGCCTGTTTGAAATCATCCGGGTTGGCCTGCGTAGCGCCGGTATTGCCCTGTTGCTGCTGCTGGGAGCCGGTCTGCTGACCATCGTGATCGCCAGCTCCGTCATCAACGTGCTGTTCTTTCTTCTGGGCCTGCTTTCGGTCTGGACCCGCCACCGGCAGCTGTTTTTCCGCTCCCGGACCCTGAGCCGGCAAAAATCCCTGGAGCTGCTGCAGTTCAGCAAGTTTACCGCCATCTCCCAGGGGGCGGAGTTCCTCAGGTTCCGTACTGACAGCGTTCTGGTTTCCCTGCTGATGGGGATCAACGCAGCAGCCCACTACACCATCATCGTGATGGTGGTCATGTTGCACAATCAGGTTCTGATGCGCTTCATGAGTTATTGGGACACCCTGATCATCCGCCAGGTAGGTGCCGGAGATGAAGCGGCGGCCATCGGTGCCGTTCAGCGCTCACTGACCATCGGCATGGCCATTTCCCTGCTGTGCCTCACCGGTACCATCATGGTCGGCAAGCCGTTTCTGGGCCTGTGGATGGGAGCGGAATACACCAAACTGCACCTGCCCCTGATCCTGCTCACCCTGGTATTGCCAAGTATTGTGGTCCAGATGGCCACCACGCCCTACTTCAACGCCATCGGGCAGCAGAAGCTCAACAGTCAGCTGGATAGTGCTGAAATTTTACTTAAACTAGTGTTGATCTATCCGTTTTCCAGACTGGCAGGGCTGGAGGGATTCATTCTGGCCATTCTGCTGCCTGCTTTTCTATTCGCCATCGGGAGCCGCCTGTATTTTTTCCGTAAAAACACGACCGGTTATCCTGCCAGCCTCAGCAAGCAACAGAAACAGTCCCTTACCCTCACCCTGCTGATTTCAGTCCTGTGCCTGTTTGTCTATTTTCAGCTCGACAGCCACAAACTGACCCCCGAATACCTGCCCCTGCTGTTGTCCGGCATAATGGCCCTGCTGCTGTCCCTGCACATCTACAGGACTTATCTCAGATAAGCCACTCACAAAATAGACTGCGCTTATCTGCCTATAATTCACGAAAATCAGAAATGCCATGTTTACTCCGGAATATTCAAATATCATATAAAAAATTCTGATTCAGGACGAGGCAAAATGAAAATTGTCTTCATCGCCATCAAAGGCATTGACGTGATTGGTGGAATTGAAACCTATACGGTTGAGCTGGGGAAAAAGCTGGCCAGTTCCGGCCACGATGTTCTTGTATACTGCATGAAAACACCACAGTTCAGCCAGCCATTTCAATATGAAGGCATCCATTTCATGCCGCTGCCGGCCATACGAAGTAAATATTTTGCCAAAATCTCGATTGTCATCCTCGCCAGCCTGCACCAGCTGAAACTGAAAGACATTGATGTTGTACATTACCACGCAGTTGGCCCGAGTTTTTTTTCCTGGATTCCAAGGCTTTTTGGCCGCTATACCGTTTTCCAGAGCCATGGCCATGAATGGGAGAGAAGCTCATGGAATCTTTTTGCCAGAATTTTTTTCAGAATGGCAGAATTCATGACCTTCCGCTTTGTCAATGACTCGATGGCGGTTTCAAAAAACCTCAAATCCTATTACGAAAAAAAATATCATAAATCAGTCACCTATATCCCTTCCGGTATCAATCCCAGGCAACCCCTGGCAATCAGTGCCATCGCCAGGCATGGGGTTAAAAACCAGGAATACTTCCTGTACGTCGGACGCCTGTCACGGGAGAAGCGTATTGAAGACCTGATCAGGGCCTATCTGCTGCTGGGCAATCCCGGCATCAAACTGGTCATTGTCGGCAAGGAAAGACCCGAAGACATCCCCTATACCACTGAACTCAGAAAGCTGGCAGACGGTAACAGCAATATCCTGTTTCCGGGCCCGGCCTATAATGACGAGCTGGTGGAATGGTACAGCAATGCCAAAGCCTACATCCTGCCATCCCGAATCGAAGGCCTTCCCATCACCCTGCTTGAGGCCATGAGTTTCTCCCGCTGCTGTATTGCCAGTGATATTCAGGCCAATCAGGAAGCGCTGGATGGCAAAGGGCTTTTGTACCCTCTGGGTGACCATGCAGCCCTGCAACAGCAGCTGGAATTTGTATTGAACAACCCCGAACAGGCCAGTCAGATTGGCATGCACCTCAAGCAGCACGCCTATGAAAATTACACCTGGTCACATATTTCTGATGAATTTGTAAAGTTCTATGCCAAAAAAAACTTTCTGTCGGCATAAAGACCCTGACCGAACCCAACTGACAAGAGCAAGCAATGAAACCCAGCAGCGCACACCCCATGAATACCCTTGACATGATGGTTTCCAACCGGAGCAATGCCCTTGCCTTGCACAGACACCCGGCAGATACCATTCATCTTTCGGCACCTGAACCCCGCAGCAATACCCCTTTACTGAGTGACTACTGGCTGGCATGGAAAAAAAACCTGCCCAGAATCATTCTGTTCAGCCTGCTGGGGGCCGCACTCGCTCTTGCTGTTGGCCTGCTGAGCAACAAGACCTATACCTCCCGCTCGTCAATCAAGATTGAAACGGATCCCACCCGGATATTGAGTTATGATCTGGACACATCCAGGCCCCCTTCCTACATTAATGATGACGTTTACTACAACACACAATACAAGCTGCTGAGAAACAATGATCTGGCACGAAAGGTCATTGCCGAGCTTGATCTTGGTGATTATCTCCTGAATGAAAAGCCCTTTGCAGAACCGGTCTATACCGTTCTGTCAACTGTCAAACCTTTCATGCAGCAGCTCAGGAGCTACTTTCCTGACACCGGGGAGCCGCAGGCCGGCGGTAATGAAGAAATCACGCCGGAAGAAATCTTCTTCAACAACCTGAATATCAACCCGGTCAGACGCTCACGGGTCATCGACATCAGCTATACCTCCCAGGATCCGGCCCTGTCTGAAAAGGTCCTGGACAGCTACATCAGGGCTTTTATCGAATCACGCAACCTGACCCGAACGACCTCTTCGGAAGAGGCCAAGGATTACCTCAAGGGACAGATCGAGCAGGCCAAGGAAAAAATGCAGCAGGCTGAAGCTGAAATGCTGAAGTATGCCAAAAAGAATAACATCGTGGATACCAATGCCGATGTTTCCGTGATTGCCAGTAATCTGGCCCTGCTGAATGAAGAATACATCAAGGCCAAAAGCCGCAGGATTGATGCTGAAAGCCAGTTCTATAACAAAAGAAATATCAGCACCTATCTGAATGCCAGTGCCGATACCGTTATTCAACAGAAAAAACAGCAGTTAAGCAGCCTGCAGGCTGAATACAATGCCAAACTGGACACCTTCAAGCCGGCCTACCCGGAAATGCTGCAATTAAAGCGCCAAATTGATGAGCTTTCCGCCTTCATCAAACGCGAGTCCGGCTCCATTCACGACAATACCCGAAAAAACATGGAAGCCAACTATGTTGCCTCACTGGATGAGGAAAAGAAACTGAAAGCTGAAATTGATGTGGCAGAAAAAAAGCTGATGAGTTTTTATGAAAACAGCATCGGTTATACCACCCTGAAGCGGGATGTGGATACCTCACGCAACCTGTTTGAAGGGTTGTTGCAACGCATGAAGGAAATCAGTGTGGCCGCTCCGGTTCAGGACGACCGGGTATCCGTAGTCGACTCTCCCAGCCTGCCGCCCCGCAAGGACGGGCTGTCCTATGCCAAAATGCTGCTGATCGGTTTCAGCATCGGCTTTCTCGCCGCCAGCCTGTTTGTACTGCTGCGTGAAATGCTGTCCCCCAGAATCCGGGACCTCCGCAGCCTGGAAGCGCTGGCCGGCCCCTACCCCATCCTGTCCTCCATCCCCAGAACCCGGCGCTCGCGGCTGCGGAATCTGGCCAGCAGCAACCGCTACGAAAGCATGAATCCGGTCATTGAATCCCTACGCTACCTGCGTACCACCCTGCGTTTCGGCAACAGTGAAGGCATTCCCCAGACCCTGCATGTCACCAGCCCGAACGCCACCGACGGAAAAAGTACGGTTGCCATTTTTCTGGCTGCCTCGCTGGTCAAATCCGGCAAACGGGTGCTACTCATTGATGGTGATCTGCGCAAACCCAGCATCCACAAGAAGCTGAAACTGGACAACGAGGTCGGCCTGACCAACTATGTCGTGCACAATGACATCAAGCTGCACAAATACTGCTTTACCGACAGTGCCTGCTTCATGGTCATCAGCGCCGGCCCGGCCACACCTGACCCGGTTGACATCCTGTCCTCTGATAATTTTGCCCGTATTCTGGCCAAATGCAAAACCGTGTTCGATCACATCATCATCGACAGTCCACCGGTACTTGGCATGGCCGACTCCCTGGTACTGGGTAATTTTGCCGATGCCAGCCTGCTGGTGGTGTCCTGCAACAAAACCCAGAAACACGATGTCACCAAAACGCTGGAGCGCATGGAACAGAGCGGCATCCGCATCGCCGGCTTCGTGCTCAACCGCTCCAACCCGAAAACCTCCGCCAGCTACTGCAATGTCAAATACGCCGATGGACGCAAAATGATTCATGCCGCCATCTGAAATCCGCCTCCCGAGGGCCGGGGTAAAACAACGGCCATCGGGAACAGGCGCAGACACCCGCTCAGCGCCTGCGCCCGGCCTTGCCGCGCTGGCCACGCCGCCCCTGTGCTCCCTGCCGGAGAGCCGTATCCATTTCATACAATCCCTGCAGCAGCTTCAGCACTTCCGGTGCCGTTCTGTCACCCTGTGCCAACTGCTGCAGCATGTCCTCATTCAGTTCCCCCGCCTCAACCCGGTGCATGATTCCGGAAGGAACCAACGGGCTTCCCATCCCCCGACGCTCTCCCGTCCGGGGGAAAAAACGGCCTGGCAGTTCCTGTACAGCCAGTGTGTGTCCGTTGAGTTCAGCCTGCTCCCCCTGCAGTTTCAGCACCAGCCGGTACTCGCCGTCCTGCATCAGCACTCCCTGGTGGCTGCGGGCATACGCCAGCAGCGGCTGCAGCACCGCTGGCATACTGTCAACAGGAGCCCGCAGGCTCAAAGCACCGCGCAAGGGACGCAGCCAGTCCTCAACACGCACGGGAATCAGGGTTCCGGCACCGGTTTCAACCCGTTGCAGGCTGGCAGCAGACTCCAGCCCGACAGCATTCCCCTGCCAGGTTGTCAATGTCCATTCCAGATGTGCCTGCTCCGGCTTCAGCACCTGATGGAACAACTGCTGACGCAAGGCATCTCCGGTATCCTGCTGTGCCTGCAGCAGTTCCATCATGCGTTGCTGCCCCTCCCGCAGTTCGGTATTTTCATCATTCCAGCCCAGTTGGGCCTGCAGGTTGTCCAGCCGCTCCTGCAACCCCAGCAGACGCACCAGACCCTCGGCATCCACCCCCTGCCACGCTGAACGCCAATCCAGCTGTGTGAGTCCGTTATCACTGCCAGCAATGTTTTCCAGCAGCAGTGACAGACGTCCTTCCAGCTCACCGGCCACCTGCTGTACCTGCAAGGCCAGATCACCATCCAGCGTCATGACAGCCCCTTCGGCCAGATTAAGTGACAAACCGTTACCGTGCAGGCCCAGATTCTGCAGCTGCGGATAGCCATCCAGCGGGGCAATATCGCCCTGCAGGGTCAACAAGGGCGCCGTGAGGCCCCAGGCATTACCATTCAGCTCCAGAGCAGACAGCACCCCCTTCAGTGTGCCGGTACCGTTTCCGGTGTCCAGGCTGCCACCAAGCTGTGCCCGTGCCAGTACACTCTGCAGCCCTGCCTCGGCCTGATGATCCACCGGAGCAAACATCAGGGCATAATGCAGCTGCCGCTGGAAATCGAATGCAGTATTCAGCACAAAAGGCCGGCCTGAAGGGAAAACCGCCTGCCACTGTGCCTGCTGCGCCTCATCCAGCTGCGCCATATCCAGCCGGGTATGCCAGCCACTGACAGCCAGCCGGGGCCGGTCATCGAACAACAGGGGGCCATGACGGATATCATGAATCAGGGGCAAACGACCCAGCCGCCTGTCCAGGGGGGGCTTGCGGAACTGCAGCAAGGTCCGTGCACGTGCACCAAACAGGGATTTGTGGTACTCAACCAGCGTGAGCGCCAGGCTGTCGGACACATACAGATGTTGCGCTGCATCCAGCTGCTGACGCAGGACACGTTCGGTTTCCTGACCCAGATACCAGCTGGCTGCCGTCCAGCCTGCCCCCAGCATCAGCAGCAGGGCCAGGAAAAACAATACGGTTTTTTTCATGCGTCAAACACTCCGCAAGCGGTGGTTCAGCGGCGTCCCAACATCTGACGCCAGGACAGGCCACTCAGCCTCAGGGTGACAAAATACGACACAACAGCAACCACAATCAGCAATCCCAGCCATGCCATCCGTTTCAGGCCACTGGCCGACTGCCACCAGGCATCCGCCGGCATCAGCAGCGCCAGCACCAGCGCCAGCACGATACAGCCTGCCATTATTCGCAGCAGATGCTTGCCCCAGCCTGAGCTGGGATCAAACATGCCCTCACGCCGCAGGGTCAGGTACAAAAGCCCCGCATTGACAAAACCCGCCAGTGCGGTTGCCAATGCCAGTCCGGCATGAGCGCCGCTGGCACCGGACAGAAACCAGGGCAGGACAATCACCAGATTCAGGCCCATGTTGGCAAAAATGGCCATGATGCCGATGCGTACCGGTGTTTTCGTATCCTGACGTGCATAAAACCCCGGTGCCAGCACCTTGACCAGAATGAAAGCCGGCAGTCCCAGGGCATAAGTCATCAGGCTCAGGGCCGACATCTGCACATCACTCCAGCGGAATTCGCCATACATCATCACGCTGGCCAGAATCGGTTCAGACAGCATGACCAGTCCCACCGTGGCCGGAATCGCGATCAGCAGCGCCAGCCGCAAAGCCCAGTCCAGTGTGTGCCGGAAAGCGCCGGTATCCGCCTGGGCATGATCACCCGAGAGTTTGGGCAGGATCACGGTCCCGAGTGCCACTCCGAAAATCGCCAGTGGCAGCTCCACAAAACGGTCGGAATAATAAAGCCAGGAATTGCTGCCAACGGCCAGAAATGAAGCAATATTGGTGTTGATGATCAGGTTGATCTGGGCCACCGAAGAGCCGAACAGGGCCGGCCCCATCAGTTTCATGATCCGCTTCACGCCCTCATGCCCGCGCCGAAAACGGAAGTGCGGCACCAGACCAAGCCGCTGCAGGGCCGGCAGCTGCACCGCAATCTGGGCCATGCCGGCGACAAACACCCCCCAGGCCAGCGCCTTGAGCGGCTCCTCAAAATACGGTGCCACCCAGACCGTGGCAATGATCAGGATCACGTTCAGCAGCGCCGGTGCAAAAGCCGGCGCGGCAAAATGCCTGAAGGTGTTGAGGATACCGCCCGCCAGCCCCGCCAGGGAAATGAACAGAATGTAGGGGAACATGATGCGCAGCAGTTCAGCCGCCAGTTCCGGGCGAGCACCGTCCTTATGGGAAAAACCGGTCGCAATCAGGTCAATCAGCCACGGTGCCGCCAGCATGCCGCCGATACTCACCAGCAGCAGTACCAGCCCCAGCATGCCGGCCACATGATCAATCAGGTCCCGGAGTGCTTCCGGAGTACGGGTCTTGCGGTATTCGGACAACACCGGCACGAAAGCCAGCGAAAAGGCCCCTTCGGCAAAAAAGCGCCGCAACAGGTTGGGAATGCGGAAGGCGACGAAAAAGGCATCCGTGGCACCGCTGACCTCGAAATAGCGTGCCACCACCATGTCCCTGACCAGCCCCAGAATTCTGGAGATCATGGTCATGGCACTGATGACGGCACCCGACCGGAAAAGCCCGCTGCTCATGTTTATTCTTGATCCTGGCCCGAAAGCGGGGAATTCTGCCTCAAACCCGCTCCCAAGTCATGTGCGAAATCCGCTTCCCGCCGGGCAGGATTCAGGGCTGCTTGTACAGCTGCGGGGCCAGGGCCCGGTTGGCAGCCAGTCCGCCTCGACCCGGCTTGAAAGTGGCCGTCACCCGTGGTGCACCAGCGGCAGCAGCCGTCATCGCCGGTGCGGCCTCAACTGCACGCGCAAAGGCATGCTGGAGCCTGAGCTGCGGGTTGACTGCAGGCCGGGCAGCCACCTGCTTTACGGTAACGGGAGCCGGTGTGGAGGCCGTCTGTTGCCGGGGCTGGGGGGCGGCCTTGTTCACATTCCGGGCCACAGGTGCAGGGGGTTGCGGGACAGGCCGGCTGTTGGGCGGTGGAATGTAAATGTCCACCTCATGCGGCAGCGGTGCACGGGCCGGCTGCGGTTTGCGGGCCGGTGCAGGCCGTGTGGCTGCCACCTGTGCGGCTGCCGGAGGGCGTCTGGCCACGACACTGGCAACGGCATTGACAGGTGCGGTTTTCACCTTGCCGGGATTGTGGCCTTCAGCGGCAGCAACATTCAGCTTGCTGGCCACGCCGCGCATCAGTTCGTCCGTCAGTGTCAGTTCCACTCGCCCCTTGGGCAGCTGCTCCAGTACCGACAGGACCTCTTCTTCGTGAAACTTGATCTTGTAAAACACCATCAGTACGTTGCGCACATAGGCTTGGGTTTCCCGGAACGGTGGTATGCCACCGTACTGATCCACCCGCCCTTCACCGGCATTATAGGCAGCAAATACCTTGATGAGGTCGTTGCCATAACGCTTCATCAGCCATTTCAGGTACTGGGTACCGCCATGAATGTTCTGGTTGCTGTTCCAGGCATCCTCAATACCGAAGCGCTCGGCAGTGGCCGGGATCAGCTGCATCAGTCCCATGGCCCCTTTGGGCGACCTGGCCTTTTCCTGATAGCAGGACTCTACCGCAATCACGGCACGAATAATGGCACTGTCCACATCGTAAACCAGGGAATAGGTACCAATCGAGTCACTGAAAGGCTCGGCTCGCCGGTTCAGCTTTTTCACCGACATGCGCACGCAGGGATGACGCGAGCTGGCCGCATCGGCCAGATCAATCACCAGACCCGGCTGTTTGGCAGCCAGTACGGGGTTGCAGCACAGCAGCCCCCATACCAGCGGCAGGCTGAGGGACCTGATCCATTTTGTCATTGTAAAATTCCTTGTCTGTCCGTTCCGGTCTTCCGCCAATTCCCTGAACTTTAATGCAGACAGCCCGGACGGGCAATAAACATTAGTCCGGCACGGTGCCAAATCCATGATTTTTTCACGATTTGCTCACTGAAAAACCGGCACGCTGCTCCCGCTCCCGTGTGGTTTCGGCTACCTTGTTGCGCAAATAAACCGGGCTGGCTTCCTGTACATCCACGGTATCACCACGCAGGAAAGCGGCCCTGGCCAGTGGCAGCATGTCCTCGGCAGCCGGCAGGTAATCCAGGTATACGGCCTGACAGGCCGGAAACTGCTGCCGCAACAGCGGATACTCACGCCAGCCACTGCCTGCGGCGCTCCAGGCCGACAGTACCGCTGCACCGCTATCCACCACCCCTGCCGGCAGGGAAACGGCTTCCGGAGCAGTCACCGCCTCCCGCCCCGAAAGTTCGGCCAGGCCAGCCCGGATGACAAACGCCCCCTGATACACCTCCCCCATACGGGCATCCATGGCCACCAGCACCCGTTCACAGCCATGGCGTCGATACACCTGCTGCGCCAGTGCCGCCAGGGTGGAAACCGGAATCAGCCGCAGCCCGGCAGCCAGTGCCAGCCCCTGAGCCACGCCGGCAGCAATCCGCACCCCGCTGAAGGCACCGGGCCCCCGCCCGAATGCCAGTGCGTCCAGCGCTCCGAGGGCAATACCGCTGCGGGCCAGTACCTGCTCCACCATGGGCAGGATCAGGCGGGTGTGTGCACGCGGACTGTGTTCATACACGGCCACAATTTCCCCATCCCGCCAGACAGCGGCAGAACAGGCATCGGTCGAAGTATCAAGAGCCAGCAGTTTCATCATGATCCGGGGACAGTGGTGAGGATTGATCCTGCGGCACGTCCGGGGCCGGTGGATCGGGAGCAATCGGTTCGGGGCTGGCAAAAAAACGCTGCACAACAGCCAGCTTGCGGGTACGGGGCATGCGCGGCAGGCTGTCCAGAAACCGGTTCCCGTAGCTGCGTGTCAGCAGTCGGGTATCGCACAGCACCAGCACTCCCCGGTCCTGCTGGTCGCGGATCAGGCGCCCCACCCCCTGCTTGAGGCTGATGACCGCCTGGGGCAGCTGGTGCTCCAGAAACGGATTCTGTCCCTGATGGCGCAGACTGTCCAGCCGGGCTTCCAGCACCGGATCATTGGGAGCGGCAAATGGCAGCTTGTCGATAATCACGCAGCTCAGGGCGTCACCGCGCACATCCACTCCTTCCCAGAAACTGGCGGTCCCCAGCAGCACGGCATTTCCCAGCGTGCGGAATTTCTCGATCATGTCGCGCGGCGGTGACTCACCCTGTACCAGCAATGGAAAATCCAGCACCCCTTCCAGCAGGGTCGCTGCCTCGTGCAGCGCCCGATAACTGGTGAACAGCATGAAAGTCCGCCCGCCACAGGCTTCAATCACCGGTACGGCGGCCTGTACCAGCGCCGACACAAAATCCGGGTGCTGGGGTTCGGGCAACGCCTGCGGCAGGTACAGCAGGGCATTGCGCCAGTAATCAAACGGGCTGTCCAGACGCAAGGTGGCCGCTTCCCCCAGACCCAGGCGGGTGATGAAATGCCGGAAGGAATCGCCGACCGCAAGCGTGGCTGAAGTCAGCACCCAGCGGCACGGCAGGGTTTCCATACAGCGTTGCAGGGGACCGGCCACATCCAGCGGGGTGCTGGTCAGCACAAATCCGCGTGTAAAGGTCTCGTACCACTGCACCCTGTCGGCCTGTGGCTGCTGCAGGTGCTGCAATACCTGTCGGAGCTGCTGCAAGCGCTCCAGACACGGCTCCAGCCCCTGACTGCGTGCCAGTGCCTGCTCCAGATACTCCGCCAGTACCTCCAGATGCTGCTGCAGCAAAGCAGTCTGCGCCATTACACCCGCCTGCTCATGCAAAGGCTGCCAGGGACCGCGCTGCCCCGGTGCATCCATGGCCAGCCGCAGTTCCAGCACCACCTTGTCCAGCTGATCGAGCCGCTCCCCAATCTGCGGCATGTCGGCAGCAGAGACCCGACTCTCCAGCCGGGTATCACGGGCCCATTCCTGCAGCTGGCGGCTGCTCAGGGTTTCGCTGAAAAACGTGGAAACGATGTCGGGAATCTGGTGAGCCTCATCCAGCACCACAATTCGGGCCTCGGGTAACAGTTCGCCGAACCCGTCCTCCTTGAGCACCATGTCGGCAAAGAACAGGTGATGATTGACCACCACCACATCAGCCTCCATGGCCTGACGTCGCGCCTGGACCACAAAGCAGTCCTGATAGTCCGCGCACTCGACTCCCTGGCAGTTTTCCACGGTCGAGGTCACTGCCGGCCACAACGCCGACTCGCGGGGGACATGCGTCATTTCCGCCACATCCCCGGTCCGGGTCACACCGGCCCAGTCCTCAATCCGGCGCAGGTCACTCACGGCCCGCCGGTCCGACAGACGCCCGTCCAGTCGCGTAAGGTTGAGGCGGTGCAGGCACAGGTAATTGGCCCGTCCCTTGAGCAGCGCCGTTTTGAGTGGTGCCCCCAGCGCCTTGCGGATCAGGGGCAGGTCCTTGAAAAACAGCTGGTCCTGCAGGGTCTTGCTGCCGGTGGAAAGGATGGCTTTCACCCCCGAAGCCAGTACCGGAGCCAGATAGGCAAACGTCTTGCCTACCCCGGTACCGGCCTCGATCACCAGCACCCCCTGCTGCTGCCCGGCAATCGCCCGGGCCATGGCCTGCTGCTGGGGGCGGGGCTGAAATCCCTCGATATGGCGGGCAATCGCACCTTCCGGCCCCAGCAGGTCGTCAGTCATCCGCCGCTCAGGCGCGAAGCGCGCAGGCGAATGGCATCATCACCGGGAGCCAGCTGTACCGCCTTTCTGGCCATGGAAGCCGCCTGAGCCCTGTCACCCTGCTGCTCCTTGAGTTCCGCAAGGCGCAGCCACAACATGGCATTCTCCGGTGCAATGCGCAGTGCGCGCTCCAGGGTGGTAGCGGCCTGATCATGCTTGCCGACACTGATCTGGTTGTTGGCCTGCTTGAGCAGCACGGCTACCGCTGGTGATTCGCTGTAGGAAGATGAGACTGACGGCAGCGGGGCGGCAGGTGCAGGGGGGGGGGCCGGTACGGCTGGCCGACTGGCGGGTGGCGGCACAGTGTTCACCGCCACGGTGAACGGGGTATCCGTCGCCTTGTCTGCCGGCTCCCAGGTGTTCGCCCCTCCCGTCGCACGGGCAGCACCGGCGGGTGTTCTGGTCTCCACATCCACACTCACCCATTCGTCACTCCCGAGCGCACGGGTCTGCACAGGTGCCGGTGCCGACCGGGTTACAACCGGGGTGCCTGATCTGACGGTATAGGACAGACCGGGTCGGGCCTCAAGCGGGGGAGGAGACGGTTCAGGGCGTGGTACCGGCACGACGGGTACCACCGGTGCTGCTGGCCGGCGCGTAGCCGGTGCCGGCAGCGGAGAGGCGGGAGCCACCGGTGGAGACGGTACCGGTGTCGGCCTGGGAACCGGAGGCGGCACATAGCGGACTGCCGGGCGGGTATCTGCCGGCCTGCGGACCGGGGCCGGACGCGGAGCCGGTACTTCCTCCGGTATGACTTCCACCTGCAACGGCTGCAGTTCCGGCAGGGGCTGCACAATCACCGGGGCAGGCACCGGGCGCCGGGCAGGCACCGGGCGCCGGGCAGGCACCGTATAGGCCTCCGGTACGGGCAGCGGGGGCCGGGGGGGCGGAAGGTCCGGCTGCACCTCCGGAAAAGGCGGCAACGGCACCGGTTCTTCCATGGGGACAGACGTTGTACAGGCCGACAGGATCAGGGCAACGCCCGCCGCAGTCAGCAGGAACAGGGGTTGGCGCAGGTTTGCTGTTGTTCTCATGCTTGGCCTTTCATCATTGCATCAAATTGTCCACCCAGTTTGAGCGTGCCGGCTGCCGGGCCGGACGGGATTGCGGCCTGGAGGCCTGTACCGGTGCCGCCGCCGGCGTTGCCTGTACGGGCTGTGCCGGCTGTATCTGTGGCGGCGCACAATAGCTGACCTTTCGGGGCTCGGTCCCCTTGATGAAAGGCACCCGGATCGGCTTGCCACAGGCCGGGTTGTAACGCAGGCCGGTATAAGGATCAATATTCAGCCAGACCAGTTTGTTGTTCTGGCCGATCCGCAGCGGTCGGGATGGCAGTACCTTCATCATGTCGCCCCAAGTGTACAAGGCCCCGGTACTACCCGTCATGTGGGTGGGCTGGTTGTCATCCCTGCCGACCCAGACCGTCATCACATGCTGGCCGGAAAAGCCGGCAAACCAGCTGTCCTTCTTGTCATTGGTGGTCCCGGTCTTGCCACCGACCCGCTTCCAGGCGGGCAGCATGGACTGCAGGGCCTTGGCGGTCCCGGCAACCGTCACCTGATTCAGGGCATAATGCATGAGCTCGATCACCTCCGGCCTGGCCACCTGCTCCACCGTCAGGGGATAACGGGTCAGCACCTGTCCGCGACCATTCATGACTTCACGGATGGCATGCAGGGGGGTATAGGCACCGTCGGCAGCCATGGTCTGGTAAAGCTGCTGCATTTCAAACGGCGTCATCTCCAGGGCGCCGAGCAGAATCGAGGGATAGGCCGGAATATCCTGCTTGAAACCCATCTCGTGCAGGGTCTGGATCACCTTGTCCAGTCCCACTTCCACGCCGACCCGTACTGCCGGGGTATTGCGGGACAGGATCAGGGCGCGGATAGTGGTCATGTAACCACCGAAACGCAGGTCGTAATTACGTGGCTCCCAGTAACGTCGGGGGCCGACCTTGACCGTGACCGGCCCGTCACTGACGCGGGCATTCAGGGCGGCATACTGGCCTCCGCTTTCCAGGGCCGACAGGTAAATAAAGGGCTTGAGCAGGGAGCCGACCTGCCGCCTGGCTGACAAGGCCCGGTTATAGCCCGGATAACGCACATTGCGTCCCCCGACCAGGGCAACCACCTCGGCATTCTGGACCGTGCTGATGACCATGGCACTGTTGAGCTTGTTTTTCGGGGTGCGGAATTTCTTTTCCAGCTTTTCCAGCCGGTTGACCAGCACCTTTTCCGCCGTCAGCTGCACAATCGGGTCCATGGCCGTAAAGATCAGCAGGCCCTCGGTGCGCAGGTCTTCCTCGCGGTAATCACGCTGCAGCTGCTCACGGACCAGGTCCAGATAGGCCGGAAACGGACTGGCTCCCGAAGGCGGGGCTTCACTCACCCCCAGCGGGCGGGCACGGGCCGCATCGGCCTCCCTGTGGTTGAGCACGCCGCCCTGCTCCATGACGGTCAGTACCAGATTGCGCCGTTGCAGGGCCCGTTCGGGATAACGGCGCGGATTGTAGTAGGTCGCCCCCTTGGCCAGCCCGATCAGCATGGCGATCTGGTCGGCCTTGAGGTCCTTGATCGAGCGGTTGTAATAGAACTGGGCAGCAAGACCGAAACCGTGAATGGCCCGCTCGCCATCCTGTCCCAGGTAGATTTCATTCAGGTAGGCTTCCAGAATTTCCTGCTTAGTGTAGCGCAGCTCCAGCAGAAAGGCCATCGTGGCTTCCTTGAGCTTGCGCCGCCAGCTGCGCTCATTGCTGAGGTAGAAGTTCTTGACCAGCTGCTGGGTGATGGTGCTGCCACCCTGCACGGTCTCACCGGCTTTCAGGTTGGCGACCATGGCACGCGCAATGGCCAGCGGATTGACGCCCTGGTGCTCGTAGAACTTCTTGTCCTCAACCGCAATCAGCCCGTCAATCAGGGCCGGCGAGACATCACGGATGCGCACCAGTACCCGGTCTTCCTTCTGGCTGGGGTAAAAATTGCCGATCAGCACCGGATCAAGGCGCATCAGCGGCAACGGCTCCTGACCATTGTTGTAGGCCAGAGTCCTGATCTTGCCCTTGCTGATACTGATCCGGATACTGCGTGCCGGCTCCATGTCCTCAGCAAACTGGAACCCGCGGGTATTGATCAGAAAATCATCCTTTTCACGCTGGTACTGACCGATCTCGACCGGTTTTTCCAGACGGGTGTAACTTAACAGCTTGAGTTCCTGCTCCAGATGATCGGCATAGAGCTGCTGGCCTTCAAACAGCTCCAGCGGACGGGCAAACACCCGCGCCGGCAAGGCCCAGCGCTTGCCCTCGAACTGTGCCCGAACCTGCTCGTCCAGCTGCATGGCATAGACAATGCCACCCAGCATGGCAACCACCAGCGCCACAATCAGCGTGATGCGAAACAACCGGCCAAAAACCACCAGAGAAAACCACACCCCCTTAAATGGCACCAACCACCATGGCGTGCCGGACTTGTTCGGGTTGTTCCCGGAATCCTGAGTCAAAATGATATCCTGCCAAAAAGTTGATGCGTCATCCTTCTGCGACACTCCGACTGCCTGAGTGTTCCCTTGAGGATTTTACATAAATCCATGCCGGGCGGACATGCCGATACCCGGCAGATTCTGGCGCGATTATAGCCCGCCTTGCCCATGCAGGGAAACAGGGCGGGAATTTTCCCCGGTCAGGTCGCCTCGCCCTGCAGGTGATAGCTCCTGACCCGGCGGCCATCCGGCTCCACCGAGTGCAGGTGCACATCATAGCCCCAGAGCTGGTGTGCGTGCCGCAGCATCTCGTAGGTGTCATTGCCAAGCGGACGGCGATTGTGCATGTTGTGATGCAGGGTGAGCGAGCGGTCGCCACGTACATTCACGTTTTCCACCTGGATGTCAGGCTCGTTGCTGCTGAGGTTGTACTGCTGGGACAGGCGCTCACGCAGCTCACGATAACCCCGTTCGTTGTGGATGGCCACTACATCAATGGCATTGCGGCGGTCATCATCTTCCAGGGCAAAAAAATGAAAATCCCGCATGATTTTGGGGGACATGAACTGCAGGATGAAACTTTCATCCCGGTAGTTGCGCATCACATTGTCCAGCGTGCCGATCCAGTCCGATCCAGCGATCTCCGGAAACCACTCCCGGTCTTCAGCGGTCGGGTGCTCACAGATACGGCGGATGTCCTGCATCATGGCAAACCCGAGCGCATACGGGTTGATGCCGGAATAATACGGGCTGTCGAAACCGGGCTGCATCACCACATTGGTATGCGAGGTCAGGAATTCCATCATGAAGCCCTCATTCACCAGCCCTTCGTCATACATTTCATTCAGAATGGTATAGTGCCAGAAGGTGGCCCAGCCTTCATTCATGACCTGGGTCTGGCGCTGCGGGTAGAAATACTGGGCGATCTTGCGCACGATGCGGATGATTTCACGCTGCCAGCTGTCCAGATGCGGGGCATTCTTTTCAAAGAAATACAGCAGGTTTTCCTGCGGCTCGGCGGGAAAGGTCGGGATTTCACGCTCCTGATCCAGCTTTTCCTTCAGGCGCGGCAGGGTACGCCACAGGTCATTCAGGTGGCGCTGGACATACTCCTCACGCTCCTGCTGGCGCTGCTTTTCCGCCGCTGCCGAAATCGGGCGCGGGCGCTTGTAGCGGTCGACACCGTAATTCATCAGTGCATGGCAGGAATCCAGCAGGCGCTCGACCTCCGCCACACCATGGCGCTCCTCGCACTGGGTGATGAAGTGCTTGGCAAACACCAGGTAGTCGATGATGCCATCGGCATCGGTCCAGCTCCGGAACAGGTAGTTGCCCTTGAAAAAGGAGTTGTGGCCATAACAGGCGTGTGCGATCACCAGCGCCTGCATGGTCAGGGTATTTTCCTCCATGAGGTAGGCAATGCAGGGGTTGGAGTTGATGACGATCTCGTAGGCCAGCCCCATGCGCCCACGCGAGTAGTTCTGCTCCACATTGACAAAATGCTTGCCGTAGGACCAGTGGTTATAGAATACCGGCATGCCGACCGAGGCATAGGCGTCCATCATCTGATCGGAGCGGATGACCTCAATCTGGTTCGGATAGGTGTCGAGGCGGAACTTTTCATGCGCAATGCGGGCAATCTCACGGTCATAGCGCTCAATGGTTTCAAAGGTCCATTCCGAACTGGTAGAGATGCAGTTTTTTTCCCGGTTCATCTCATGCGCCATCATTCGACCTCCATGGTTTTGCGGAACAGCTCACGGAACACCGGATAAATCTCGGCATTGTTGCGCACCCGCTGGATCGCAAAGCGGTCACTGAAATCACTCTGCAGGTGTTCATACAAACGCCACAGCCCCTGTGGCTCGCGGTCCCCGATCTCGATATAGGTGTAATACTGTACCATCGGCAGGACACTGGCGGTCAGCGCCTTGTGGCAGCGTTCATTGTCCTCCTGCCAGTTGTCCCCATCGGATGCCTGGGCACAGTAGATGTTCCACGCATTGGGCGAGTAACGCTCGGCGATGATATCCCCCATCAGGTTCAGGGCGCTGGACACCACGGTGCCACCGGTTTCACGCGAATAGAAAAAGGTTTCCTCATCCACCTCCTGAGCCTGGGTATGGTGGCGGATGAAGACCACTTCGATCTTTTCGTAGTTTTTCTTTAAAAACAGGTAGAGCAGAAAGAAAAAGCGCTTGGCCGTATCCTTGATGTCCTGGGTCATGGAACCGGACACATCCATCACACAGAACATGACCGCCTTGGGAGAAGGTGTCGGCACCCGGACATGCAGGTTGTACTTGAGATCGAAATCATCCAGAAACGGAATGCGGTTCAGACGCACATTGAGGCGTGAAAGCTCTTCTTCCAGCAGCTCGCGCCGTTCGGTCTCCGACTCGTCCAGCTGCTCCAGCTCCGCCAGAATTTCCAGACGGCGACGGCGCGACCGCCCCCCCAGCGCTATCCGGCGGGCATGGGCACTGCGCATGGAACGCACGATATTGAGCTGGTTGGGATTTCCCACCTCACTGTAGCCGGCACGCCGGGTTTCAAAGCTGTCGGTGGTGGTGAGCTGGCGCTTGACCATGTTCGGCAGGGCCAGATCCTCAAACAGGTACTCCAGAAACTCGCTCTGGGAAATCTGGAATACGAAGTCATCCATACCCTCACCGGAATCGGAAGCATCCCCGGAACCGCTGCCCCCACCCCCCCCCTTGGGAGGGCGCTGGATACGGTCGCCCTCGATGAACTCCCGGTTGCCGGGATGCACAATCTCGCGCTGCCCCCCGTCACCGTGATGAAAATGGGGCTCTGAAATATCGCGTTTGGGAATGGTGATGGTATCGCCCTGCTCCATATCGGTCATGTTGCGGCGGCTCACCGCATCGGAGACCGCTTCCCGGATCTGCTTGTGATAACGCTTCAGGAAGCGCTGCCGGTTGACCAGACTTTTGTTCTTGCTGTTGAGACGACGGTCGACAATATAGGCCATCTTGCGCTCCTTGTAGGTTGACTCCCGCCCCCGGACCAAAGCCGGGGACGGGAGCAGTCATCCATCCTGTCGCCGGCCTTCCCTGGCGGAAAAACGGGGGGCCGGCCCGGAATCACTGCGACTTGCGCACCCGCAGGTACCATTCGGCCAGCAGGCGCACCTGCTTTTCGGTGTAGCCCCGCTTCATCATGCGCTCCACGAAGTTGTCATGCTTGCGCTGTTCCTCTGCGGACGACTTGGCCCCGTAGGAAATCACCGGCAGCAGGTCTTCGGTGCTGGAGAACATCTTCATCTCGATCACGCGGCGCAGCTTTTCATAGCTGGTCCAGTCCGGATTGCGGCCATTGTTGTTGGCCCGGGCACGCAGGACAAAATTGACGATTTCATTCCTGAAATCCTTGGGATTACTGATCCCGGCAGCCTTCTCGATCTTCTCCAGATCGGCGTTGAGGGCGGAACGGTCCAGAAAGTCCCCGGTTTCCGGGTCACGGTATTCCTGATCCTGAATCCAGAAATCGGCGTAGGTCACATAGCGGTCAAACAGGTTCTGTCCATACTCGGAATAGGACTCCAGGTAGGCGGTCTGGATTTCCTTGCCGATGAACTCCACATAGCGCGGGGCCAGGTATTCCTTGATGAAACTGATGTAACGGTCCTGCAGCTCTTCGGCATACTGCTCTTTTTCGATCTGGCGTTCCAGCACATACATCAGGTGCACCGGATCGGCAGCCACCTCGGTGGCATCGTAGTTGAACACCTTGGACAGGATCTTGAAGGCAAAACGGGTTGACAGGCCGGACATGCCTTCATCCACACCGGCAGCATCCTGATACTCCTGAATGGTTTTCGCCTTGGGATCAATGTCCTTGAGGTTTTCACCATCATAAATGCGCATTTTGGAGAACAGGTTGGAATTTTCCGGCTCCTTGAGGCGTGACAGGATCGAGAACTGCGCCAGCATCTTCAGGGTATCCGGTGCACAGGGGGCAGCCCGCAACGAACTGCCCAGCAGCAGTTTTTCGTAAATCTTCACCTCTTCCGTGACCCGCAGGCAGTAAGGCACCTTGACAATGGAAACCCGGTCAATGAAGGCTTCATTATTCTTGTTGTTCTTGAAGGCCTGCCATTCGGATTCGTTCGAGTGCGCCAGAATCACGCCGGTGAACGGAATGGCTCCGATGCTTTCGGTCCCGTTGTAATTGCCCTCCTGAGTCGCGGTCAGCAGCGGATGCAGCACCTTGATCGGGGCCTTGAACATCTCCACGAACTCCATCAGACCCTGGTTGGCCAGACACAGCCCGCCGGAATAGCTGTAGGCATCCGGATCATTCTGGGGGAAATCCTCCAGCTTGCGGATGTCCACCTTGCCGACCAGCGAGGAAATGTCCTGATTGTTCTCATCCCCCGGCTCAGTCTTGGAGATGGCGATCTGGTTCAGGCGTGAAGGATAGCGCTTCACCACCCGGAAGCGGCTGATGTCGCCCCCGAACTCGCCCAGACGCTTGACGGCCCAGGGCGACATGATGGTGCGCAGGTAGCGGCGTGGAATGCCGTAATCCTCTTCCAGAATGGCACCATCCTCCTCGCTGCTGAACAGGCCCAGCGGGGATTCATTGACCGGGGAGCCCTTGATGCAATAGATCGGCTCTTTTTCCATCAGGGCCTTGAGGCGCTCCGCCAGCGAAGACTTGCCGCCACCGACCGGTCCGAGCAGATAAAGCACCTGCTTGCTTTCTTCCAGACCCTGGGCGGAATGACGCAAAAAGGCCACAATCTGTTCGATGGCATCTTCCATGCCATAAAACTCGAAAAAGGAAGGATAACGGCGAATAACCTTGTTGGAGAAAATCCGGCTCAGGCGCGGTTCCCGTGACGTATCCACCAGCTCCGGTTCCCCGATGGCCCGCAGCAGGCGCTCGGCACCGGTTGCATAGGCCAGCGGATCGGCTTTGCAGATCTCAAGGTATTCCTGCAGGGAATATTCTTCTTCTTGAGTTGCTTCGTATCTATCCTTGAAATGTTTGAATATACTCATTTTTTTACCCCTATGTATCCTGCATGCCGCTGCGCCCGGCACGGTAGCATGCACTGTATTACAAGACCCGTCTGAATCATGGTCTCCGTGCTCACAATGCCCTGTAGCATCCCACTCGGCGCGCACAGTCACACTTCTGGCATGAACTATTAGACTATACGCCAGAGCAACAGTTTTATTATCGAAAAAATAATTCAGGTTATTTTTTGACCGAGATAGTTTATTTTTTTACAGGCCAGCTGCTTAAATTGATTACTATTTGCACGTCTACAGACTATGCCTGAGAGCTTAAACAGAGCATGAATATCGGGAAAATATTGCCAGCAAGTTTTTTATTCGGTATAAGCGCACGGCTCTCCTGCCCTCGTCCCCGACTCCCTGCAACAGCACATCCTGCCCCCCGGTCAGCTGCCCACCGAATGGCTGATATCAACCACAGCAGCCGGAGAATAACAGCAGCATAGCAGCTAATAATCACCAGCATCGGCCCCGACTTTCAGCGGCCAGAAAAAACCCATTCAATACGGGTGGGGATTTTCTCGATCGTATACCTGTCGGGAGTAATGTGATGGCAGCTGATTTAAAACATCATGCTCTGCCTGCCGGTGCCGCCCGCTGTGGTGCCGTCAGCTCCGCCACCCCCTGCTCCAGTCCGCGCAGACTCAGGGGGTACATGCGCCCACCCAGCAGTTCCCGGATCAGGCGGGTACTCAGGGTCTGTTCCCAGTAGGACTCCGGTTCCGGATTGAGCCAGATCAGGCGCGGAAAATGGGCCTGCAGCCGCTGCAGCCACACCTGTCCGGATTCGGCATTGTAATATTCCAGACTGCCCCCCGGCTCACTCACCTCCCACGGGGCCATGGCGGCATCCCCGACAAAGACCACCCGGTAATCACTGCCGTAAGTATGCAGAATATCCGGGGTGGAGCACAGGTGCTCCTGCCGCCGGCGGTTGTCGGTCCAGACCTGCCCGTAAACGAAATTGTGGAAGTAGAAATATTTCAGGTGTTTGAACTCGCTGGTCGCTGCCGAGAACAGTTCCTCACAGGTGCGCACATGCACATCCATGGAGCCACCCACATCCAGAAACAGCAGTACCTTGACCGCATTATGGCGCTCCGGCATCAGCTTGAGGTCCAGATAGCCGCCGTTGCGGGCCGTGGAGCGGATGGTGTCATCCAGGTCCAGCTGTTCAGCAGCCCCGCTGCGGGCAAACACGCGCAGGCGGCGCAGGGCCAGCTTGAGATTGCGGGTTCCCAGCTCCAGCGTATCATCCAGATTACGGAACGTGCGCTGCTCCCAGACTCTGGCGGCACTGCGCTGACGGCTCTCGCCACCGACCCGGATACCATTGGGGTGGTGTCCGGAATGCCCGAACGCTGAAGTACCGCCGGTACCGATCCATTTGCTGCCCCCCTGATGGCGCCCGACCTGTTCCTTGAGGCGCTCCTGAAACGCTTTCAGCAGCACCGCCAGGCTCTCGAACGGCGGAACCTTGCGACGTGCCCCGGCCTCGGCCGGAGGTGTCAGCCAGTCGGCAGGTATGACCGCACTGAGGCTATCGGCGTCCAGCGGCAGCTGCGCCACCCCGTGCATGAAGGTGCTGAAGGCACGGTCAAAACGGTCAAAATGCTTTTCATCCTTGACCATGCAGGTCCGTGCCAGCACATAAAACGTATCCGGCTCGGCCACCATCGGCTCCTGCTCCAGCAGCCGCAGAAAGTCCAGGTACTCGCGGATCGAGACCGGCAGCTGATACTCGCGCAGGGTCTCAAAAAAATTCACCAGCATGAACCAGCCTCCTTAACGGTGCTGGCCACGCGCATGCAGAAAAGCCAGCTTCTCCAGCAACATGACATCCTGCTCGTTCTTGATCAGGGCACCGTACAGGGGGGGCAGCGCCTTGCGCGGGTCGGTCTCCTGCAGTGCCGCCACCGGCAGGTCATCAGACAGCAGCAGTTTGAGCCAGTCGATCAACTCGGACGTCGAAGGTGGTTTTTTCAGGCCCGGCACCTCGCGCAACTGGAAAAAAGTCTCCAGCGCCTGGGTCACCAGCTGCTGTTTGAGCGTTGGGAAATGGGCCGCCACGATGCGCTGCATGGTTTCCCGGTCCGGAAAGCGGATGAAATGGAAAAAGCAGCGGCGCAGGAAGGCATCCGGCAGTTCCTTTTCATTATTGCTGGTGATGATGATCAGCGGGCGCTGACGGGCGCTGACGGTCTGGCCGGTTTCATAGACATGGAACTGCATACGGTCCAGCTCCAGCAGCAGGTCATTGGGAAACTCGATGTCGGCCTTGTC
>JAGRJD010000149.1 GCA_020442915.1 Thiothrix sp. | reverse complement strand
CGTAATTCTGGGCTTTCTGGAGCAGCTCCTCCTTGCCGAAGATCAGCTTCTCACGCTGGGCCAGTGCCTTTTCCAGCTCTTCAATCACGGCATCACGGTTGTGCAGCCGGTTGGAGAGCTGGCGGTTGTACTCCTGATTGGTCTGCAGGTCAGTGCGCAGCTCATGCACGGTGTCGAGAATGTTGTTGCGGTCTTCCGTGGTCAGGAAACGGTTGCTGCTGATCTTGTCCAGCAGTGAAGTGAATTCGATGCTCATTGCCCAGCCAGTATTTTTATTATTAACAGCAAGCGCTTACTCTAGCATGGCTTGTTGAATGCAGCATGAAAAACGGGTGGATTGCCGCGTTGGGGCGGGAATGCCGGTCATGCAAAAAAACTGCAAATCCGGCGATTCTCAGGTAAACTTTTGCTGTTATTAGCACTCTAACTACCAGAGTGCTAACATGCAAAACAAGATAACTGGGAGATTTTCTGAATGACCAATGCCAATGCCCTTGCACTTCGTCCTGAAACCATGCTGGTGCCGGTCGGCAATCTGGAAAGCTATATCCATGCCATCCATGCCATTCCGGTACTTGAGGCGGGGGAAGAACGGGAGCTGGCCGAACGTCTGCAACATGAAAACGATCTGGAAGCTGCCCGCAGCCTGATCCTGCACAACCTGCGCTTCGTCGTCAAGGTGGCCCGTGGCTACAATGGCTACGGTCTGCCGTTGAGCGATCTGGTGCAGGAAGGCAATGTCGGCCTGATGAAGGCGGTACGGCGTTTTGATCCGGGCATGAATGTGCGCCTGATTTCCTTTGCGGTGCACTGGATTCGGGCGGAAATTCATGAGTTCATCCTGCGCAACTGGAAAATTGTCAAGGTGGCCACCACCAAGGCTCAGCGCAAGCTGTTTTTCAACCTGCGCAGCAGCAAGACCCGTCTGGGCTGGCTGTCCGGTGAGCAGGCTGAAGCGGTGGCCAGTGATCTGGGTGTGACCAAGGCTGATGTGCTGGAAATGGAAAAGCGTCTGGGGGCACAGGATGTTTCCTTTGATCTGGTGCTGGACCAGGATGACGACGACCAGCATGCACTGGCACCAAGCCAGTATCTGGCGACAGCTACGGAAGACCCGTCCGAGGCACTGGAAGCGGAAGAGTGGGCGGATTATACCCGTACCCGGATGTACAGTGCCATGCGTGAGCTGGATCAGCGCAGCCAGGATATTCTTGCCAGTCGCTGGCTGGGTGAAAAGAAGGCAACGTTGCAGGAGCTGGCGGAGAAGTATGCTGTTTCCGCCGAGCGTATCCGCCAGCTGGAGAATGCCGCTGTCAGAAAGCTGCAGGAAGCCGTGGCGGAGGCCTGAACATGCTGTAACCGCTAAAGCCGTTGAGACACTGAAAGGCCGCAGTTTGCGGCCTTTTGTCATCTTGCGGGCAGCCGGCCTCTCTGGTTCAACCGACCGTCAGTCAGCCGAAAAAGGCGACTGAAATGAAGCTGAGCCAACCCAGCAGAATCAGGGCGATCACCAGTAACATGGGCAGACCAAAATCCCAGCTGAACATCGCAATTCTCCTTGTATAAGATTATTCTTATATAATAAGGGGATTGGGTCAGGCTGACAACCCTGTCTCGTGTTCCGGCTGGCATCGTGCCAGTACCTGGTGCCATTTACCGACACAATGCTTGCAAGCTGTGGTTGCTTACGGTATAGGAAACGGGGGCCGGGGCTGGCGTGACCGTCTCGTCTGTGCCAGAACCGGTTTTCATCAATCGGTCATATTCGTTTGTCACGATGACTGTTGCCGTGAAAGGGAAGGAGCAGGAGCATGCAAAACCTTCAACAGCCCATTCTGCGCACCGACATCAGCGGTATGCCGCTGGAGTGGGTCCAGTACCAGACCGTTGTCCGGCTTTACTGCACCGGGCAGGTGGCTTATACCTGTGGAACTCCCCTGCTGCATATCCGGGGAGGCGTCAATGCCCGTACCGGGGAGCGCAGCCAGCTGGTACTCAACTCCATCATTGCCACTTATGGCAGCAAGCAAAGCCTGTTTGGCGAGTCCTATACGCCCCCCCTGAACAATCCGACCCTGTTTCGGCGCGACAATCAGGTCTGTCTGTACTGTGGCGAGCATTTTTCCGGCAAGGATTTGTCACGGGATCATGTGATGCCCCTGGTCAGTGGCGGAAAGGATGTCTGGACCAATGTGGTCACTGCCTGCAAGTACTGCAACAGCCGCAAGGGTGGGCGTACACCGGAGCAGGCAGGCATGCCTTTGCTGGCAGTACCGTTCAAGCCGACTTACGTGGAATACATTTTTCTGCAGGGGCGCAGCATTCTGGCCGACCAGATGGAATTTCTGAGCACGCATTTTCCGCGCAACAGCAGTTTACGTGAAAGATGGAACTGATTGTTCTATAGTCCCGTTATCAGGGCTATGAGGATGATCAATGAACTGGCAGGAATTCATGAACTGGCTGCGCTCGCTGTTTGGCCAGCCCGCATCCACCAGTAATCCTGCGGGGACCACGTCACCCGGCAGCAGTCCGGTTCCGGCACCAACCGGCCCGGTTCCTGTCGCACCGGTACCCGCAGTGCCGACACCGGTTACACCGGCACCAACACCACTGCCGGTTACGCCCCCTCCCTTGCCGGTACCGGTCGCTCCAGCACCAGTTACACCACCGCCAGTGCCAGTGCCATTGCCGCAGGAGGGGCCTGAGCTGGGGTTCGGGCGCCTGTGGAAAAACCATCCGAACATCAGCGACGGAGAAATGTTCCCGTGCCGCAGGCCGGATGGGGTGCCCAATTTCGGCAACCAGTGTGCAATCCGTATGGGAACCTGCCTGTACCGCAGTAACCTGCTGCAGGGCTATGATGGTGCCGAGTGCTGGTTCGGGCATCAGGGGCACAGCCTGCGTGCGCGTGAGCTGGCCCTGTGGCTGCGCAATCATCCGTCCACCTTCGGCAAGGTCGAAATCCGTACCGGCAGCCGCTGGCAGGATTACCTTGATCGTACCGGCATCATCTACTGCCAGAACTTCTGGGGTGAGAATAACCAAGGTGATCATATTGACCTGTGGGACGGGACCGGTGAGTTCATGGGCGGAGGAGCCTTCAGCTGGGAAGGTCCGGCCATGGCCGGAGGCGGGCTGGATTATATCGAGCGCTCCGAGGAAGTCTGGTTTTGGCCGTTGCACTGACAACGGGGCTGGCCACAGCGGCATTGCCGTTGCTGGTTCTGATGTTGCTGAGCAGTTGTGGTGGGCAGGATGAAAGCCATGTGCTGGATAGCCGGCGAGCATCGGGAGGTGTGGATGCCGTTGCCGGTACTGGGCAGCTGCAGATTCCCAGGCGTCAGGAGGCAACTTTCATCAGCGATCATGCCAGGGTTGGTGATATGGCCCTGAATCTGTGGGATGAGGGTGGTGGCTGCCGACTGGAGGCCGGCAGCCGTGAGGATGGCAAGGTCTGGCTCAAGCCCATGGCTCCCTGTTATTTCATCCGTTCGCCCGGCAGTGATCGGGTACAGGTATTCCAGCGTGACAAGACCACGCGCATACTGGCGGTGGTCGGCACTCCCGTGACCAGCAAGGCCCGACCCCGGCGGCGCTGTGGGCGACAGGTACAGGGGCTGATCATGGATGGCCGCGGGCAGGTCACAGCTTCCGGTACCGTGCTTGATGGCAGTATTTACTGTGCTGACAAGGGGCTGGACAATTTTCAGTATTCCCTGTTCCGGCAGCCGGATGCCCCATGAGCCGGGCAGCAGGTAGATAAGCCTGTCTTGACAGCATCGACTGCCGGACACAGTATCCGCCTTTTCTGGCGTATGGGTGTTTTCATGTCTGACCTGTTGTCATTTACCCTGTTCATACTGGCCGGCGGGCTGGCCGGTTTCATCAATGTCATGGCCGGCGGTGGCTCTGCCCTGACCGTTCCCATGTTGGTGTTGATGGGTTACGACCCTACCGTGGCCAATGGCTCCAACCGTATTGCCATTCTGGTCGAAGCCGTTGTCGGTGTGGCTGCCTTTCGCAGGCACCAGTATTCGGATTTCGGCATGAGCTGGAAGCTGGGGCTGATGACGCTGCCGGGGGCCATTCTGGGGGCGATCTATGCGGTAAGGGTGGATGATGCCCTGTTCATGAAGCTGTTGGGACTGGTGATGATTCTGGTGATTCTGTCACTGGTGTTTCCCAAAGCCAGGGTCATGGAGCATGCCCGTACTCATCGCTGGGCAGGCTGGTTGCGTTGGCCGGCCATGTTTCTGATTGGCCTTTATGGGGGATTTATTCAGGCCGGTGTAGGATTCATGATCATGGCCGGATTGACACACCTGTATCAGATGGATCTGGTGCGGGTCAACATGCACAAGGTCTTTATCACACTGCTGTTCACCCTGCCGGCGGTGATCCTGTTTATCTGGACCGGTAATATCAACTGGTTTGCTGCCATCGGCCTGTCGGTGGGGATGTCGCTGGGGGCCTGGCTGGCCGTGAAGGCATCAATCCGGAAGGGTGAACGTCTGGTACGCATCACGCTGATGGTGGCATTGGGTATGGTGGCGATCAAGCTGCTGTTTTTCTGAGGACTCTGCCGCCGGCATTATTTCTCGCGCAACAGTACAAAACTGCTGCCCAGGGTTTTCGGGTACTGCCGCCGGATTTTGTCACGCATGGCAAAGGCATCAGCGCGGTTGTAGTAGGCTCCAATCCGGACCTTGAACTGGATGCCGCGACTGTCGGGAACCTGCAGCAGGTAAGTTCTGTAGCCCAGCTGACGCAGGTTGCGGCGCAGTTCATACGCCAGTCTGGAGTTATAGCCGGCAAAAACCTGTACGGTGTAATAGCTGCCGGCATCAAGGTTGGGAGGGAATTCCTCGTCATAGACACTGCCGGCTCCCACACTGCCCAGGGCCAGTTGTGTGTTTTGGGGCGCTGGGGCGGGTCTGCTGCTTTGCCGGGGCGATTCACTGCCCATCAGGACTTCAACGTTCTGGTCAAAGCGGGTGTATTCCGGTTGCGGGGTGCTGCGTGCCTGACTCTGGCTGCTCTGGGAGCCGGGCAGGCCGGGCAGGTTGAGTGCCGGTATCCGGTAGCCGGCAAGGGGTTGCTGGATGAAGGGCAGGGTGCCTTTGTTGGCACACAGGGCCAAGGTGATTGCAATCCCCACCAGAAGCAGGACATGCCAGATGCCAAATGCGCCGCGTTGATGTTTTTTCATGCTAAAATTCGGGTTCACGCAACATTCCATCAGGTTCTGAAAAACAGCTGTGCCTTCATTATGAAACAGCTTTTGGCGGTCAGTTGCAAGTAATTGTTTTTGATGACTGCCTGTCGGCAGGCAATATTGATGACCTTGCTTGAATTCGGGTGCTTCAGCCCCAATATCCCTACCAATTCCATTGAAATTAATTGAAATTAACTGTCATTCAATACCAATAAGGGGTTCCGACCATGAGAATGGACAAATTGACCAGCAAGTTCCAGCTGGCATTGCAGGATGCCCAGTCACTGGCACTCGGGCGTGACAACCAGTTTATCGAGCCTGTACACCTGATGACCGCATTGCTGGATCAGGAGGGCGGTGCGGTACGTGGCCTGCTGACCAAGGCCGGGGTGAATGCCAATCAGCTGCGCTCGCGCCTTGGCGAGGCGCTGGACCGCATGCCCAGCGTGAGCGGTGGGGATGCCGGTACGGTGCATGTATCCTCCGACCTGAACAAGATGCTGAATGTGACCGACAAGATCGCCCAGCAGCGCAATGACCAGTACATTTCCTCCGAACTGTTTGTGCTGGCGGCGCTGGAGGACAAGGGTCAGCTGGGTAACATCCTGCGCGAAACCGGTGCCACCCGACCGGCAGTGGAAAAGGCGGTGGAAACCATGCGTGGCGGCCAGAGCGTCAGCGATCCCAATGCCGAAGACCAGCGTCAGGCACTGGAAAAGTACACCATCGATATTACCGAGCGTGCCGAACAGGGCAAGATTGATCCCATCATCGGGCGTGATGAGGAGGTTCGGCGCATGGTGCAGATTCTGCAGCGCCGCTCCAAAAACAATCCGGTACTGATCGGGGAGCCGGGTGTGGGCAAGACCGCACTGGTGGAAGGGCTGGCGCAGCGCATTGTCAATGGTGAGGTGCCTGAGGGGGTGAAGGGCAAACGTCTGTTGTCACTGGACCTCGGGGCGTTGCTGGCCGGGGCCAAGTTCCGGGGGGATTTTGAGGAGCGCCTCAAGGCGGTGCTGAATGATATTGCCAAGTCTGAAGGCAACATCATCCTGTTCATCGATGAGATTCACACCATGGTGGGGGCGGGCAAGGCCGAGGGTTCCATGGATGCCGGCAACATGCTCAAACCAGCGCTGGCACGGGGCGAGCTGCACTGTGTCGGAGCCACCACGCTGGATGAATACCGCGAATATATCGAAAAGGATCCGGCGCTGGAGCGGCGGTTCCAGAAGATTCTGGTGGAAGAGCCCAGTGTCGAGGATACCATCGCCATTCTGCGTGGCCTGCAGGAAAAATATGAGGTCCACCACGGGGTGGATATTACCGACCCGGCGCTGGTGGCGGCGGCAACCCTGTCGCATCGGTACATCACCGACCGCAATCTGCCGGACAAGGCCATTGACCTGATTGACGAGGCGGCTTCACGCATCCGCATTGAAATTGACTCCAAGCCGGAGGCACTGGACATGCTGGGTCGGCGCCTGATCCAGCTCAAGATGGAGCGGGAGGCCCTCAAGAAGGAAAGGGATGAGGCATCCCAGAAACGGCTGGTCACCCTGCAGGAGGAGCTGAGCCGGCTGGAGAAAGAATATGCCGACCTGGAGGAAGTCTGGAAGGCGGAAAAGGCCGTGATGCAGGGCAGTACCCACATCAAGGAAGCTCTGGATCAGGCCCGGATTGAGTTTGAAACCGCCCGCCGTGCCGGTGATCTGGCGCGCATGTCCGAGCTGCAGTATGGACGCATTCCGGAGCTGGAGGCACAGCTGAAGGATACGGAGCGGGCCATGGCGGAAAATACCAAGCCGCAGCTGGTCAAGAACCAGGTCACGGAAGATGAGGTCGCCGACATCGTGGCACGCTGGACCGGTATTCCGGTGAGCAAGATGATGGAGTCCGAACGCGAGAAACTGTTGAGCATGGAAGACTTCCTGCGTGCCCGTGTGATCGGGCAGCAGGAGGCCGTGACGGCGGTGGCCAATGCCATCCGTCGTGCCCGGGCCGGTTTGTCCGATCCCAAGCGACCCAGCGGTTCTTTCCTGTTTCTGGGGCCGACCGGTGTGGGCAAGACCGAGCTGACCAAGGCCCTGTCGCAGTTTCTGTTTGACACCGATGATGCCATGGTGCGTATCGACATGTCCGAGTTCATGGAGAAACATTCGGTGGCACGCCTGATCGGTGCACCGCCGGGCTATGTCGGTTACGAGGAGGGTGGCTACCTGACCGAAGCGGTCCGGCGGCGGCCTTATTCGGTGATCCTGCTGGATGAGGTGGAAAAGGCGCATCCGGATGTATTCAATGTCCTGCTGCAGGTGCTGGATGACGGGCGTCTGACCGACGGGCAGGGGCGCACGGTGGATTTCCGCAACAGCGTGATCGTGATGACTTCCAATCTGGGTTCCAACGTGATTCAGGACATGACCGGGGAAGAGAACTACGAGCGCATGAAAGCGGCGGTGATGGACGTGGTCGGCCAGCATTTCCGGCCCGAGTTCATCAACCGCATTGATGAAACCGTGGTGTTCCATCCGCTGGACCGGGAGGAAATCCGCCAGATTGCCGACATCCAGCTCAACAGCCTGCGCAGACGCCTGGCGGTACGTGAATTGCACATCGCTTTCAGTGTGGCAGCCATGGACCTGATTGCTGATGCCGGATTCGATCCGGTGTACGGCGCACGGCCCCTGAAGCGTGCGATCCAGCAGCTGGTGGAGAATCCGCTGGCACAGGAAATCCTGTCCGGGCGTTTTGTTCCGGGTGAAACCATCCAGGTGGATGCCGGTGACGGGAAGCTCACCTTTACCGAAACCGTGAGCTGAGGTTCGCCTTCAGGGCGCAGTTCGCTGGCTCCGGCTTGTGGATTGCGCCTCAGGGCCGTGCCTGGGCAAAGGTCATCAGAACCTTGCGCTCACCATTCATCAGGACCAGATCATTTCTGGTAATGGCATACATCTGGCTTTGAGCCAGCTTCTCATTTACCTGCTGCTCCAGTTCGTCAGCCGGACTGGAGCAGGCGACCCTTGAACTGACCAGACTGCCAAGATTGAGTGCGGCGTCATTACCGGCCCGGTAATAGCCGGAAAAACGGTTGCAGCCGTTGAATCCGGCCACACGGTCACTGGTGAAGCTGATGGTGGGCAGGTGCGTTGTCGGGACGGGTTTGCCTCCTAGGCTTTTGATGATCCATTGGGTGTTTTTCAGCTGACTCTTGTGATTTTGTGTGTCCCCTGAGCCGATGGAGCAGGCGGAAACAATGCCTAAACCCAGCAGTGCAATAAACAGCTGACCTGTCAGTGAGGTGATGATTTTTCTGAACACGGTGCCCGACCTTTGATGTTATTCTTGTTTGTAGCGTGGCTGCAGCCCGGGAAGTTTCAGCGTCCAGTGTGACAGTTTTGGTGGTGTTCAGCAAGCAGGGCCGATAATGGGCAACAGGGAACAGGAAGGCATGATGACGGTACTGGAATGTAGGCCACTGGGCTATGTCAGTTCCTGTTACCGGGAACGGTTTGGCATTCCAAGGCAGCCGGGACTGGTGACGGAAGCCCGTGCGATACTCACCCTGCTGCCGGCGTATTCAGGGGCCGAGCTGGTCCGGGGTCTGGACGGCTTTTCCCATGTCTGGCTGATTTTCCGCTTTCATGCCACCGAGACCCAGGGATGGCATCCGACCGTGCGTCCTCCACGTCTGGGAGGGCAGGTCCGGGTCGGCGTATTTGCCAGCCGTTCAATGTTTCGGCCTAACCCGCTGGGACTGTCGGTCGTGCGGCTGGACAAGGTGGAATCCGGCGGCGGCATGACGCGTTTGCACCTCTCCGGCGCTGATTTGCTGGATGGAACGCCGGTGTTGGATATCAAGCCTTATTTGCCGTATGCTGACAGCCTCAGTCAGGCAGAGGCCGGTTTTGCACCGGAAGCACCGTCACGGATAACGGTTGTGTTTTCTGTCAGGGCTGAAGACCAGTGTGCCCGTGAGCATGATCAGGGCATTAATCTGCGGCTGTTGGTTGAGCAGGTGCTGGGTCAGGATCCGCGGCCATCCTGGCGCAGGTCCGACACGGATGAAAGGGTTTATGGCATGCGGCTTTGCCGTCATGATGTCCGCTTTCGCTACCGGAACGACCGGATTGAGGTGCTGGAGCTGGTGCCTGTCGGGTAGCAGGGGCCTGCCGGCAGGGCTGGTTCTGGACCTGCGTGATGAATTGATCCAAATGTTGAAATAATGATCAAAAAATATTGTGCCATCGGAGTGGTGTTTCTGGGGATCAGCAGTGCCTGGGCTGAAAACGGGGCGGCAGTGCCAAAGCCGGCTGAGTCCGTGATTGTGCGTGCACAGGAAACACAGGAGTTGCCTGAGTCCATCCGGGATTATCTGAAGAAAAAAAAGGTCGGTGACAGCGACGTCGGCATTTTTGTGCAGGATGTTAATGCTGACCGGCCTTTGCTGGCCTATAATGCCGGCTTACCCCTGAATCCGGCCTCCACCATGAAACTGCTCAGTACCTGGAGTGCGCTCAAGGTGTTGGGGCCTTCCTGGGTCTGGGATACGGAGGCCTGGACACGTGGCTCAATCCGTGATGGTCGTCTGGACGGCGATCTGGTGTTGCGGGGTTACGGTGATCCGTTTCTGGTGGATGAGACCCTGTGGCTGTTCGTGCACGAGCTGCGGGCCAGGGGGCTGGAGGAGATCAGCGGTGATATCATCATCGACAACAGTTTCTTTGAAGTGCCGCCTGCCAGTCCCGGAGCGTTCGACGGGCATCCGGACAAGGTGTACAACGCCATCCCCTCTGCCCTGATGTTTAATTTTCAGGCTACACGTTTTTTGTTTCGGGCGGATGAACCCCGGCAGGCGGTTAGGGTCGAAGCTTTTCCCGATCCTGGTCCCGGAAAGCTGGTCAACCAGATGAAGCTGGTGTCGGGTAATTGCAGCCGCAGTCACTATAACCCTTCTGTCAGTCGGGGCACGGACGGGGTGGTCGTGGTGCGGGGTAATTATACGGCGGATTGCGGGCAGCAGTCATTCATGCGCCTGCTGACGCCGCCTGCTGAACATGCCTTCAATGCCTTCCGGGATGACTGGCAGGCTTTGGGTGGGCGTTTTTCCGGCAGAATGCGGACCGGTACGGTGGGCGATGGTGATCAGCTGTTTTACAAGGTGTCATCCCGGACCCTGCTGGAGCAGATTCGCCTGATCAACAAGTGGAGCAACAATGTCATGGTGCGAGCCCTGTTGCTCAGTCTGGGGGCCAGGGAATTCGGTGCGCCGGGTACACCTGACAAAGGGCGGCTGGCTGTCCTGCAGGCCTTGCAGTCCGCCGGGATTGATACCACCGGTCTGGTGGTGGATAACGGGTCCGGTCTGTCCCGCGCCGCCCGGATCACGCCAGCACAGCTGGGAACCCTGTTACTGGCGGTCTGGCATGAGCCTTACATGCCGGAGTTTCTGAGTTCGCTGCCGTTGCTGGGGGAGGACGGGACCTTGGTGCGGCGTTTCAGGCGTTCGGACCTGCGCAGCCGGGCACGCTTCAAGACCGGGACCCTGAACAAGGTGACAGCGCTGGCCGGTTACATGCTGACCCGTAGCGGCAAGCGCATGGTGGTGGTGATCCTGCACAATGGCGACAGCGTCAACCGCGCCGGGCGTCCATTACAGGACATGTTGCTGGAGTGGGTGTTTGAGCAGTAGGAGCCAATGGGTGTGAAGCATGTGAAAAGACTGGGCCGCTGGTGTTTGCTGGGCTGGGCCGTGGCCGGAGCGGGGTGGGCTGCCGATGAGGATAAACAGGCTGATGCTTCTCCGGTCAGCGTGAGCATTTCGGGTGCCGACGAGGCTCTGGCTGATAACCTCAGGGCTTTTCTGCCATCCATGCGCCATATCGGTTGTGATTCCCCCGCCGACCAGCTGGATCGTTTTGTTGAATCTTCTGAAGACAAGCTGTATGAGGCTGCCGAGGCCATGGGTTATTTTGATGCCCGCTTTGAAACCCGTCCGGTGCGGGCCGGGAGTTGCTGGGCCCTGAATATTGCGGTGACACCCGGCAGGCCGGTCCGGGTGGCCAGCATGCAGATTGAACTCAGTGGTGCCGGTAAGGAGCTGGCTGATTTTCGTGAGGCTGTCAGTGAAAAGCCTTATGCCGAGGGAGATGTGCTGGTTACGCAGAAGTACGAGGATTTCAAGACCCGCCTGAGCCGGGTGGCGGCACGTCTGGGTTTTTTCGATGCCGATTTCACCGAGCGCGAGATCGCCGTGAACATCGAGCAGCAGCGCGCCGACATCAGGCTCCACTTTGAGACCGGCCCGCGTTACCAGCTGGGTGAGGTCAGGGTGGAGCAGGATGTGCTGGATGAGCGCCACCTGAAACGCTACATCCGCCTGATACAGGGGCAGACCTATGATGCCGACCTGTTGCTCAAGCAGCGCCGTATTCTGGAGGGGAGCGGCTATTATGCGGAAGTGCTGCTCAATACCGACTTCGAGGCAGCAGAGGCGCTGAAGATTCCGGTGTCGATCAAGGCCGTGCGCAACAAGCGCTATACCTACAGCAGCACCATCGGTTTTGCCACCGATACCGGACTCAAGGTGGAAGGCAAGATGCAGACTCACTGGGTCAATGCCAAAGGTCACAAGCTGGATGTCGATGCCAGCTGGTCTGAAAAAACACCCAGCGCCGGTTTCGTGTACACCGTGCCGTTGTGGATGCCTGAAAGTGAGTTCGCCAGTGCCAAGGTGAACTGGAAGCGGGACAAGAATGACTCCGGCTATCTGGATACTTTTGAGGCCGAGCTGGAGTATACGCGGGTGACGGAAAATGACTGGAAACAGTCGCTGTTCCTCAATTACCAGCATTTCAATTATGAGGTTTACCTGTTCGGCGGGGGTTCCAGCCAGCTGAATTTCTTGGGTGCCCGTGTGAGCAAGACCCATGCGGATGATTCCGTTTTTCCAGAGCGGGGCTGGAGCCTGAAGGCGGAGGTCAAGGGAGCCAGTGACAGCGTGTTCAGTGATGTCACCGCCCTGCAGGGCCGGGTGGATGGTAAATACCTGTACAGCCTGGAGTCAGGGGGGAAGTTCATTACCCGTGGCAGTCTGGGGACGACCTGGGTCAAGGATTATGACTCGCCACCGATTCCGATCGGCTTTCTGGCCGGTGGCCAGAGTTCAGTGCGCGGGTATGATTTTGAGTCCATCGGGGCGGATGGCTATTTTGATTACGGACGCATGAACCTGATTGTGGGCAGTGTTGAATACGAGCATCCGGTGACTGAGAAAATCAGTGCGGCAGCCTTTGTGGATGCGGGCAGTGCCTTTGATGCCTTCAGTTCCGGCCAGATCGGTGTCGAACCCTATGACCTGAAAGTAGGGGTCGGCTTCGGTGTGCGCTACAAGTCACCGGTAGGGCCGATCCGGGTGGATTTTGCCGTGCCGACGGATGATTATCAGGACCTGCATTTTTATTTCAGCCTGGGGCCTGATCTGTGAGGGGGTGGTTGCGGTATCTGGTGTTTCGGCCCCTGCTGGTACTGGCACTGGTTTTCCTGCTGCTGCTGGCGGGTCTCGGCGTTCTGTCCCTGACCCAGACCGGTACCAATGTGCTGGCTGGCCGCTTGCAGGTATTGTTGCCGGACATGACGCTGGACGGGGTGCGGGGTACGCTGCTGCAGCGTATCGAAGCGGACAGTCTGGGCTGGGAAAAGGACGGTATCCGGCTGGAAGCACATGATGTGGTGTTCGACCCGGAGATTGAGGCACGCCTGCCGGTGCTGGTGACACTGGGGGAGCTTTCCGCCGCTTCGCTGACTATTGATCTCCCCCCCTCCACGGGCGAGCCCATGAGTCCGATCCAGTTGCCCGATATTCGCCTGCCGGTGGATGTGGCACTGAAAAATGTATCGATCAGCCAGATCACCATCCGCCAGGGTAGCGCCGTGTTCGAGCTGCGTGATGCCGCCCTGTCCGCCTATGCCCGCAATGGCGTGCTGTATCTGGAGCAGCTGGTGGCTGACTTGCCGGAGGGCAAGGGCATGATTCATGTCAGCGGCAAGGGTGAAATGGGGCTGAAAAAACCGCATCCGGTCACGGTCAGCCTGGATGTGGAAGGTGACAGCCGCCGTTATGGGAGCGGCAAGGTCAGCCTGAATGCCGACGGAGACCTGCTGGATTACCCGCTGACCGGCAGTGGCCACTGGCAGTTCGGCCATTACCCGACACTGGCGCTGGAACTGGCTGCACGCGGTAATCTGGAGCAGCTGGATATTGAGGGCGTAAGGCTTGCGGGGGATGCCGGTCAGTTGCAGCTGAGCGGTGAGCTGGCCTGGTCGCCGACCTTGGAATGGGATGTCAAAGTGACCGGGGAACAGTTGCATCCTGAGTATTTTGCCCCCGACATGACCGGCGAGCTGGCACTGGAGCTGGCATCCCGTGGTCAGGTGGCGTATCGACAGTCGACACTGGAGCTGGAGCTGACCCGCCTGCACGGTACGCTGCGGGATTATCCGGTGGAAGCCAGCCTGAAGCTGGGGCTGCAGGACGGACAGCTGGCGCTGGAGGCGCTGGATGCTGCCGTGGGCGACAACCATGTCCGGGCCAGTGGTGATGCGAAAGAAAATCTTGCCGTGGACTGGGTGCTGGATGCCCCGGCCCTGGCGCAGTTGCATCCGCGCCTGAGTGGACAGCTGGCCGGGAATGGCACGCTGTCCGGCAAGGTCGATGGCAGCGAGTTCGCCCTGATGATCAATGCGCTGGAAGGGCAGGTGCTGGATTACCCGGTCAGTGCCGGTGGCAGCCTGAAATTGCAGGATCAGGTGCTGAGTGCCGATGCACTGAAGCTGCAGGTGGGTGACAACCACCTGGCCCTGAACGGGGTGGCGGATGAGGCCGATGGTATTGACTGGCAGTTGGAGGCCCCCCGGCTGACACAGCTGCATGCCGGTCTGGACGGCAGCCTGAGTGGCAAGGGCAATGCCAGGGGGTTGCTGGATGGTTCGCGCCTCAATCTGCGTGTGGATACCCTGTCCGGGGTGGTGAAAGATTATCCGGTAGCGGCTGCCGGAACCCTCAGGGTGGAAGACCAGCTGCTGTCCGCTGACGGTTTCAAGGTCAGTGTGGGCGAGAATCAGCTGCAGCTCAACGGGGTGGCGGATGAGGCCGGTGGGATTGACTGGCAGCTGGAGGCGCCACGGCTGGACCAGCTGCATGCCTCGCTGTCCGGCAGTCTTAACGGTCGGGGGAATGCTGCAGGAGTGCTGGATGGTTCACGGCTGGTGGTTCGCATTGATTCACTGGAAGGCAGGGTCAGGGATTACCCGCTCAGTGCCGCAGGTTCCGTGCAGCTGGAGGACCAGCTGCTGTCGGCCACGGGGTTGCGGGTTGATATCGGGGGCAACCGGCTGGCTATGGATGGCGTGGCGGATGAAACCAGCGGGATTGACTGGACCCTGGATGCGCCTTATCTGGCGCGCCTGTCTCCCGGTCTGGATGGCAGCCTCAACGGTAAAGGCAATGCCAGCGGGCTGCTGGATGGCTCACGCCTGAATGTGCGGGTGGATGAGCTGGCCGGAACAATGCAGGGTTATCCGGTATCCGCGCAGGGTGGACTGCAGTTGCTGGATCAGGTGCTGTCGGCCAATGACCTGCAGGTCGATGTGGGTGACAATCGGGTGCACCTCAACGGGGCGGCAGACACGGATGCCGGGGTTGACTGGCGCATTGACGCCCCCCGGCTGGATCAGCTGCACCCGTCCCTGTCGGGTCGTCTCAAGGGCAATGGTACTGCCAAAGGCGTACTGGACGGTTCACGCCTGAGTGTGCGCGTGGAAGTGCTGGAGGGGCAGGTCCGGGATTATCCGGTCAAGGCGCAGGGGGAGCTCCGGTTGCTGAATCAGGTATTGTCGGCCAGTGACATGCAGCTTGAGGTGGGTGACAACCAGCTGGTCCTGAATGGGGCGGCAGATGAGGCCAGCAGACTGGATTGGCGCCTCAATGCAGATGACCTGTCCCAGCTTTATCCTGGCATATCGGGAAACCTTAAGGGCAAAGGCAATGCCAAAGGGCTGCTGGACGGTTCGCATCTGAGCCTGCAGGTGGATGAGCTGCAGGGCAGGGTCAGGGATTATCCGGTCAGTGTCCATGGCGGAATACAGGTACGGGACCGGCTGCTGAGTGCTGACGGACTGGTACTGGCACTGGGGGATAATGAAATCCGTCTGGATGGCACGGCGGATGAGGGCAAGGGGTTGCGTTGGCGACTGGATGCACCGCAGCTGGCGCAGTTGCAGCCATCCCTGTCAGGAAACCTCAAGGGCAGGGGTGTCGCGAAAGGTCTGCTGGATGGTTCGCGCCTGACGCTGCAGATCGAGGCTCTGGATGGCAGGGTACATGGTTATCCGGTCAATGCCGGGGGTGAAATCCGGGTCCGGGACAAGGTGCTGTCGGCTGAAGACCTGCAGCTGGCACTGGGTGACAACAGGGTGGTACTGAATGGCACGGCGGATGAAAAGACCGGGCTGGAGTGGCAGATTGATGCCCCTGCACTGACCCAGATCAACCCGGCGCTGGAGGGCCGGCTCAAGGGGCAGGGCACAGCCAGAGGACTGCTGGACGGCTCCCGGCTGGCGGTACATGTTGAAAGCCTGGATGGCCGGCTCAGGGGGTTTCCGCTCAGTGCCCGTGGCGATGTGCGCCTGCACGACCAGGTGCTGTCGGCTGAAGACCTGCAGCTGGCGGTGGGCGAGAACCGGATGGTGCTCAATGGTACCGCTGATGAGGGCAGGGGGCTGGAGTGGCGTCTGGATGCCCGCCAGCTGGTACAGCTGAACCCGGCTCTGGATGGTAAGCTGAAAGGTTATGGAACGGCCCGGGGGTTGCTGGATGGTTCACGCCTGAGCCTGCAGATCGGGGAACTGAGCGGGCGGGTGCGCAATTTCCCGGTCCGGGCCGAGGGCGGGGTGCGTCTGCAGGACAAGGTGCTGAGTGCGGAACAGCTGGTACTGAATGTCGGCGGCAATTTGCTGCGTGTGGAGGGTTCGGCGGATGAAAGCCGGGGACTGAACTGGACGCTGGATGCCCCGGACCTGTCCCGCCTTCATCCATCCCTGCAGGGCAGCCTCAAGGGGAACGGCAATGCACGGGGGCTGCTGGATGGTTCACGTCTGAGCCTGCGCATTGATGCCCTGGACGGGCGTATCAACCGTTTTCCGCTCAATGCCCGAGGGGAAGTGCAGCTGCGCAACCAGTTGCTGTCGGCAAACGACCTGCAGCTGGTGGTCGGGGCCAACCGGCTGGTGCTGGATGGTGTGGCCGATGAACGTTCAGGGATCAACTGGCGCCTGGATGCGCAGCAGCTGGCCCAGCTCAGCCCGGCGCTGGATGGCAGCCTGCAGGGGCAGGGCAATGTCCGGGGTCTGCTGGATGGTTCCAGGGCCGCTTTGCGCATTAACCAGCTGGGTGGCCGGGTCCGTGGTTTCCCGGTACGTGCCCAGGGTGAGGTGCGGGTCAGTAACCGTCAGCTGGCAGCCAATAACCTGCAGCTGGCCGTAGGCGACAACCGCCTGCTGGTCAACGGTATGGCTGATGAGGCTGCGGGGCTGAACTGGAGTCTGGATGCGCCGGCGCTGAAGCAGCTGGACCCGCGTCTGTATGGTGCCCTCAAGGGCAATGGCAATGTGCGTGGCAGGCTGGATGGTTCCAGTCTGGTGCTGCGCATTGATACCCTGGGGGGGCGCATCCTGCAGTACCCGCTCAGTATCAAGGGCCAGATCGGACTGCAGCAGCAACGCCTGCGCGCCGATAACCTGCAGCTGGCTTCCGGCAATAACCGTATTCTGCTTAACGGCGTGGTGGATGAGGCTACCGGGTTGAACTGGAGTCTGGATGCCCCGGACCTGAAACAGGTGGATGCGCGTCTTGCCGGTGGCCTCAAGGGCAGCGGCAATGTGCGTGGCAAGGCGGACGGCTCCAGTGTGCAGGTACGCATCGACCAGCTGGGGGGGCGCATCCTGCAGTATCCGCTCAGTGTCAAGGGGCAGCTCGGGCTGCAGAACCGGCAGGTGTTGAGCGCGAATAACCTGCAGGTCGCTGTCGGGGACAACCGGGTGGTACTGAATGGTGTGGCTGATGAAACCACCGGGCTGCAATGGGCGCTGGATGCACCGAAACTGGTGCAGCTGAGTCCGGCGCTGGATGGCAGCCTCAAGGGTAATGGCAGCCTCAAGGGGCGCCTGGACGGCTCGCGGGCAACGGTGGTGGTCAATCGCCTTGAAGGGCGCATCCGGGGCTATCCGTTACTGGCCAGCGGTACCGTGATGCTGGACAACAAAATTGTCTCGGCCCGCAATGTGGTGGTGACAGCCGGGCAGAACCAGTTGCGGGTGAATGGCAGTGCCGGCAGTTCAGTGGGACTGGACTGGGAGCTGGATGCCCGTAATCTGGCGCAGTTTTCGCCTGCTTTGCAGGGAGGGCTGAAGGGTAACGGGCGGTTGGTTGGTGCCCTGGATGGTTCAAGGCTTGATCTGCAGGTGGCCAGTCTGCGCGGGCAGATCAATGGCCGTCCGCTCAATGCCAAAGGAACGCTCAATCTGGATCATGGCAAGGCCAGCGTGCAGGAGGTACAGCTGGTGGCCGGTCAGAACGTACTGCAGCTCAGCGGGCAGGTGACGGAGCCTTACAATCTGCGCTGGAAACTGGACGGGCGCAACTTGTCCCAGGTGATGCCGGGGTTGGCCGGCAGCCTGCAGGGGGAGGGTGCCCTGCAGGGAGCGCTGCAGCAACCGCGGATACAGGGCTCCCTGACCGGACGCCAGCTGCGTTATCAGGACATGCAGCTGGGCAGTCTGGATGTGAAAATTGCCCAGAATGGCACCAATTATGACGTACAGGGTATCGCCCGCCAGTTGCGTCAGGGGGAAAACCAGCTGGCACAGGCGGATTTCACCCTGCAGGGACAGTTGGAGCGCCATGTACTGACTTTGCGGGCGACACACAAGGCCGGCCAGCTGGAGCTGCAGGCATCTGGCGGGCTCAGTAACGGGCAGTGGAACGGTGCTGTTCAGCGCCTGAGCCTGCGCAATACCGTTGCCGGTGACTGGCAGCTGACTGCACCGGCCCGGCTGGGTCTGTCGGCTACCAGTGTGACGCTGGCCAACAGCTGTCTGGCCAATCGCCAGAATGCACAGATCTGCAACCAGCTGAGCTGGAACAAGGGCAGTGGTTTGAATGCCAAGGGGGCGCTGCAGCAGGTACCGCTGGCCATGGCGACCAGTTTCGGTGCACTGCCGGCCACGATCCAGCTGCCAGGTGTCATCAATGCCAGCTACCAGTTCGAGCAGCGTGGCCAGCAGCCATTTGCGCAGGTGACGGTGCTGCTGCCGGACAACAGTGTCATCATCCGGGATGCACGTGGGGGCAGCCAGTCCCTGCAGTACGTGAATGCCAGGGCCAACATCACCCTGAATGGCGGACGGGCCACGGTACAGGCTCAGGCGGATGTGCGTGGCTACGGCCAGATTCGTACCGATGGCAATATCCTGCTGGACCTCAAGGGGGGGCAGCACCGGGTGGATCTGCGTACCGTCATGACTGTGCCGGATCTGGCTTGGGTGCAACGTTATGCGCCCCAGGTCGACGGGCTGCAGGGGCAGCTGGCCGGCGATGTGCGTGTGACTGGCCTGCTGAGTCAGCCCCAGATTGTCGGCACTGTGCGCCTGCAGGATGGTTCACTGTTCCTGCCTGAGACTGGCTCGAAGCTGACCGACATCAATTTTACCGCTCAGGCCGTGAATCCGGGCCAGATCAGCCTGTCGGGTTCGTTGCGGGCCGGGCAGGGTGAGATGAAGGCCAACGGTGTGTTGCGGATCGGCAAACTGCCGGACTGGAATGCCGATCTGCGGGTACAGGGTGCCAACCTGCTACTGATGAACACGCATGAAATTCAGGCTTATGTTTCACCTGATCTCAGCATCAAGGCGACACCGCAATCAGTTGCTATCAGCGGGACCGTGCGTATCCCCCAGACCACGATCACCCTGCGTGACCTGCCGACCGGTGCCAGCCGTCTGTCCGAGGATGTGGTGATTGTGGGGCGCCAGCAGCCCCGCCGCCAGCGTGCTAGCAGTGACATCGTGATTGTCGGGCGCCAGCCGGCACAGCAGCAGGGACAGCGCCCGGGACGACAGTCACAGCAGCAGGCCACCGCACCGGCTGCTGCCGGCGATGATGACGGCCTTTATATTCAGCCCAATGTGGTGGTGGAGCTGGGTGAGCGGGTGACTTTCAGCGGTTTCGGGCTGGAAGGGCGCCTGACCGGACGCATGCGTATTGTCCGCAACCGTCAGGGCATTGCCGGCGAGGGAGCGCTGAATGTGCTGGACGGTAATTACAAAGCCTATGGGCAAAGCCTGAAAATTGAGCGTGGCCGTCTGCTGTTCAGTGGCCCGATTGAGAATCCGGGGCTGGATGTGCGGGCCGTGCGGCAGATTGATGGTGGTATTCTGGTGGGTATCACGCTGGGCGGAACCGTGCAGGAGCCGCAGTCCACCCTGTTTTCCAACCCACCCCAGACCCAGACCGACACCCTCAGTTACCTGCTGACCGGGCGTGCCCTGTCGGGTGTGAAAGGCAGTGAAACCGAAATTCTGACTCAGGCGGTAACCGGATTGGGACTGGCGGGGGGCGAGAATCTGGCCCAGCGGCTGGGTGGTGAGCTGGGGCTGGATGATGTGGGCCTGAATACCAGTGGCGGTGATTATCGCCAGAGCCAGCTGTCACTTGGCAAGCGTCTGGGGCCGAAGCTGTATGTGAAATACATCGTCGGCCTGTTCGATTCCATGCAGAAAGTGGCTGTGAATTATGAAATCAACAAGCGCCTGCATGTGGAGGTGACCAGCGGTGTACAGCAGAGCATTGACCTGATCTACAAGCTGGATACGGACAGGGGGCCGTTTGGAAGGTAGGTCCGTGTGGCAGGGTGGTTCCGGTTGTCCCGTTATCTGGTGTACTGGTCTGATGGTCGGTCCGGATAGTGGGTACCTGCCCTGGATCGGGAGTAGGCTGTCCGGATGGCGTTCAGGTAACGCCCTTGATATCCCTGAATTACAAGGAGTAATACCATGGCAATCAATGCAGCCAGTACCGTCAATGCTTCAGGCCGGATGGACCCGGGCTCTGCCGCCTGCCGGCACGACCAGTCGTCGCGCCCCCCGCAAACCCCTTTTGGCCAGAATACCTCTTTGTCCAGCGTGCTGGGCCTGCTGGTTCAGCTCATTCAGCAGTTGCTGGCCCAGTCCGAAAATGGCAATACCGATCCCGGTGGCGGTCAGCCACCCGGTCAGACTGCCGGCAATCCGCTGACGCTCTCGGACGAACAGAAAAATGCCCTGAGTGGCTATTTCAATGATACTGCGCCGCTGGCCTATGACGGCCTTGCAACCGAATTCACCGGCAATGCTGATGACCGTAATGGTGACGGACAGCTGAGTGCCGGGGATACGGTTGAGCTGCGCCGTTATGGCGGGCTGCAGCAAGCGGATTTTACGGAAAATGTCACGCTGACTGCTGATGACCTGTCGGCCATAGAGGGAACACAGCAACCATCTCCTTCGCCGGGGGTTGTGACCGCCGGTATGGTGTCGGTAGGCCGTACCTTTACTTTTGATCCGGCTAATCCAGGGGCAGGGACGATGGAGGTTGTACTGGCCGATGACCAGCAGGTGGACATTAATGGCCAACAATATTCCATCGGATTTCTGAAACAGCAGGTGGATGACTTTGCCAGCTCACCTTATGGCCCGCAGCCGTATGAAAACTTCACCAGTGATGGAAAGTGGAATGCCTGGGGGACCAGTAATGGTACGCTGTCAGCCCGCTTTGAGGCCTATATCAGCGACAATTTTCCCAACGGTGCGGTTTGAAATCCGTGCCACTGCCATCGGATGCTTTGTCTGATGGCAGTGGCATTTTACGGTATCGGGCCGACCCGGATTACAGGCCCCGGCCCATGGCATAGTAATGAATGCCCTTGTCTGCCATCTGCTCCGGATCATACAGATTGCGGCCATCCACAATCACCGGATGGCGTAGGGTGGCCTTGATCACATCAAAGTCCGGGCTGCGGAACTGCTGCCATTCGGTGATGATGGCGAGTGCATCGGCGCCTTCCAGTGCCTGCTCGGCGCTTTCACACAGGGTCAGTCCGTCCTGCCGGCCATAGATGCGCTCACATTCCTCCATGGCCACCGGATCAAAGGCGCGTACACTGGCTCCGGCTTCCCACAGCTGCTCCATCAGGGTACGGCTGGAAGCTTCGCGCATGTCATCGGTATTGGGCTTGAAAGCCAGCCCCCAGACGGCAACGGTTTTGCCTTTCAGGTCACCGAAGTGCTTCCGGAGCTTTTCAAACGGGCGTTTTTTCTGGCGGTAATTGACAGCTTCCACGGCAGACAGCAGTTCGGCCTGGTAGCCGATTTCGCGCGCGGTACGTTCCAGCGCCTGTACATCCTTGGGGAAGCAGGAGCCGCCATAGCCACAGCCCGGATAGATAAAGCTGTAACCGATGCGGGGATCGGAGCCGATGCCGATCCGGACTTTCTCAATATCGGCGCCCAGTATTTCAGCCATGTTGGATAGTTCATTCATGAAACTGATCTTGGTGGCCAGCATGGCATTCGCTGCGTACTTGGTCAGTTCTGCCGAGCGGATGTCCATGGTCACCAGGCGTTCGTGGTTGCGATTGAAGGGGGCATACAGCTCGCGCATCAGTTCGGTGGTGCGTGGATTGTCGGTGCCGATGACAATACGGTCCGGCTTCATGAAATCTTCAATGGCGGCACCTTCCTTGAGAAACTCCGGATTGGATACCACATCGAATTCGATATTGGCAGCGCGTGCTTCCAGACCCTGCCGCATGGCCTGGCGCACCTTGTCAGCCGTGCCTACCGGGACGGTGGACTTGTCGACCACAATACGGTACCTGTCCATGTGCAGGGCAATGGAATTTGCCACCTCCAGCACATAGCGCAGGTCAGCCGAGCCATCCTCATCCGGTGGTGTCCCGACGGCGATGAACTGGAACAGGCCGTGCCTGACACCTTCTTCGGCGGAGAGGGTGAACCGGAGGCGACCGGCCTTGGCATTTTCGCGTACCATGCTGTCAAGGCCGGGTTCATAAATCGGTATCTGTCCCTGCTGCAGGCGTTTGATCTTGTTTTCATCCACGTCCACACACAGAACATCGTTTCCAACCTGGGCCAGACAGGCACCGGTGACAAGTCCGACATAGCCGGAGCCATAAATGGTTACTTTCATGTTTGTTCCACTAAAGTTGATAAAACTGCTCTATAATTTAGGCTACTATGTCCTGATGATGGCGCATTATGTGACAGGACGTCGATGATTGACAGCATGTCCATGACGAGTGTGTTCAGGCGTTTAAAGAAGATGCAAATAAATGTCAGCTCCCGGTTGACATCAGGGAATGATTAAATCACAATTCACGCCTTTCCAGATGGAGGGGTTCCCGAGCGGTCAAAGGGAACAGACTGTAAATCTGTCGGCTCAGCCTTCGAAGGTTCGAATCCTTCCCCCTCCACCAGCCTTGACCACGTTTGCCGCCATAAAATTGAGTGGCTTTCGGGTTTAAGTAAGGCGGGTGTAGTTCAATGGTAGA
>JAGRJD010000148.1 GCA_020442915.1 Thiothrix sp. | reverse complement strand
AGCGCCAGCGGGCAACATGGCACCCCCATGAAATGGGGTTTTTGGCGGTGGTTTTCCGGGGCAGTCCTGACTCCTCCTCCTCTCCTCCTGTGGATGCCCGGAGAGCCACCCCCGAAGAGCGGCACAGGGTTACAGGGTTACGCCGGGCGGGCCTGCCAGAACCGGCATCAGGCGGGTCGGGAATCAAAACCCGATCAAAAAGAAAAAGCCCGTCGGAGCTGCGATTCCGGCGGGCCTCAAAAGGAAAATTCAGTATGAAACTTACCAAATCGATGATCGAAAATCAAGAACCGGTACCACCAGTGCCGTCTGCCACTATGCCGCGATACTGGTGGGAAGTGATGGCCATCATTTACGAGTTCGGCGCACAACGTAGGCAGGCCCACGTTAAGGATGTGGCGGTCGAGCAAAACCGCCGTCAGGAACAGCATAGAGCGGATGATGTGCGAAGGGTTGGTCGACGATGACACCGACACGGAAAACGGGCGTACCCGTTTTTACGTCCTCACAGACTGGGGATACCACCTGATTGAGCAGTTTGATCGGGCAGTCAGCAGCCCGGAAGAGGCGGAGCAGTTTTTCTCCCCCAGATTCCGGAGGGTTGTAGCATGAATACCGCAAAAATCGTAAGCATCGAACATGCCCGGAGAAGTACAACTATGGGGCAAACAGCAAGGGGGAGGTTTTTCTCGCTGCCGAACTGGATTGCTGACATTCATCTGCCTCCGGTTGAAAAAAGCCTACTGCTGATGGTGGCCAGAGCAACCATAGGCTGGCATAAGCAGCAGGCGAGCATCAGCACGGCAGACCTGATGCAGGCATTGATGGTATCCAAAAATACCATCCTGAAAACCAGAGCTGCGCTGATTGAGAAGGGACTCATATCTGTCCAGGAAACATCCGGTGGACGCGGAGCATCTACTATCTACCAGCTGAACCACCACACAGACCCGCTCGAAATAACACCGTTTGGTGGTTCAAAAAGGTATGCGTCTGCAGGAGAAAACGGTTCAAATTCTGAACCCTTTCAGCCCGTAAAGGGTTCACCAGATGACCCGTTAAATGTCTTCAAAAACGCAGAAACGGTTCACCAGATGAACACGACGGGTTCAAATTCTGAACCCTTTCAGCCCGTAAAGGGTTCACCAGATGAACACACAATATTAAATACAGATATTAAATACAGAGATGAAATAACAGATATGTGTGCGCAGCAGCCCGAACCGCACGAACCGGAAAAGTCGGGGAACGCTATCGCGCTGGATCAGGAACAACCATCACCGGATCACCCTGATCAACCTAAAGGGAGGCATAAACGGGAAGCTGCACAACAAACATCCGACCCATACCCAGCAGCAGCCGGTGTAAACCCGCAAGCATGGGCCGAGTTCCAGCAACATCGCAAAACCATCCGCAAACCCGTCACCGAACTAGCCGCTCGAAAGCTGCAAAACCTGCTGCTGCAGTACGACACAAACACCCAGCAAGCTATGGTTGACCAAAGCATCGCCAGTCGCTGGACAGGCATCTTCCCGCTCAAAGGCAGCAAGCCCAACACAGCGAGTACCAACCAATCGCGTAACCAAAGTTTGCGCCCCACCGTGGAGGACATCTGATGATGCAAGCAGCTCGCAGTCTGGCCGACGTGATCAGCAGCATGCTGGACCGGATGCCAACCGATACCAACAAGCCCGCTGTTGTCAGCACCACATTCACCCCCCGCTTTGCTGAGTGCAGGGCGCATGGCCGGTGGCCAGAAAACATGCTGGATGCAAACGGTGTTGAGCGTTGGGTGCCAATGTGTCCGCAATGCCGAAAAGAACAGCAGGTCAGGCAGCTGCTGGCCGGGGCTGACATCCCTGCCCGGTTCTCCGGGTGCAGTTTCGACAATTACCGGGCTGACAGTGAGGGCCAGAAAAAAGCATTGGCCCAATGCCGGTTCTATGCCAGTAATTTCAGACAGTACCGCGCCACTGGCACTGGCTTGATCCTACGAGGTAATCCCGGCACCGGTAAAAATCATCTGATCACGGCCATCGCAGCGGAGCTGATGCGGGATGGTTATAGCGTGCTTCGGATGAAGGCACAGGATTACCTGGATGCCTACTGGAGCACGGAATTTTCTGACCGGGGCAACTGGTTGCGCCGGATAGCAGAGATTGATCTGCTGATCCTGGATGAGCTGGGCCGCAATGCTCAGACAAAAGGGGCAGAGGATGCGTTTTTCCGGCTGCTGGATGCCCGTTATGAGACCGTGCGGCCAACGGCCATCCTGTCCAATCTGGATAAGGATGGGTTCCCAGCGGCACTGGGAGAGGCCGCTTATGACCGGCTGAAGCAAGGCGATGGGAAGCTGATTAATTTCAGCTGGGACAGCTACCGGGGCCAGAAGCCAGAAGGCAGTGCCGCATGAGCAGGCAGCTTAGATCGAAGCACGGCTATTTACTGACGAATGAGCAGTGCGATATGCGACTCAGCACTGAGCAGTATAAAGCCCTGTCCGCGTCCAGAGCCGGACAGTCAACATTCTCCGGCATGGAACAGCACCCAGGCATCCGGTATGCAATCGGCATTGACCCCGGTACGCATACCGGACTAGCTGTTTACAGCCGGGATCATCGTGAAATTGTGCATGCGGTCGAGACAACATTTGCAGGCGTGGTTGCGTATGTGACCAGTAATTACCGCGATGCGCTGATCCG
>JAGRJD010000147.1 GCA_020442915.1 Thiothrix sp. | reverse complement strand
TCGCGGTGCGCCAATGACCGCGCACTGTTACCTGGATTTACTGGGCGAACTGGCGATTACGGCCAGTCACAGCCGCCCCCGGGTCAGTAACGATAAAGCACCAACACACATCAAGCAGGCTAACCAGTCGGTTCATGTGGTTCCATTATCCCGGCAAGCCGTTTCCATCCTGGAAGAATTGCAACCTTATACCGGGCGGTTCCACTTTGTATTCCCCAGTGCCAGAGGGGCCAGCAAGCCACTCAGTGATAACGGGTTGAGGGTAGCGCTAAGAACCATGGGTTATGACAACGACACCATGACCCCGCATGGTTTCCGGGGTATGGCGTCCAGCATGCTGAACGAGCTGGGCCGGTTCAATCCATCTCCTTATACACAAGTCATATCAGCCATGTAAATCAATGAATTATGAATCATGCTGTTTTTTTGATGACTTCCCGCTAAGCCTCTCAAAATCAGTTACTTAGCGAGTTCGACTAAAAAATAGGCTGCCACATAAATCATTGATTTTTAATGTCTGCCATATTTGTGTATAACGAGATGGGTTCAATCCGGATGCGATAGAGCGGCAACTTGCCCACAAGGACAAGGACCGGATCAGGGCAGCATATAACCGGGCAGAGTACATGGAAGAGCGGCGGGAGATGTTGCAGTTCTGGGCCGATTACCTGGACGAACTGAGGGCAGGGGGGCAGATTGTTCCTTTCCGTGCACGGGGGAAAACCTGATGCCGTGCTACACTGCCCCCATACAAAACCGCGAGTCGTGCGAGTCACGGCAGCGGGAAACCTCGAACCCGCCATGAGTACCCGACATGAGCTATACACCCAAGAAAACCCTGACCATCAGGCGCACCGGCACCCGGTACTGTTACCCGTACCGGCAAGTGCATCATTCGACGTGAGGACCGGCCAGCGGCTACCAGTGGCAAGCGACCAACCGGCACCGGCACCCAGCAGGGCAAGCCGGGGAAGAAACCAGCCCGCAGGCCCAACCCCAAAAAACCCGTTATTTCCCCTTCCGAATTGCGTGCAAGGGATCTGGATGCACGGCTGAGAGAGTGCCCTGTCTGGCGTGAATACCGGCCCTTGGTCATTGGTGTTGACCATGAGATTTACCGGATCATGAATGATGAACGCTTTCCCGGAGGCAGCAAGAAAGTGGTTCAGAAGCTGCTGAAGCTGCACACGCTGAACGGGCGTTACCTCATGGCTATTCAGCAGGGCGGGGTGCGGTTCAGCCTGGACGGCACGCAAGCGGGGGTAGTCAGCACAACTCAGCGGGAAATGGCCGGGGTGATGTTGCAGCGGTGGGAACCGGGGCGGGGATAGTTTACTTATGCAGAATTTTATATAATCAGCAGGTCACAGCATGAAAAAACTGGAATGGATTGGCAACAGCTACAAAGACCTGTGCAACTTTCCTGAAGATGCCAAGGATAGCGCGGGTTATCAGCTTCACTTGTTGCAGATAGGTGAACAGCCCACGGACTGGAAGCCCATGCAAACGATTGGCCAAGGCGTGCAGGAGGTCCGCATTCATGAGGATTCCGGCGCTTTCCGGGTGATCTATGTGGCGCGGTTTGAAGAAGCGGTTTATATCCTGCATGCCTTCCAGAAGAAGACACAAAAAACCGCACAGTCAGATATTGAACTGGCACGCGAACGTTTCAAGACAATGACCCAGAGGCGCATGAAATGATGGACGACGGACACACTACACCAGCCGGACAAAGTGTTTTCCATGATCTGTTTGAGCCTGAAAAGGCGGCAAACAGGCTGATCAGGGCGCAACTGATGCACCAGCTAACCAAGATTCTGCAAGCCCGTTTCAGTACCCAGAGTGAGGCGGCGGAACTGCTGGGGGTGAGTCAGGCCAGAATCAGCGACCTGTACCGGGGCAAGATCGGACAGTTTACCGTTGATATGCTTATCAATCTGCTGGCAAAGGCGGGCCAGCAGGTTGAGGTAATCACCAAGGCGGCAGCCTGATACTATCTTTTCCGAAAGTAAAGTCATGATATAATTCGTGCATGAAATGCAAACGTAGCTCAGATGGTCGCGCCATCGATCATCATACTCTCCAAGTCATGCGCTAGCAGGCAGTCAAAGCCGTTGGTGAAGGCCAATCGGCTTCATCCGTGGCGAAAGCGTACGGCGTTAGTGTGCGAACGGTTTTCCGCTGGTTAGCAAGTAAGGTATCGGCGATGGCTTAACGCATCTCGTTATACACAAATATGGCAGACATTAAAAATCAATGATTTATGTGGCAGCCTATTTTTTAGTCGAACTCGCTAAGTAACTGATTTTTAGAGGCTTAGCGGGAAGTCATCAAAAAAACAGCATGATTCATAACTCATTGATTTACATGGCTGATATGACTTGTGTATAAGGAGATGGGCTTAACGAAGCCATGATCGGATG
>JAGRJD010000146.1:1946-12533 GCA_020442915.1 Thiothrix sp. | reverse complement strand
CGGGGCTTGTCGCGCACCGGGTCACAGCAGCAACAGCAGAACTGACCGCCTCCTGACGGTTTTCGCATTTCCTTTTGTTGCAGGAATCGGAGCGGCCCGCAGGCTGCTCCGTTTTGCGATTACTGGCTTTATGGCCATCATCAGGTATCATGCCGGGTTTTTACCCCCGCCCGGAGTGCCTGAGCCATGCTCAATACCTTTCTCATCATTCTGCCGGTTTTTCTGCTGATCGGACTGGGCTTTGTTGCCGTGCGCTCGAAGCTGGTGGAGGCTGCAGCCATTCCGGGAGTTGGCAAGCTGGTCCTGTTTTTCTTTCTGCCAGCCACGATTTTCACCTCCCTGCAGAAGCTTGATTTTGCCCAGGCACTGGAGCTGCATTATGTTGCCGGCTATGCCGCGGCGTCCCTGGGCGTGCTGATCGGGCTGTTTGTGGCCCGGCGCTGGCTGTTTGGTGATGATGCCGCCGCCGCTGCCATCAAGGGCCTGGGGGCCTCTTTGCCCAACAGCATGTTCATCGGTTTCCCCATTCTGCTGTTATGCCTCCCGGAAACCGCCACCATCGCCTTTGTCATGGCGTTACTGGTGGAAAATATCCTGACCCTGCCACTGGCGCTGATTCTGCTCGAATATGCTGCCGGACGCTCCGAGTCCGGAACCGGACGCCGGGTCTGGTACATCGTGGGGCGGCGCATCATGACCAATCCGCTGATCTGGGCTATTGTGGCCGGGGTGCTGGCATCCCTGCTGGGCCTGACGTTGCCGGGAGTGCTGGATCAGTCCCTGGACATGCTGAAAAAGGCATCCGGTACGCTGGCGTTGCTGTTCATCGGCATGTCACTGGCGACCAATACCTTTCGTGGCAATGTGCACGGGCTGACTGGCGTGGTGCTCGGCAAACTGGTGCTGCATCCCCTGCTGGCGGCACTGCTGGTATTCTGGATCCTGCCCGGTTTTGATCCTTCATTGCAGCAGTCCATGGTGGTGATTGCCGCCGGGCCCATGCTCGCTATCTACCCCATTATCGGAGACCGTTTCGGTTTCCGGGCGTTCTGTTCCAATACCCTGCTGGTGGCGACCGTGGCCGGGATGGTGAGCCTGACACTGGTATTGACACTGCTGGGGCTGTAGCGCCCGTATTCCACCGGGCCTTGGTGTCACCCGTTTGCTTGATGGTTACCTGAGTTCGAGGTTGACAAACCTGCGACCTTGAGTGAATAATTTTACAGTTTTTGTTAAATTATTCATGCTCCGGAGGAGCGCCAGCGCATGAAACGCCCCGGAAAGCGCAACCCTGACCAGATCAGCGAAGAAGACAGCATGGCTGCCCGTGCTGCGTGGCTGCACTATTCGGGTGGTCTGACCCAGAGCGAGGTGGCCCGCCGTTTCGGCATTCCCCAGCCCAGAGCCCATCGCCTGATTGCGCGCGCATTCCGTGACGGTCTGGTGCAGGTTTTTGTCGACCCCTGTGTGCGCGAGTGCATTGCGCTGGAAAACAGCCTGTCTGTGGCTTTTGGTCTGGATTATTGCAAGGTGGTCCCGGTGCTGGATGAAGGGCCGCTGCCACTACGCACGCTGGGGCTGGCGGGGGCGGATTTTCTGCGTCTGGCCATCGAGTCCGGCGAATACCACAGCATCGGGATCGGGCACGGGCGCACATTGGCCTCGGTGGTGCAGATGTTGCCTGTCATGGACATCAGTCATGTCCGTTTTGTCTCTCTGCTGGGTGGCCTGACACGCAAGTTTGCCGCTAATCCCTTTGATGTCATTCACCGGCTGGCGGAAAAAACCGGCGCGGAGGCCTATATGCTGCCGGTACCGATCTTTGCCAACAGTGCCCAGGACAAGCAGGTGCTGATGGCCCAGCTCGGGATTGCCGAAGTGCTTGCTATGGGGCGTGGAGCAGACCTGCTGCTGGCCGGTATCGGCGAGGTGGACTGGCATGCCCATTTGGTGGAAACCGGCATGGTGATGGAGGCGGAGCTGGCAGAGCTGCAGCAGCAGAAGGCATGCGGTGAGATGCTGGGGCATTATTTTGATGCTGACGGGGTCCTGGTGAAATCCGGGCTGAACGAGCGTGCCATGTCACTGGCGGCGGATGACCTGCGCGGTCATCGGCTGATTGCGATTGCCGGTGGCGAGCCCAAGGTGGAGGCCTTGCGGGCGGTATTGAACAGCGGGTTGTTGAAAGGGCTGATTACGGATGAGCTGAGTGCACAACATCTGGCCAGCCTGCGCCAAGAGTAAGTCACAAGTCCCGATCAGCAGGCAAGGTGGAACGGAAATACATGAGGAGGAGATGAGTGATGTTCGCAAAAGAGAAAAACCTGGTCAAGGGAGGAGGTACGGCGTTATCTGGCCGGGGAACCGGCGCTGAATCCATGTTAGCCCTTTTGTTTTGATACTGATTGAAGATAGGAACCAAGCACGATGAGCATGACCCACGAAGAGCATGAATTACGCAAGGCCATTATTGAGCAATGCCGCTTCATGAACAGCAGCGGCCTGAATCAGGGCACTTCCGGTAATATTTCCGTCCGTTATCAGGGCCGGATGCTGATCACCCCGTCAGCGACGCCTTATGACAAAATGGAGCCGGAAATGATTGCCAGCATGCCGCTGGAAGGGGATCACGGCAGCTGGAGCGGGCCGCTGAAGCCGTCTACTGAATGGCGTTTTCACCTTGACATCCTGCGCGCCCGTGCCGATGTGAATGCCGTGGTGCATGCCCATCCCACCTATTGCACCGCCATCGCCATCACCCGGCGTGAAATTCCGGCGGTGCATTACATGATGGCAGCCTTCGGCGGTACCACGGTGCGCTGTGCCGATTATGCCACCTTCGGTACCGAAGCCCTGTCCGCTAACGCCCTCAAGGCACTGGAAGGGCGCACGGCCTGCCTGCTGGCCAATCATGGCATGATCGCCACTGGAGCCAGTCTGGACAAGGCCATGTGGCTGGCGGTCGAGCTGGAAACCCTGGCCCGCCAGTATTTCAACACCCTGCTGATCGGCCAGCAGGTGGTGCTGAGTGACGAGGCCATTGCCGATACCGCCAAAGGTTTCAGTTCCTATGGCCTGCAGGACCCGCCCAAGGCTGAAAAAGCCAAAACTAAAAATAGGGCCAAAGGCAAATAAGTGACCGGGCGCAGGCACTGGCAAAACTGGTGCTCAAGCATTTGGGGGGGCTGCCGGGGCGGACCGTGTCAGCCGCTCCGATTCCCGGCGTTGCGCTATAGGTAGTCGCAGCTCGGATGCGCACGCTGGAACCCATTGACTAATCAATGAGCAAACGGGCCATCAAACGCGCTGGTGTCGCTTTCTTCTGCCGTGACCCGGCGTCAGGGAGTACAGATGCCAGCCACGCCGACCTTCTGGAACAGGTGGGGTCTCACCACCGCAGAAGACGGATACGCCGACAGCCTGGAGAGGAAGTCGGGGTGGGTGAAGGCGGTGCGAAACGCTTCAGTGGACTCCCACACCGCATAATTCAGATAAGTTGGACTCTCACCGATGGCGCGATGAAGTTGCGTCGATATGAAACCTGGCTGGCGCTTCATGAACTCGGCATCATCTTTCCAGACTTCCAGAAAAACTGCCTCATCGGCAACAGCCAGCGTGAACACATTGACGAGTACGACCGGCGCGACCTCGACTTCCAGCTGGCGCTGAATCGGGAACTGCTCATCCAAAGGTTTTATGTGAGACATGGCGAACTCCTTTTGTGCTGGGGTGTTTGCGGGGTTATTCATCCGGCATGGGGCTGTGAGCCTGCGACATTGCCGATAGAACACGAATTGCGGCATCCAGATCAGTGGCGCTGAACCCGGGGGCTAGTTCCCTGACATGTTTGCGCCAGCGTTCGCTCAAGGCTTGAAAAGTTGCCTGTCCCTTAGGCGTAAGTACATACAAAGGCGAACGCTTATGCGCTGGATTGGATTGGGGCTGGACAAGCTCCTCACCGACAAGCAGCTTGATTTGTTTCAGGACGCCTTGCCGGGTAACACCCATTGTCTCGGCGATCTGTGGGATGTTCGGCGGCTGTGGAGCCATTGCAATGGCTCCAAGCACCTGCCAGCGGGCGCTAGTCAGTCCGTGCGGCTGCGTGAAGTGATTACCCCACTCAATAAGCTGACCGTTCAACCTGAAAATGGATAGTGCAATGCTGGACAACTTGTCTGTCTTGTTCGGATTCATGTTCGGCCTCAATATTTGACAACCAGTTTACTTAATTGGAAACTGGTTGTCAATTTTTAAAGAAATTCGACTTGCCTGTGCAGAGGCGATTGATCTGGATCAGAGGAGGTGACTGGGACAGGTTCCCATGGGGTGTGACAGGTAAGGACTGGTTTCTAGCCCGCCCTCCCCACACGACTCCGCGTGCGGCACGGTCATGCTTGCCATCTGGTATCAACCATCACATAATCACGCTGCTTACCAAGCACTGGAGCGCCGGCATTGAGCTGATACCGGTGACAACGGAACATGGCGTGATGCTACAGACCAAGCCAGCCCAAAAGCATAAATTACCAGCAAAATCTTTACGGGGCTTTTTACCGCATAACGGTGAGCCAGAGAACTGGCTTGCTGGAGAGAGTGGGTACTTCGATCAGTTTACAAATCATACCGTAGCGACATAGCCGCAGTTCTGCAAGGCAGCCAGCAAATCAGGGTTGCCCCTTGTGTTCAAGGTCTTAAAATAAGCTAATTAATCAATGGCATAATCGGGTTGCCGCAGGTCTTCAGCCGCCAGCCCCACATCAGAGGAACACCATTGCATGCCACATCACGTCTTCGGTATCCGTCACCACGGTCCCGGCTCCGCTCGCAGCCTGTTGCAGGCACTCACCGTCCTGCAGCCGGATTGCATTCTGGTTGAAGGGCCGCCCGAGGCCGATGGCATTCTGACACTGGCTGCACAGGCGCAGATGCAGCCGCCGGTAGCCTTGCTGATTTATGCGCCTGATGAGCCACAGCGTGCCGTTTATTACCCCTTTGCTGCTTTTTCACCGGAATGGCAGGCGATTCAGTATGCCCTGACGCAGCAGGTAGCGGTGCGCTTTATGGACCTGCCGTCCAGCCATCACTTTGCCCGTGACAAGACGGCGGAAGCTGCCGCTGCCGGCAAAGCAGCGGCTGAGGCCGAAAGGGCGACGGAGGCAGAAGCGGAAGCGGCGTCGATGCTGCCTGCAGATTCCCCGGATGCACCGGCTGACCCTGCTGTCTTGGTCCGTCAGGATCCATTGGCCCTGTTGGCGGAAGCCGCCGGGTATGCCGACAGTGAACGCTGGTGGGAGCACATGGTCGAGGAGCGCCGTGATTCCGGTGAGCTGTTTGCGGCCATTCTGGAGGCGATGACGGCTTTGCGTGAGGAAGTGGATGGGCACTACCCGCGTGATGCCGGTGAGCAGGAGCGCGAACAGTTACGCGAGGCTTACATGCGCAGCTGCATCCGGCAGGCCGGGAAAGACGGTTTCAGCACCATTGCGGTGGTTTGCGGAGCCTGGCATGCACCGGCCTTGCAGAGCCTGCCCGCAGCCAAAACCGACAATGCCCGGCTGAAAGGTCTGCCCGGGCTCAAAACCACCGCCACCTGGGTGCCCTGGACGCACGAACGCCTGAGCAATGCCAGTGGCTATGGTGCGGGAGTGGATGCTCCCGGCTGGTATGCCCATCTCTGGGAATCCGCCTCACCCGCCTCGTCCTCGAGCCCTGAGGAGCCGGTCGGGAGTCATCTGGCGAGCCGCTGGCTGACCCGTGTCGCCCATACGTTCCGGGTGCAGGGAATGGATATTTCCTCTGCCCATGTGATTGAGGCCGTGCGTCTGGCGGAAACCCTCGCGGCCATGCGCCAGCGACCCTTGCCGGGGCTGGCGGAAATGAACGAGTCGGTACAGAGTGTGATGCTGTTCGGTGATGGCACCCTGATGCAGCTGCTGCAACGTCAGCTGCTGACTGGTGAGGTGCTGGGCCGTGTACCGGATGAAACACCCCGGACGCCATTGCAGCAGGATCTGGCGCGGGAGCAGAAACGCCTGCGTCTCAAGCCTTCGGCCAGTGACACCGACCTGATACTGGACCTGCGCAAGCCCGGTGACCTGGAGCGCAGCCAGCTGCTGCGGCGGTTGGCGATGCTCGATATCCCCTGGGGGCAGGGCGGTGGCAATGCACGTGGCAAAGGGACATTCAAGGAAAGCTGGCGTCTTTTATGGCAGCCGGAATTTGCCATTCGCCTGATTGAGGCCGGATTCTGGGGCAATACCCTGGAAACGGCCGCTGGCCAACGACTGGCTAAACAGGCACAGGTGACGACTTCACTGGAGCAGCTGGCCGATATGGCGCATGCCGCCCTGTATGCCAACCTGCCGGAGGCCGTGGACCTGTTGATGCAGCGCCTGCAGTTTGAGGCCGCCATCAGCAGCGATATCCTGCACCTGATGCAGGCCATGCCGGGGCTGGCGCGTCTGCTGCGTTACGGGGATGTGCGCAGAACATCGCTGGCACAGGTCGGTCAAGTGGTATCCGGTATGGTGACCCGCATCTGCATCGGGTTGCCGAATGCCTGCAGCGCGCTGAATGAAGAGGCTGCCGAAGCCATGTTCGGGCATATTCAGGCAGTACAGGATGCCATCAGGCTGTTGGCGGAGGATGACTTCAGCCTGCAATGGACCCAGGCGTTACAGACCCTGCTGGACCAGGGCGGGCTGCACACCCTGCTGGCCGGGCGTTGCTGTCGCCTGCTGCTGCAGGCAGGGGTACTGGATGAGGCAGAAAGTGCACGCCGTTTCGGGCTGGCATTGTCCACCGCCAATGAGCCGGTTCAGGCTGCCGGCTGGGTGGATGGTTTTCTGCGTGACAGTGGTCAGCTGCTGGTGTATGACGAAACCTTGTGGAACCTGATTGATCAGTGGATCAGCCAGTTGAATGCCGATACTTTTCAGCAGTTACTGCCGGTATTGCGCCGTACCTTTGCTACTTTCACCGCGCCTGAAAGGCGCCGGATGGGGGAGCGGGTCCGGCAGGGGCAGGCGGCACTGCCGACCACGTCATTGCCTGTGGCGGTTGATGAAACACGGGCTGCAGCGGTGTTGCCGCTGCTGGGGCAGATACTGGGACTGGAGGTGGCTGATGCAGCCTGAAGCAAGACAGAAACGCTGGCGACTGATTCTCGGTGGGGGGGAGGCCGATGGTATCGGCTGTACCCTGGACAGCAGGGAGCAGGGGATCGACAATTGTCTGGCGGCGGTTTATGGCAATGGTGAAGGGGGCAACGGGCGGCGTGGCGGCCTGGGCGCTTCGGCACCGAATGTCACGCGCTGGCTGGGGGATATCCGCCAGTACTTCCCGTCTTCGGTGGTGCGCATGATCCAGCAGGATGCCATCACCCGTCTGGGGCTGCGGGAGCTGCTGCTGGAACCGGAAGTGCTGGATGCGGTGGAGGCGGATATTCATCTGGTGGCGACGCTGATCTCCCTCAAGGATGCCATCCCGGCCCGGACCAGAGACAGTGCCCGACAAGTGGTTGACAAGGTGGTGGAGGAACTGCTGCGCCGCCTGCAGCAGCCGATGCAGCAGGCCGTCAAGGGAGCGCTTGATCGTGCCGTGCGTAATCACCGCCCGCGCCTGCAGGAAATCGACTGGAACCGCACCATCCGTGCCAATATCAAAAACTATCTGCCTGAATACAACACCATTGTGCCGGATAAACTGATTGGCTATGGGCGCAAGCGTTCCGCCTTGAAAGAGGTCGTGCTGTGCATCGATCAGAGTGGTTCCATGGCGCCGTCCGTGGTGTATTCCAGCATTTTTGCCGCCGTGATGGCATCCATTCCGGCCCTGAGCACCCGCATGGTGGTGTTTGATACCTCGATTGTCGATCTGACGGAAGAGCTGCATGATGACCCGGTGGATCTGCTGTTTGGTCTGCAGCTGGGCGGAGGCACTGACATCAACCGGGCGCTGGGGTATTGCCAGGGCCTGATCTCGCGTCCGGATGATACCGTGCTTATTCTGATCAGTGACCTTTATGAGGGCGGGAACAGCCGTGAGATGCTGAAACGCACGGCGCAGCTGGTGGCATCCGGGGTGCAGATGATTGCGTTACTGGCCCTGAGTGATGAGGGGGCGCCGTTTTATGACCACGATATGGCAGCGAAATACGCCGCTTTGGGCGTACCGACTTTTGCCTGCACCCCGGACCAGTTTCCGTCCCTGATGGCGAACGTGTTGATGAAACAGGACCTGGGGCAATGGGCTGCGAAAGCGGGCATTGTGGTACAGCAGTAAGGGCTGTGCCCACTCAGGCTTCCGCCTCATGCGCCAGTTCTTTCAGCAGTGTTTCAATCAGGTGCTGCTGGGGTGCCGGCAGGGGCTCCTGACAGAGATGGTGATAGAAGTCCTGAAACAGGCGCAGTTCGTTCTGATCCAGACGGCGCGCCTTCCCGGCCTCGAATGGGGCCGGTTGCAGCAGGCCGGTGCGTTCCAGGGCCAGAATGTTGGGATGGACGGCGCGCAGGCGGTTCATGGGGTCAAGCAGGGCTCCGGTATCGGCAAGACGCGCCAGCAGGTAATCCTGACGTGCCGCGTCCGTCGCAGCGGGTACCAGCAGGTCAGCCAGCAGACCTTCCAGCACCCGCACTTCGTGCAGTGGTTGCAGTGGCAGCAGGCGGATAGCGCATTGCCCCGCCGCATCCATTTCCACCAGCGTCACCGATTTGGGCTGGTGTGTTTCCGAGAATGAATATTTCAGGATCGAGCCGCTGTAACGCACCTGTGGACGGCCACAGGTCTGCGGGTTGTGCAGGTGGCCGAGGGCGACATAGCTGAAGGTGTCGAAGTGGCGCACGGATACCTGTTCGCTGCCACCGACCGACAGCGGGCGCTCCGAGTCACTGACGCGGCTGCCGCCTGCGAAACAGTGTGCCAGCAGGACCGTGCGTTCAAAGCCTGCAGCCACGCTGTCAGCGTGCAGGCGTCGGCACAGAAAAGCCATGGCCTCATCATGGCTGTGTACCGGTGCATCATACCGGTCGCGCACCGTGACCGGATCGGCATAGGGCAGGCCGTAAAAGGCGACCGGGCCGTGGGAGTCCTCCAGCACCCGTGCCGAGGGCTGTTCCGGCTGATGATTCAGGATGTGCAGCTGTCCGTGACTCAACTGCCGGGCCCCGAAACCCAGACGCTCAGGACTGTCGTGATTGCCGGCGATCAGCAATACCGGGATGCCGTGTACCGCCGTCAGTTCATGCAGAACCTCATCCACCAGTCGGATGGCTTCCACCGGCGGTATGGCGCGATCATAAACATCGCCGGCAAGCAGTACCGCATCGACCTGTTCGTGTACAGCATGCTGGATGATCTGGCGCAGGACATGGCGCTGGTCCTCCAGCAGCGAGGCATGGTGAAACAGGCGTCCGATGTGCCAGTCCGAGGTGTGCAGGAACTTCACGCCCGCCCCCACAGCAGTTTGGCGGCCAGCAGCACAAACGGCCAGCTGTGCCAGAACAGGTCGAAAATATCGAGCGGGCGTGTGAGCGTACCCTGGGAGAGCATTTTCAGCTTTTCCCATAAATGGGGTTCAGGCACAAAGGGGGCAAAGCCGAGCAACAGGGTGATCAGGATAACGGGCATCCAGGGGAGTTGGAGCAGCAGGTGACGCAGTTTGTTCATGGGTGTTGCATGGTGCAGCGCAAAATGGCCATGTTAGAAGCTGCAAGTCATCAGGGCAATACCCCTCCGGTTTGCTACAGCTGCCAGTTCACCGGCTCGCGTCCATTCTGGACCAGAAAGGCATTGCAGCGCGAAAACGGGCGGCTGCCGAAAAAGCCCCGGCTGGCGGACAGGGGGGAGGGGTGGGCGCTCGTGATCACCTGATGGCGTCCGGTGTCAATCCGTTCGGCTTTTTTCCGGGCCTGCGCTCCCCAGAGGATGAAAACGGTGGCCGGCGTATGATCATTAACCGCCTGAATCACGGCATCGGTGAGCGGTTCCCAGCCTTTTTTCTGGTGGCTGCCGGCCCTGCCTTCCTCCACGCTCAGAACCGTGTTGAGCAGTAGTACGCCTTGTGCAGCCCAAGGCTGCAGATAACCGGTATGGTGATTGTCGATCCCGAGATCACTCAGTAGTTCCTTGTTGATGTTACTGAGTGAGCGCGGCAGCGGCCTGACCTCCGGCAGCACCGAAAAGGACAGGCCATGTGCATGGCCGGCGGTGGGGTAGGGGTCCTGACCCAGTATCACCACCCTGACCTGATCCAGTGCTGTGCCGGTCAGGGCATTGAAGCGCCGGGATTCAGGTGGCAGGATGGATTTGCCGGCCTGCTGTTCGGTCTGCAGGAAGTCCTGCAGTTTCCGGAACGCCGGTTGTGCCAGTGCCTGCGACAGGGCGGGCAGCCAGGAGGGGTGCAGCTGTGAGGTGATATCCATGGTCCGGGGGTATTCGGGGATTGAGAGGGAGGAGGGTGGCGTTTCCCTCACCTGACAGGCAGGCAAGGGAAGCTGTTTTCAGGCTGCTTGTTCACATGTTCGGATAGTTCGGCCCGCCGCTGCCTTCCGGTGTCACCCAGACGATGTTCTGGGTCGGATCCTTGAT
>JAGRJD010000146.1:0-1931 GCA_020442915.1 Thiothrix sp. | reverse complement strand
GGTCTTGCAATGCACGCAGTTCTGGGCATTGATCTGCAGGCGCAGGGCACCTTCCCTGCTGTTTTCATCGGGCACGAATTCGTACACGCCTGCCGGGCAGTAACGCTGTTCGGGGCCATCGTACAGTGCCAGATTGATGCGCACCGGAACGGTCGGGTCCTTGAGTGTCAGGTGACAGGGCTGGTCTTCCTCGTGATTGGTGCCGGACAGGAACACCGATGACAGGCGGTCAAAGGTCAGCACGCCATCCGGTTTGGGATAGTTGATCGGTCTGGCCTTGTCCTTGGTGAGCAGGGTTTCATTGTCGGCATGACCGTGCCTGATGGTCCAGGGGGCCTTGCCCTTGAACAGCACCTGGTCAATGCCGGTATACAGGGTGCCGAGCCACAGCCCCCACTTGAAGCTGGGGCGTACATTGCGGGCGGCATGCAGCTCATGGTAGGCCCAGGATTTGTTGAATTTTTCGGTATAGTGGCTCAGTTCGGCATTTTCCGCCGCTGCCTTGCCGGCCAGTGCTTCAAACGCCGCTTCAGCCGCCAGCATGCCGGATTTCATGGCGGTATGGGTGCCCTTGATTTTGGGCATGTTCAGCGTACCGGCTTCACAGCCGATCAGCACTCCGCCGGGGAAGGTCATTTTGGGCAGGCATTGCAGGCCGCCCTCATTCAGTGCGCGTGCACCATAGGAAATGCGGCGTCCACCCCTGAACGTATCACGGATGTCCGGGTGGGTCTTGAAGCGCTGGAACTCCTCGAACGGGCTGAGGTAGGGATTGCGGTAATCCAGACCCACTACAAAGCCGACGGCGACCTGATGGTTTTCCAGGTGGTAGATGAAGGAGCCGCCATAGGTGTCCGGCCTGAGGGGCCAGCCGGCAGTATGGACCACCAGCCCCGGCTGGTGGCAGGCCGGGTCAACTTCCCACAGTTCCTTGATACCGATGCCGTAGGTCTGTGGTTCTACATCGGCATCCAGATTGAAGCGGCTTTTGAGCTGCCGGCCCAGATGCCCGCGGCAGCCTTCGGCAAAGAAGGTGTAACGGGCACGCAGCTCCATGCCGGGCTCGAACCGGGGTCCGGGTGTGCCATCATGGTTGATGCCCATATCGCCGGTGATCACGCCACCGATGCTGCCGTCTCCGTTGTCGATCAGGGTGGCCGCAGTGAAGCCGGGGTAGATTTCCACACCCAGTGCTTCCGCCTGCTCACCCAGCCAGCGGCACAGGTTGCCCAGACTGATGATGTAATTGCCCTCGTTGTGCATGGCGGAGGGCATGAAGGCTTTAGGGGTGGCCAGGCTACCGGTTTCGCTCAGGAACAGCATTTTTTCTTCGGCCACCGGTGTATTGAGTGGTGCACCGCGCTCCTTCCAGTTGGGAAACAGTTCATTCAGTGCAGTGGGTTCGAGGATGGCACCGGACAGGATGTGGGCTCCGATCTCTGATCCCTTTTCGACCAGACAGACCGAAACTTCCTGTCCGTGGTCTTCTGCCAGCTGTTTGAGGCGGATGGCGGCGCTCAGGCCGGCGGGACCACCGCCGACAATCAGCACGTCATATTCCATGACCTCGCGTTCAATCTTATCCATGCTTGCTCCTCCGGTGGTAAGTGGCTCGTGATTTTACGGGTTGGGCGGGTTAATGCCAGAAAACACCATGCCAGCACTAGGCTGGCATGAATGCTTGTTCGGGTGCTACTGGCTCCGGTATCCGGTCACTCCAGGGCCTTGGTCAGTTCCGGAACAGCGTTGAACAGATCGGCGACCAGACCGTAATCGGCCACCTGAAAGATCGGGGCATCTTCATCCTTGTTGATGGCGACGATCACCTTGGAGTCCTTCATTCCGGCCAGATGCTGGATGGCCCCGGAAATACCGACAGCAATATAAAGGTCGGGGGCGACAATCTTGCCGGTCTGGCCGACCTGCCAGTC
>JAGRJD010000145.1 GCA_020442915.1 Thiothrix sp. | reverse complement strand
AACCAGAACCAGCGCTCGGTGGGAAAATCCGCCTGCATGGCAATATCGGCAATCAGGAAGGTATCATCAAAAATCTGCCCCCGGGATTCCAGCCCCAGGCTGTCCCGGATGCCGCTGTTGGCCCCGTCGGCCACCAGCACGTAATCGCAGCTCATGCGGTATTCACCTTCCGGCGTTTCCGTCACCACCTCGACCCTGTCACCGCTGCGGCGCACCTGCCTGACGGTGTTGAGCCAGCGCAGTGAAATGGCCGGGGTCTCCAGAATCTCGTTGACCAGGTACTCTTCCGGGTAATACTGCTGGATATTGACGAACGCGGGGCGCTGATGGCCCTGCTCCGGCAGCAGGTTGAATTCATAGACCTGCTGCTGGTGAAAAAACACCTTGCCCAGCTGCCAGGTCACGCCTTTTTTGGCAACCGGCTCGCCACAATTCACACGATCCAGGATTTCCAGGGTACGCTTGGAAAAGCACAGGGCACGGGAACCGAAGCTGACGGTGCTGTCATTGTCCAGCACCACGGTGGCAATGCCCTGACGGGCGAAATCCAGGGCCATGTAAAGCCCGGTCGGCCCTCCGCCGATGATGATGACCGGGTGGTGTGCCGGGGTGGCGGCATCCTGGTCCGGGTGCCGACGGTACGCATATACCGGATTGGTATAGGTTGAAACCACGACGTTCTCCTCCTTTTGGGTGTAACCCACTCCCGGCAGGAGTGGGTGACTGACTGTTACTGCTTGACCACGGACTGCAGGGAATGCCACATCTCCTGATCACGCTCGGCAGTCCAGATGCGGGGGTCGGGGTACTCACCGGCTTCGTCATAACAACGGGTGATATTGAACGGCAGGCAATGATCAAAAATAACCCACTGGCCATATTTGGGTTGCAGCAGCCGATAGGTATCGGCATAGGTGGCAGCCAGATCCATCCCTTTGGCACGGCACTGTTTCACATTGCCATACATGTCGGACAGGAAGTCGCGGGTACCTTCAATGGCCACCCGGCATTCGTCTGCACTGGTGAGCGCCTCACCGCGTCCCGGTACCAGCTTCTCCGGTCCCAGCGCCAGCAGCTGGTTCAGGGTCGACGGCCATTCCTCATGGTAGGCATCACCGGTATAAGGCGTGGCACCGTATTCGACCTGGTCCCCGGAGAACAGCACCTTCTGCTTGGGCAGCCAGACCACGGTATCGCCCTTGCTGTGGCCCTTGCCCAGATGCAGAATCTGTACCTCCAGGCTGCCGAGGAACACGGTCAGCTTGTTTTCAAACACCACGGTCGGCCAGGTCAGGCCCGGCACCGAAGATACATCGGCAAACAGGCGCGGGAAACGGCCCAGTTCGGATTCAAAATCCTGCTGTCCACGTTCCTGAATCAGGTTATAGGTGTTGCGGCTGGCATAGATGGTTTCCGGCTCATAAGCCGACGCACCGAGCACCCGCACGGCATGGTAATGGGTCAGCACCACATGCTTGATCGGCAGGTCGGTCACTTCACGGATGCGGCGGATCACGTCCCGGGCCATGGTCGGGGTTGCCTGGGTATCAACCACCATGACGGCATCATCGCCAATGATGATACCGGTATTCGGATCACCTTCGGCGGTATAGGCGTAGGCACCCTCGGCCAGTTTGACAAAACTGACCTTCTTGACTTCAGTATCAGCTACCGAAGCAAACTGCTTGCTCATGTTACATCCTCTTTTTAGGGGGGGTAGATCGGGGATAAAAGCACTTTTAATTTCGATCGAAACAATATAATATCGATCAAAACTGATTGCAGCAAGCTTTTTATTTTTTCCACCTGTCCACAAGGAGATACCGGCATGCGGAAAACTGACAGCACACCCACCAGGACTGCCAGCCTGCAGCTGGAAGACTTCCTGCCCTACCGGCTGACCGTGGCAGCAGACCTGATCAGCCGCTCACTGTCCAAAGTTTACGCCGGTTATGACATCACCATTCCGGAATGGCGCGTGATGGCGCAACTGTTCCGGCACGGCAGTCTCACCCCCGGTGCACTCGGACGCCTGGCCAACATGGAAAAAGCCCGTGTCACCCGTGCCCTGATCCTGATGAACAACAAGGCACTGATCACCCGCACCCCCGACCAGCACGACCGGCGCGTGGCCTATATCGACCTGAGCGACAAGGGGCGGTCACTGTACGTGCACATTGAGCCCCACATCGTGGACTGGAACCGGAAATTCTGTGGCCAGCTGGGCATTCAGAGCGAAATGGAGCTGCTACAGCTGCTGCAGGGTATCGAGACCTGGTGCCGCAAGGTGGAAGGCAGCGAGCATGCGTAATCTGCGGCATGCAGGCAGCATGAAATGGTCTGCAGGCTCCGGATCATGCTGCTGATGCCCTGAAACGGTGCAGTACCGGCTGCCTGCTGCCGTATGGGCATTGGCGGTATGACACCCTAATATTGTGTACAAAATCAGAAACATATTGCATACAATTTTTTCCTGTACTAACCTGTGGCAGTCATTGGCGTCCGATACCTGCCACCCAGCATGACTGAAACAAGCCTGCATCCGCATACATCCGCTCCCGTCCGTCTGCCGTCCTGGTGGCCGGAAGCCCTGCAATCAATACGTCAGCAGCCAGCCATGCTGGTACAGGTACAGACCGTGCAGGGCTCGGCTCCGCGCGCCCCCGGCAGTTTCATGCTGGTATTCCGGCAGCACGCCTTCGGCAGCATCGGAGGGGGCCGGCTGGAGCATCAGGCCATGCAGCAGGCACGGGCATGGCTGGAGACCGCTCCCCCTGCCGCCCGGCCCCGGCAGCAGGACTTCCTTCTCGGCCCCGACCTGGCCCAATGCTGTGGCGGAGCCGTTACTCTGATGCATGTCCGGATCCGCGATGCCGCCGGGCTTGAACAGCAACTGCAGGCACAGCTGGCCCGGTATGCCCCCCCTGACGAGCCCCTGCTGATCCTGCATGGTGCCGGGCATGTGGGCCGTGCCCTTGTAAAAATCATGGCCCCCCTGCCCTGGCGGATTCACTGGATCGACAGCCGCCCCGACAGCTTCCCGCCCCATCTCCCTGCCAACGTGACCTGCCTTCAAAACCCCGATCCCACTGCCACTATTGTCCAAGCCCCTGCGGGTGCCTGTTACCTGATCATGACTCATGATCATGGCATTGATCTTGCATTGTGTGAGCGCATACTGGCACGCGGTGACTTCGCCTTTCTGGGGCTGATCGGCTCCCGCACCAAAGCGGCCCGCTTCCGGCACCGGTTGCGGGATGCCGGTCTGGAACAGCACCTGATCGAGCGCCTGACCTGCCCTGTGGGCCTGCCCGGCATCAGTGGCAAGGAACCTGAAATCATCGCCATTGCGGTGGCTGCACAACTACTGAAACTGAAAGAGGAGCGCGTATGACCCCTGTGCCACGCCTTGAACTTCAGGGCATCAGCAAATATTACCCGTCCGTGGTGGCGAACAAGGACATCAACCTCAAGGTCATGCCGGGTGAAATCCACGCCCTGCTGGGCGAGAACGGTGCCGGCAAAAGCACACTCATGAAGGCGGTGTACGGCGTGATCAAACCCGATGAAGGCCACCTGTTCTGGAACGGTGAGGAAGTACGGATCAGCAGCCCCGCCCACGCACGCCGTCTGGGAATCGGCATGGTATTCCAGCATTTCTCCCTGTTCGACACCCTGACCGTGGCGCAGAACATCGCACTGGCCATGGATCAGGCGGTGAACATGAAAAAACTTTCAGCACGCATCGCCGACGTTTCCGGACACTACGGCCTGCCCCTGAATCCGGGCCGGCTGGTGCACGACCTGTCGGTCGGCGAACGCCAGCGGGTGGAAATCGTGCGCTGCCTGCTGCAGGAGCCGAGCCTGCTGATCATGGACGAGCCCACTTCGGTGCTGACCCCGCAGGCGGTACAGAAGCTGTTCGAGACCCTGCGCCGGCTTGCGGATGAAGGCTGCAGCATCCTGTACATTTCGCACAAGCTGGATGAAATCCGCGAGCTGTGCCACAGCGCCACCGTGCTGCGCGCCGGGCAGGTCACGGGGCAGGCCGACCCCCGACAGGAAACGGCCAGGGCACTGGCGGAAATGATGATCGGCAGGGAACTGCCGGTCTGCCTGCACGGCGAACCCGGTCCGGGCGGCAGCGAGCGCCTGAAGGTACAGGATCTGGAGCGCACGCCTGCCGACCCTTTCGGTGCCCATCTGCACCACCTCAGCCTGAGTGTACGCAGCGGGGAAATCCTCGGCATTGCCGGCGTGTCCGGCAACGGCCAGCAGGAGCTACTGTACGCCCTGAGCGGTGAGCAGCCGTCTGCCGGGGACCGGATCGAGATCAACGGCAAGCCGGCAGGGGCGCTGAATGCCTCGGAGCGGCGCAGGCTGGGACTGCGTTTCATCCCCGAGGAGCGGCTGGGACGCGGTGCCGTACCGGAAATGACCCTGAGCCAGAATGCCCTGCTGACCGGCTATGATTCCGGTCTCAAACCCGGCTGGCTCATCAACCACCGCCGGGTACGCCATTTCGCGCGTGACTGCATCAGCCGTTTCAACGTCAAGGCACCCGGCGCACGGGCTGAAGCCAAAAGCCTGTCGGGCGGCAACCTGCAGAAATTCATTGTCGGGCGCGAGCTGATGCTGAATCCGGAGGTACTGGTGGTGGCCCAGCCCACCTGGGGTGTGGATGTCGGAGCTGCCACCTTCATCCGCCAGGCCCTGATTGACCTGCGCAATCAGGGGGTGGCCATTCTCGTGGTCTCGGAAGAGCTGGACGAGCTGTTTGAAATCTGTGACCACATCGCCGTCATTTCCGAAGGCCATCTCTCGAAAGCCCGCCCGGTCAGTCAGACCAATGTGGAGGAGATCGGCCTGCTGATGGGTGGCATGGGACAGGACAATACCGCAACCCCTGAAGGAGCCCGTGCATGAGTATCCGTCTGGAACCCCGTCCGGCCCCGTCACGGGCCATGGTTTACCTGTCACCGGTGCTGGCCATGCTGCTGATGCTGCTGTTCGGCCTGGTGGTCTTCACCCTGATGGGGCAGAGTCCCGTCAAGGCTTTCCACGCTTTTTTCATCGAACCGGTCAATGACCTGTATGGTCTGGGCGAACTCATTATCAAGGCCTCACCACTGGCCCTGATTGCACTCGGATTGTCCGTGGGATTCCGGGCCAATATCTGGAATATCGGTGCGGAAGGACAGCTCACCCTGGGAGCCATTGCGGCCGGGGGCGTGGCACTGCTGTTTTATGAAACGGACAGTGTTCTGGTACTGCCGCTGATGCTGCTGGCCGGGGTGCTGGGCGGCATGGGCTGGGCAGCGATTCCGGCCTGGCTGCGTACCCGCTTCAATACCAACGAGATACTGGTCAGCCTGATGCTGGTTTATGTGGCCGGGTTTGTCCTGAGCTGGCTTATCCACGGGGCCTGGCGTGATCCGGACGGCTATGGCTTTCCGCAGTCGCGCATGTTCAGCGATTCAGCCCTGCTGCCGCTGCTGATTCCGGGCACCCGTACCCATGTCGGCGTGCTGTTTACCGCGCTGGCGCTGGGTGCCGCACTGGTCTTTCTGCGCTGGAGCCTGACCGCGTTCAAGATGAGCGTGGCCGGGCTGGCTCCGCGTGCAGCAGCCTATGCCGGTTTTGAGCAGCGCCGGGCAGTCTGGCTCGGCATGCTGGCCGGCGGCGCTGCTGCCGGTCTGGCCGGCAGTCTGGAGGTCGCCGGGCCTATCGGCCAGTTGCTGATACCGCTGTCACCCGGTTACGGTTTTGCTGCCATTATCGTGGCCTTTGTCGGACGCCTGCATCCTGTCGGCATCCTGCTGGCGGGGCTCTTGATGGCGCTGACCTATATCGGGGGCGAGCTGGCGCAGCTGATGCTGGGGCTGCCCGGCGCGTCGATCCAGCTGTTCCAGGGTATGCTGCTGTTCTTCCTGC
>JAGRJD010000002.1 GCA_020442915.1 Thiothrix sp. | reverse complement strand
CTGCTCCAGAAAGCCCAGAATTACGAGCATGAATTTCATGCGCGCATGGAAAATCATGACCTGCGCCTCAAAGACCGGGATCAGGTCATCGAGGAACGGGAACAGACCATCCGTGAACGCGACCAGCTGATCCGCACCCTGGAAAAGCGCCTGCATGAACAGGAGAAGCAGGCAACGGTTTATGAAAAAACCCTGCGTGAACGCGAAGAGCAGACCAGACAGAAAGAACGCATGCTGGAGGAAAAGGACCGGCATCTGGAAAAGCGCGACCGCGAACTGGAGAACCGCGACAAACAGCTGGCCCGCCGGGACGAATCCCTGCAGGAATGTGAGCGCCAGTTGCGGGAACTGAACCAGTGGGTGAATGAACAGCAGAAAAACACCCAGGAACACGAACAGCAGTTGGCCACCCGCAATCAGCTGCTCGGTGAAAAGGACGAACAGCTGCAGGCCCGTGACGAACAGTTGCAGCAGCGGGACAGACGCATTGCCGAACTGGAGGCGCTGGCCGGTCAGCGTGATGAACTGCTGCAGGAAAAGGATACACTGATCGCCCGCCATGACGAACAGCTGAACCGCAAGATCGACCTGATCAGCACCCGCAACGAGCAACTGGCTGAACAGACCCGCATCCTGCAGGAAAAGGAACGTCAGACCCTGCAGTATGAACAGCTGCTGCAACAGCGTGATGAACTGCTGCGTGAAAAGGATACCCGGCTCCAGACCCATGACGAAGCCACCCAGGCCCGTGAGCAGCAACTGCAACGGCGTGACGAACAGATCAGTGCCCAGTTCCGGCAGCTGCAGGAGCGTGACCGCGAAGTGGCGGAGCGGGATGAGCGTTTCAGTCAGGTCCAGATGGCGCTGGATGCCCTGAGTGGCCAGCTGCTGGACCAGCAGACCCTGATTGAACAGCACAATGATGCCCGCAGCAAATTACAGAGCCAGCTGCAGGAAAACCAGTCGCTGACCCAGAGCCTGCAGCAGCAGCTGTTGCAGAAAGACCAGTTGCTGACGGACAGGGACAGGCAGTTACAACGGCAGCTGGAACTGTTCCAGGAGCAGGAAAAACGGCACCAGACCCGGGGAGACATGCTGGAGCGGAAGGAAAATCAGCTGCTGGAGCAGCATGAGCAGCAGCAACTGCAGGAAAAAACCCTGCTGGAACGCGAGCAGCAGCTCAACCAGCGCGATACCCTGCAGAACCAGCGCGACAGCCAGCAGCAGGAGCAGGAGACCCGACTGGTTCTGCGTGACAATGGCCTGGGTGAGCGCGAGCAGGCCATGGCCGAACGTGAGCTGGCTTTGACCGAGCGCGAACAGACCCAGACCGAGCGTGAGCTGGCGGGCCGGCGGCAGCTGGAACAGCTGCAGTCCCTGACCCTGACCGAGCAGGAGAAGCAGCAGGCACGCTTTGAGGAGTACCAGAGCCTGACCCGCACCCATCAGGAGCAGCTGGAAAACAGTCTCGCCAACCATGAGACCTACCTGAAAAGCCAGCTCGACCAGACTCTGGACATGCTGCGCATTGAGCAGGAAAAACAGCAGGCCTACTGGACTGAAAAACTGCAGACCGAAAACCGGCAGACACTGGCCCACCATCAGCAGCAAAGCCAGAGCAGCACGGATCTGGTACAGAATCAGCTGGAAAAACTCAAAACCGACCTGCAGCAGCAGAGCAGTGACCTGCAGCGCCAGTTCAAGCTGGTTTCCAAAATGGTGGAAGCCGGCACCCAGCAGCAGACCGGCATCATTGATACCAAAATGGCGGCCATTGATACCTTCTTCCAGCGTCAGGACAGCCTGCGCACTGAGGCACAGCAGCAAAGCAGCCTGCTGGCGCAGCAGCTGCAGGACGCACTGCAGCATCTGGACCAACCCGCTGACCGGGAGTCACAGGCCCGACAGGATGCCGGCCTTGAAGCCCTGCAGCAGCCGATCCGGGAACTGCAGGCCGGGCTCGACAGCCTCCGGAGCCATCAGCAACCGGAAGCCCTGCAGGCCATACTGGAACAACTGCACCAGCTCGGACAACGCCAGCAAAATATGACAGGCAACAGCCACGAAGAAAGCCTGGTGGCCATTCGGGAACAGTTGAAAGTCCTGAGCGGACGGCTGGACATGCTGCCGGCTCAGGACAGTGACAAAGAAAGTGGTGAAGCGGTAGTGATTACGGAAATTCAGAAGCTGTCCGAGCAGCTTGACCACGTGCGCCAGCTGGAGGAAACCCAGCGCAACCAGCTGCAAAGTCTGGGTCAGAAGGACAAGGTGATCCAGCTCAAGGACCAGATGATTGCCCAGCTCAAGCTGCAACTGGCAACCCGTGAAAAAGCCCTGAAACAGCGGGAGGAAATGCTCAGGCAGCTGAGCCGGCAGTCATGAGCACCGGCAGCATACCGGAAGGGAAGCTGCTCAGCGTTCACGCGAGTTCAGGGCAAAACTCAGCAAACGGGAGGTCAGGTCGACCACCGGGATGATGCGCTCATAGGGCATGCGCTTGGGGCCGATCACCCCCAGCACGCCCAGATGCTCATCATCCACCGAATACGGTGCCGCCACGACGCTGCAGTCATCAAAAACCCGCAGCCCCGACTCGCGCCCGATGAATATCTGTACGCCCTCGGCCTGCAGGGTCTTGTCCAGCAGCGCCAGCACTTCCCGCTTGTGGGTAAAGGCGGAAAACAGTTCGCGCAGCTTGGCAAGGTCGGACAGGTCTTCATACCCCATCAGGTTGGTTTCGCCGGCAATGACATAATCATCCTCCTGCTGCACATCCAGCCCGGCAAAAGCCATCTCGCCCAGTTCAATGGCCGACAGCATGAGTCGGTTCATGTCTTCGCGGTGCTGGCGCATCTCCCCCAGCAGCATCTGCCGTGCCAGATGCACATCCTTGCCGATCAGGAAGTCGTTCAGGAAATTGGTCGCCTGCTGCAGTTCGGAAACCGACATTTCCCGATCCAGCTGAATGATCCGGTTCTGTACTTCGTTGCGGCTGAGGACCAGAATGACCAACACCTGATTTCCGGACAGGCGCAGGAACTCCAGCTGGCGAATGGCTGGATTGGCTTGGCGCGGGATGGTGACAACACCGGTCAGCGAGGTGATGCCGGATAGCAGCGAAGAGACACTCTGAATCAGGTTGCCGGTATCACGTCCGCGTGTCAGCCGCCCCTGCAGCACGCTGACAGCTTCACTGTCCAGCGGCCTGACCTGCAGCAGGGTGTCCACAAACAGGCGGTACCCCTGCGAGGTCGGCACCCGCCCGGCAGAGGTATGTGGCGAACGGATATAACCCATTTCCTCCAGATCGGACATGATATTGCGGATGGTGGCCGGGCTCAGGTCCAGACCGCTGCGTTTGGCCAGGTTGCGTGACCCGACAGGCTGGCCATCGGTAATATAGGCCTCCACCAGCACCTTGAGGACATGCCGGGTGCGTTCATTCAGTTCCGCTTTTTGACTGGGTACCGCCATAATTATTTACCATCCACTAATGGCATCATACTGCCCCTGAAGATGGCTGCAGCATCAGAAATTTCAACACCGGGCAGATATTTCCCCCGGTCAAAAGAAACTTTAGCGTCTTTGACACTACCGTTACAATACTGGCACAGGCTGAATTCTGCATTTATCCACTGATGATACGGGCTCATGAACGCATTCAAGACAATCGGCATATTTTCCAAACAGAATGGTCAGCAGGTCACGGATACCCTGCAACGGTTGTACCATTTTCTGGAGCAGAAACAGCTGGGCATCCTGGCTGCCGAGGCACCGGCGCGCCTGCTGAATATTCCCTCCACACCGGATGCTGATATTGCCGGGCAGGCCGACCTGATCATTGTGGTCGGCGGTGACGGTACCCTGCTGGGTGCCGGCAGGCTGCTGGCGGAAACCAGTCTGCCGCTGGTGGGTATCAATCTGGGACGCCTGGGTTTTCTGGTCGATATTCTCCCGGAAGACCTGGCCAGTGTGCTGGAGCCCATCCTGCAAGGTGCATTCATTGAGGAAAGCCGCTGCATGCTGACCGGCACTGCCATGCGCGGTGATAAAATCCTAGGCAGCAGCGTGGCGCTGAATGATGTGGTACTGCATGCCCGTGATGAAATCCGCATGATCGAGTTCACGACCCTGATCAATGGCACCTTCGTCAACACCCAGCGCGCGGATGGCCTGATTGTCTCCACCCCCACCGGCTCCACCGCCTATGCCCTCTCCAGTGGCGGCCCCATCCTGCATCCGGTGCTGGAAGCCATCGTGCTGGTCCCGATCTGTGCCCACAACCTGACCAGCCGCCCGCTGGTGGTACCGGCAAGCTGTCATATTGAAATCCAGCTGCGCGACCAGTATCCGGTGGATTCACGAGTCTCCTTTGATGGCCAGAACAATATCGAACTGATACCCGGTGACCGCATCCTGATTGAAACCCGCCACGAAAAAATGCGTCTGCTGCACCCCCTCAACCACGATTACTACCATATACTGCGAACCAAACTGCACTGGGGAAAACAGCCATAATGCTGACGCACATCCATATTCGTGACTTTGCCATCATCGAGGAGCTGGAAATCGAGCTTCAGCCGGGCATGACGGCCCTGACCGGGGAAACCGGAGCCGGCAAGTCTATCCTGCTGGATGCCATCGGCCTGGTACTTGGAGACAAGGCCGACAGCAGTACCGTGCGCCATGGCGCCGACAGGGCGGAAATCACCCTGAGTGCCAATATCGCCACTACCGTACAGGCCCGTGACTGGCTGCTGGAGCAGGCCCTGCTGGAACAGGGAGACAATACCTGCATTCTGCGTCGGGTCATCAGTGCCACTGGGGGCAAATCGCGTGCCTGGATCAATGGTACACCTGTCACCCTCAACCTGCTGCGCGAGCTGGGCGAGCAGATGGTCGACATCCACGGCCAGCATGAACACCAGTCCCTGATGCGCCGCGACATGCAGCGGGAACTGCTGGATGCCTATGCCGACAGCGAGCCGTTGCTGCAACCCTTGCTACAGCGCTGGCACAACTGGAAAACCCTGCACGACCGGGTGGAGGCACTCAGCTCGGAGAGCCGGCAGCACCTGGAGCGGCTGGACCTGCTGCGCTTCCAGACCGGAGAACTGGAACTGCTGGCCCTGGAAGCGGGTGAAGTTGCCCATCTGGATGAAGAGCTCAGCCGCCTGGCCAATGCGGGCGAGCTGAAGCAGGCCGCTGAACAGGGCTACAGCCGGCTTTATGATGAAGAAAATGCGGTCTGCTCCCTGCTCGGGCGCCTCAGCCAGGAACTGGAACAGCTGGCCCGCTTTGACGAAATGCTGCACTCCCCTGCCGAACTGGTCACCAGTGCCCGGATTCAGCTACAGGAAGCAGCCTACCTGCTGCGTGACTATGCTGGCGGACTGGAGCTGGACCCTGAACGTCTGCACTGGGTGGAAACCCGGATTGCCGATATTCGCGCCATGGCGCGCAAATACCGCACTGAGCCGGAGCAGCTGAATGCGAGACTTACCACCCTGCAGAAGGAACTGGCAGCACTTGACAGCAGTGATTATGATCTGGACGCCCTGCAGGACCGGCTGGAGCAGGCGCGTGAAACCTATCTTGTCCAGGCCCGCAAACTGACAGGCTACCGCCTTAAAGCCGCCGAAAAATTGGCCAAGGGCGTCACCGCAGCCATGCAGCAGCTGGGCATGCAGGGTGGGCAGTTTGCGGTTGAACTCAGCACTGACGAAACCCGTCCATTTCACCCGCACGGCATCGACCAGCTGGAATTCATGGTGAGCGCCAACCCCGGTCAGCCTCTCAAGCCCCTGACCAGAGTGGCATCCGGTGGTGAACTGTCCCGCATCAGCCTGGCGATACAAATGATTGCAGCCCGGAAAATGGCCCTGCCAAGCCTGATATTCGATGAGGTGGATACCGGTATCGGCGGTGGCATTGCCGAAATGATCGGGCGCCAATTGCGGGAGCTGGGCGAAAAGCGCCAGGTACTGTGTGTCACGCACCTGCCCCAAGTTGCATCCCAGGCACATCAGCAACTCAAAGTGACCAAATCAAAATCCAGAAATCATACCACAACCGCCATTTACCCCTTGTCTGCTGCAGAGCGGGTCGAAGAAATTGCTCGCATGCTGGGGGGGGCTGAAATCACCGAAACCACGCGCAACCTGGCACTGGAAATGCTCGACAACCAGTAATTTTTAGCCAGAAATCACGGCACTACGTCGCTTTATCTTCTTTTTTACCCCGCCTGATCGACTCTCTCCGACGTTTTCCGTCATCTGTTCCAAACTTGATGTCAACCTAAATGGTTTAACAACGTTTTAGGAGTTGACAGAAGCTTTTCATCGGCGCTGCTTTTGTACTTATTGCCAATAAACAATACCTTGCAGCGAGCCTGCCACCCTCTTGATGAAATGCTTGAACCAGGGTTGTTTTTCTGGAAAAAACTGCCCGCTGTCACATTGTTTCATTTTATTTCTAGCCACAGGAAATCATATGGTTGATCAAGGAGGACCCCATGAAAAACCTGATCAGAATACTGAGCACCTGTTTGCTGCTGCTGGGTATCGGCACAGCAAACGCCACCTGGGCCGACGGCGGACAAGTGGAAGTCCGCCTGATTGCGACCCTGAACGAAGGACCGGCATTTCAGCCGGTACGCTGGAAGGTTTACCGGGTAGATGACCCCGAAAAAATCCTGTGTAAATCCAACCTGCACTCCTTCACCTGCAAACCCACACTGCCGGGGCGTTATACGGCTGTAGCAACCCGGGTTGACGGCGAAACCCGCAAACGGGATTTCTATGTCATGACCGATACCACCAGTCGGGTCAATGTACCGCTGGATTAATTTCGGTCAGCGCATAACACCCGCCAGCCTCCTTGTACATGAACCGCCCCAATGGGGCGGCTCATGTCATTATGCCCTCAGGCACCCGCCCCCCTGATCACCTGAAATAATCAGCCATTAATGGAACCACGACAAAACCGTCCGGTCCATGTAGAATGGCAAGGAAATAAGTCCAATGTGTTCACCAAGGGCTGGTGAACGGTAACAGTAATCAATAAAGAAAAATTGGGGAAAACAAATGTCTGCTTTTCTGGCGCAAAACATACTGGCGCTGGCGGTAGGGGGCGGTGCCGGAGCCGCTGTCTATGCCATCATGCCAGAGCAGAGCTGGATGATGGATGCACTGACCGCCTGTGGTGGTTTTCTGGGGGTCCATCTTCCCGCCATTCAGCAACCCAGCTCCACCTCTTATAAAATCATCCGGCTCAGCAGCTGGCTGGCGGGACTCAGTATCCCTTTCCTGTTTTTTTTCTACCGACCCACCGATCTCATGCTATCCCTGCTCGCCATGTACCTGTTGATCATCGGGCTGTGGTGGATCATTGACCGGATATCACTGATTCGGGATTTTACCCAGAGCCTTCCGGCCATTGTCGGCTTACCGGTCGCCATCACCGGGTATGCTTACCTATTGATGGGGCCGGACATGATCCTGCCGGTGTTTCTGGCCTGCGGTCTGGGTTATGTAGTCCAGCTACTGGTTGAAAATCACGCAGAAGAAGTGCGTCGCACCAATTTCACCATGACCGAATAAATCCGGTGCCACTGGCAGGCAACTGGCCGTCCGCTATGGCCAATTGCCTGCCAGTCTTTTACGATTGCTGTTGCTGCAGCTTTTCCTGCTCGGCTACCTGGGCGTGCACCTCGGCCATGTCCACCTCACGCACCTTGCCGATCACTTCTTCCAGCTGCTCCGGCCCCAACATGCCCGGCTGGGCAAACAAGACCACCTGCTCGCGGAAAATCATCAGGGTCGGGATGGAACGAATCTGGAAATGGGCAGCCAGCTCCTGCTCCTCCTCGGTATTCACCTTGGCAAATACGATGTCCGGATGATTATTGGATACCTCTTCATAGATTGGTGCAAATGACTTGCACGGCCCACACCAGGATGCCCAGAAATCAATGATCACAATGTCATTGCCAGTGACCACATCGTTAAACTTTTCAGCAGTGATATCAGTTGTTGCCATGCAAGACTCCTTCATACACATACGGCAAGATTGCAAACCCGGGCCACGACCCTCGTCACAGCTCCGGATGGGACGACCGCTCAGGCATCCCGCGAAGAAACTGCCTCGCCCCAGCAAGGCAGCAGTTGATGGGCAATACCCAGATGATCCAGTGTTCTTGCCACCACAAAGTCCACCAGATCAGCAACGGATACCGGGCGGTTATAAAACCCCGGGTTGGCCGGCAAAATAACCGCCCCCATACGTGCCAGTTTGAGCATGTTTTCCAGATGAATTTCCGAAAACGGAGTTTCCCGCACCACCAGTACCAGCCGCCGACGCTCCTTGAGGGCTACATCAGCCGCCCGCTCAATCAGGTTGCGGCTGCTGCCGCAGGCAATGGCCGACAAGGTGCCGGTCGTACAGGGGCAAACCACCGTCGCCTCTGCCACCCCTGAACCACTGGCAATCGGCGCTGTCCACTGCTCGCGCTCAAACACCTGCAGCTGGCCGGGCCGGGCCTGATACAGGGTGGAAAAAAAACTTTCCATTTCAGCGGCTCGCCCCGGCAGTTTCAGGTCGGTTTCCATCCTGATCACCACCTGGGCCGGACGTGACAGCAGCAGGTAAACCCGGTGCCCCAGGCCCAGCAGCTGCTCCAGCAGCCGTAAACCATACTGCACTCCGGAGGCACCGGTCATGATCAAGGTGATGGTTTTCACGCGCATGCAAGCCTGTCAGACAGCTTTCCCGGCCAAACGATCCAGCAGTTTCTCATGAATGCCGCCAAAGCCGCCATTACTCATGACCAGCACATGGTCTCCTGCCCGCGCGCCCTGCACAACCTGAACGGCCAATTCATCCACATCACCGACCTGATGTCCCCTGTCGCCCAGCGCCTGTACCACCGGGTCCAGCGTCCAGTCCAGCCCCGGCGGCTGATACAGCCAGACTTCATCGGCAGCAGCCAGTGAAGCGGCCAGTGCATCCTTGTGCACGCCCAGACGCATGGTATTGGAACGTGGTTCCAGCAAGGCAATGATACGATTGGTACCCACTCTGGCACGCAGGCCATCCAGGGTGGTGCTGATAGCGGTCGGATGGTGGGCAAAATCATCATAGACCCGCACGCCGCCAGCCTCGCCCTGCAGCTGCATGCGACGTTTGACATTGCGGAAGGATGCCAGGGCCCGGATGGCTTCCACAACCGGAACCCCGGCATGCCGGGCTGCAGCAATGGCCGCCAGGGCATTATCAACATTATGCCGCCCCATCAGCTCCCAATGGACTACACCCTGTGGCTGCCCCTGATGCGACACCTCGAACGAACTGCCGTCCGGACTCAGGCATTCAGCCTGCCAGTCCCCGTGTGCAAAGGTTTCTACCGGCGTCCAGCAGCCCATGTGCAGAACATCCTGCAGGGAAGATGCGTTACCATTGACCACAGCCAGACCATTGCCCGGCACCATGCGCATCAGGTGATGGAACTGGGTTTTAATGGCATCCAGGTTCGGAAAAATGTCGGCATGATCATATTCCAGGTTGTTGAGAATCACCGTACGCGGATGGTAATGCACAAACTTGGAACGCTTGTCAAAAAAGGCCGTATCATATTCATCGGCTTCAACCACAAAAAACGGCAGCTGCCCCAAGCGGGCCGAGCAGCCAAAATTCTCCGGAACCCCGCCGATCAGAAAACCCGGCTCAAGGCCCGCCTGCTCCAGAATCCAAGCCAGCATGCCGGACGTGGTGGTTTTCCCGTGTGTACCCGCCACAGCCAACACCCAGCGGTCCTGCAGCAGGTTTTCATACAGCCATTGCGGCCCCGAGCGGTAAGGCAGGTTACGGCCCAGCAGATACTCCACCACCGCCAGCCCGCGCTTCATGACATTGCCCACCACCACACAGTCAACATCGGCAGGAATGTGTGCCGGATCATAGCCTTCCATGATGGTGATGCCCTGCTGCTCCAGCATGGTGCTCATGGGAGGATAGACATTGGTATCCGAGCCGCTGACGTCAAACCCCTTCTCACGAGCCAGCAGGGCAATGCCGCCCATGAACGTACCGCAGATACCCAGAATATGAATTTTCACAAGCCCCTCACTGTCATCCCGCTTCGCTGCCGCGCCATCATTGACGGATTATTTATGCCGGGCAATCACCAGTGGCAGCGGAATCGGTTTGGATATTCCCCAGCCCTGACCGTAATCCACACCGATCTCGCGCAGAATGGCAATAATCTGCTCATTCTCAACATACTCGGCCACTGTCTTGACTGCCATCAGCTGGCCGACCTGATTTACAGACTGCACCATAGCACGGGCCACATCATCCGTCACAATATCTTTGATGAAGCTGCCGTCAATCTTGAGGTAGTCCATGGGCAGCTCTTTCAGATACCCGAACGAACTGACGCCGGTACCGAAGTCATCCAGTGAGAACCGGCACCCGAGTCCCCTGAGGGTATCGACAAACCTGCGTGCCAGTGCCAGGTTATTGATGGCAACCCTCTCGGTGATCTCAAAGCCCAGCATTTTAGGTGATATTCCCTTGTGGCGAATAGCATCCAGTACGAACTTCAGGAAACCCGGATCATCCAGACTCTGACCCGAAAGATTGACAGAAAAAACCGGCTGTGGCTCTTTCGCTCCGACCGCGCCCAGATGGCTCAGCAGATTACTGATAACCCAGCGATCCAGCTTGGGCATCATCGAATAATATTCGGCAGCCGGAATGAACTCATCCGGTGACAGAATTTTACCTTCAGCGTCGTACAGGCGGATCAGAATTTCATAATGGTGGTAAGGACGCTGGAAAGCCCGACCCTCCAGCGGATGGATGGGCTGGGCCACCAGCTTGAACTGACCAGCCTCGAAAGCCTTGTTGAGCAGGGATACCCAGTGCAGCTGCCCCCGCTGACGCTTGATCTCCGCATCATCCGGGCGGTAGACATGCAGGATGTTTCCACCCTTGTTTTTGGCCACCCGGCAGGCTGCATCCGCCAGTGACAGCAGGTGGTTGGGCGTTCCTGAATCCCGGTGAATGGGTACAAGCCCGATACTGGCGGTAATCCTGTGATTCTGGCCTTCCCAGGAAAACCCGTACTGCATGATGGCCAGCCGGATCCGTTCTGCAGTCCTGATTGCCTCAGTCGGCTCCATGTCACGCAGCAGGATACCGAACTCATCTCCCCCGATACGGGCGACCACATCCCGGCGCTTGTCGATCTGGCCCCGCAGCAGGTCAGCAACCCGTTCGATAAAGATGTCTCCGGCACCATGTCCGAGTGTGTCATTGACGGCTTTGAACTGATCCAGCGATACATTGATGAATGAATGCCTGACATCACTGATACGGGCTTCGTTCAGGGCCACCTTGAGCTTGACCTCAAAGTTTTTACGGTTCAAAAGCCGGGTTTGCTGATCATTGGTCAACAGGTAGCGCAACTGGATCTGCAGGGCCCGGACTTCGGCATGATCACGCAGCAACAGCAGAAACGAATCCACCCGGCTGCCATTCAGCGAGAAAGGCCGCCCCAGATAAGCTGTTTCCAGCTCCTGAATCCCCCGGCAATTCAGCAGGCAGTCCTGAAAATGGTGATGCTGCCCGGCACTACACTGCTCCATCCACTTGATGGGGGTACGCCGTGCAGGATCAAGCAACTGAAACAGGTCAAGATACAGGCGGCCACGGGCTGTGTGCATCCGCGTTTTGAAGAGTTTTTCAGCTGCCAGATTGATAAACTGTACCTTGCCATCACGGCCAACCAGTACGGCTGCCTCATCAATGTCCATCAAGGCGGAAATGGCAACATTCAGCGGCAACAGCCTGACATCATCGACACTCTGGCTATCTTTTCGACGCCGAAACAACAACAACCCGGCCAGAACCAGGATCAGGAATAATAAAAGCAGACCTGCCAGATGCCATACGGACAGCGATGGTATGTAGGTATAGGATACCAAGGCACCACTCACAGGATGTTACCCCGAACTTCTCATGGATTGTTTTTATAATTAAAGAGCTGGGCCTAGCTTAAAGCAAGCTTGATACAAATGTATAGATTTAACAGACAAACGCGCTTAAAAGGCGGGGCACAGCGTGGAGTCACCCGCCCTTAAACCTATAGTAAAGGGTCAGACCTTTTCCTTGATACGCGCAGCCTTGCCCGTCAGGCCACGCAGGTAGTACAGCTTGGCACGCCGGACATCGCCACGCCTTTTCACGACAATATCGGAAATGCTGTTGCTGTAAGTCTGAAAAACGCGCTCCACCCCTTCGCCATAGGAAATCTTGCGTACGGTAAAGGCCGAATTCAGACCCCGGTTTTTCTTGGCAATAACAACACCTTCATAGGCCTGCAGACGCTCTTTATCCCCTTCCGTGACCCGGACCTGCACCACTACGGTATCACCGGGTGCAAAATCGGGGATCGACTTCTGCATCTGTTCCTGTTCCAACTGCTGGATTATCTTGTTCATGGTTTAACCTCTGACAAAACCTTGTATTCCTGTATAAACTCCGCCAGCAGTGCCTGCTCAACGGGCTGTAAAATCCTGTTTTTCAACAAATCCGGGCGCTTCAGCCAAGTCAGGCCCAAGGACTGCTTCCTGCGCCAGCGGGCGATCACCGCGTGGTCACCGCTTTTCAGTACGGCCGGAACGCCTAACCCTTCCACACAATCGGGGCGGGTGTAATGCGGGCAATCCAGCAGACCATCCGTGAACGAATCCTGCACCGCTGACTCATCATGCCCCAATGCACCGGGCAGCAGACGGGTAACCCCATCAATCACAGCCATCGCCGCCAACTCACCACCACTCAGCACATAGTCACCTAATGAGCACTCTTCATTCACTTCCAGGTCAATGACCCGCTCATCAATACCTTCATAACGCCCGGCCAGCAGAATAAGCGCCGGCACCTGAGCGAATTGCCTCATCCGCACCTGTGTCAACGGCCTGCCCTGCGGACTCATGTAGACCAGTGGTCCGGGATTACTGCGACGCACGACCCGGATGGCTGCCAGCAGTGCGTCCGGTTTCATGACCATCCCGGGTCCCCCGCCATAAGGACGGTCATCCACAGTACGGTGCACATCATGGGTGAAATCCCGTGGACTGGTGCACTGCAGGCTTATCAAACCCCGTTCCAGGGCACGCCCGACCACACCACAACCTGCAACTGACCAGACCAGATCAGGAAACAGGGTGATGACATCGAAACGCAACCCGCTCTGCTGGTCAACCACTATCAGAACTCCGGATCCCAGTCAACCCGGACCTGTCGCTGCGCCAGTGAAACCGACCGGATCACGCTGCCCATCAGCCAGGGAATCCAACGCTCCCGCTCACCCTGAACCACCATTACATCATTGGCACCAGTTTCAAACAGGTAATCAATGACGCCAAGCCTGACCCCATCAAGGGTTTCGACCTGCATACCGATCAGATCAATCCAGTAATATTCACCCTCGGACAGCACGGGAAGTTCATCACGCTCAACCGCAATCTCACTTCCCCGCAAAGCCAGTGCAGCATCCCGATCACCGACATTCTCCAGCCGGGCAATCAGGCCCTTGCCCTGCAACTTTCCATCCAGTAACCGCCTTGTCTGCCAGACATTCGCTCCGGAAGACAGATGCCAGATGTCATACCCCAGAATATTGTCAAGCGGGGAGGTATGCGAGTGAATTTTCACCCAGCCTTTGACACCATAAACCCCGACGATCCTGCCAAGGACGATCATGCAGTCATCATCCGCCGGCATCAGTCCACAACGATCAGGCTGCTGCTTCGACCGTGGCAGCCGTTTCATGCTCATTGCTGCCGGTACCGGTATCCTTCAGCAGCTTGCCAACCCGCTCGCTGGGCTGGGCCCCCTGGGACAACCAGTACTGAACCCGCTCCTGATCAAACTGCAACCGCACTTCCTTGCCACGGGCAACCGGATTGAAAAACCCCAAGCGCTCAATATAACCACTGTCGCGTGGTTTGCGTTTGTCAGTCACGACAATGTTGTAAAACGGGCGTTTTTTCGCGCCACCACGCGCCAGACGGATTGTGACCATATGTTCCAGAACCTTGCTAAAAACGAATAGTGGCAGCTGACAGGGCAGCAGCCAAAAGTAAACGCGCAATTGTACGGTTTTTTCAGTAAAAGTGAAGTACCTTCCGGAATTAATTCCCATGCCGGACGCAGCACGGGTTGCTTGCCGCTGACTGAAAGCGGCAAGCAAGTGGTTGTCCCCAACCCCCGCAGTTACTGGACAGAAGCCAGCTGCGGACCGGACTGGTAAGCAGGAAGGTAACGAAAATGTCCGGTAACAGGCCATTTGAACAGGACATCTTCCAGCTTTTCACCCTCACCGACATTATGCACAATCATGTAACGGTTCGGGTCCTCAGGCGAAATACGGTCCACAACGACGCCGATGTGCTCCTGATCCCCGCCCAGACTCCAGGTAACCAGATCACCGGGGCGGTAGTTCAGCGCGTTATGGGTTACGGGCAGGCGCTGCCCGTAGCGGGTGAAAAAGACCTTGAGGTTGTGCACCCGGCGATGGTCAATATTGGGATCCGGCCCCGACAGCCCCCACTTGGGCAGATTGGGGTAAACATAAAATGACTGGGACATATCCTCATGTACCAGTTGCTGCAGATCGATACCCAGGCGCCGGTAAGACCGAATCACGGTATCCGTACAGACACCGATATTGGATGGCACATCCCCATTCGGATAGCCGATCGGCAGGTAACGTCCGTCATATGTCACGTTGTAACGGGTGCGATCCAGTGCGGCCCGCACCAGAATCCCACTCAGATTGGGGTTCTGCGGAAACGCATGCCGGGCCGCATACTGTGGCTGCGGACGACGCGCCGGCTGTGACTGCCCACCCCATTGGGGCACAGGGGCCGTACCATTCTGTATGCTCACACCGGAGTAGTGCGGAATATTGGCAGCAGCAACCTGGCCCGTCTCCCGTGACGGTGCAGCCTCCGCCCGTGCACTGCGTTGCAGCCTCTGTGCAGCAGCCTGCTGCTGTTCCCAGGACTGGACATAGGACTGCTTGCGCCTCAGTTCTTCCTGCTTGCGCTCCCAAGCCAAATTATACTGCAAGCGCTTCTTGTCAAATTCGTCATGGTAATTGGTCCGGTCTGTGGCAGCGCTCCCACTCTCGGCCCGGCTTTTAGCCTTACCCCCGGCATTCACCGGACGCTGGCTGGCTACCACAGGTTTGACATCGACCTTGACCTCGGCCTTGCCGTCCGTGCTCTTGCCGTCGACACCGGATACGGCAGTCACCGACCTGGTTTCCGGCTTGCCTGACGGTGCCACGGCGCATCCGCTACTCATCAGGCATCCAGCAATCAGTATCGACCAGCAGGCAACATCAAAATTATTTATGAAAGAGTTTCTGCTCACAATATCTCCTGTTGGTCTGGTCAGCCATTAAAACCATCCAGACCTACCCGCTTCAAGACTTATGCTGTATTCTATTTGAATCAGCCATGCTTTACACACGCTTTTAGATAAAAAATAACTATCCAGAGCAAGCATTAATACTGATACTGACGCACGGCCTGCCGGTCAATACCAACCACACCCTTGTACTGCCCCTTGGCCTTTACAGCCGGCATGGAGATCAGAACATCAGCTTCTGCAACAGGCGGTGTCACAGCGGGCGCACTCACAGGCTGCAGATCCGGAACAGCAACGATCTCTTCTTCAGCCACCAGCTCAACTTCAGGCTCCATGGCTACAGAATCAACAGCGACGGGCTCGGCAGGAAATGGCTCAATGGCAGCGGTGTCGCGGGGTTGCTGCTGACTGCAGGCAGATACCAGCAACAATGAACAGATCAAAGCAGAAAAAGTCAGTTTGCATTTCATAATAATCACCCATTATTTTTTCTTATTAAGAGGCTTGTCAAGAAGCAGCTTATGCCTGCCCTGCCAACTGGCAGCTGAACCTGCCTGTTCTTTTTTTCAGCGTCCTGGCACGACAAAAAAATACCCGAAGCCGAAGCTTCGGGTATTTCTACAACCATCAAAGCAGAAAAAATTACTGCTGATACTGTTGCATGATGCCCTGATCAATCTGGATCGGACCCCGGAAGATGCCTTTACCCTTGATCTTCGGCATGACCGGCGGCATGACTGGCGGCATGACCGGACGGATCGGCGTGACGGGACGAACAACCGGGCGCTGGACCGGAGGACGGTGAACCGGAGGACGTTGAACCGGACGGCGGCAGGAGTAACGGTGAGAGTGCGGACGATTGCCATTCGGGTGTGAATGACGGGTCGAATTGGTGCACCCTGGAATGGCCGGATGGGTATGCAGGTTCGGATTGACTACCGGACGTGGAACCGGTACCGGCATTGGACGCGGTGCTGGAATCGGACGCACAATCGGAGCAGGAGTCGGCCTTACCACCGGGCGTGGAGCCGGTCGTACACTTTTTCTGCAGCTATACTTGTGAGTATGGTTGCGGTTGGTGTACGGGTGGCTGTGGGTAGTGGAATTCGTACAGCCCGGAATGGCCGGGTGGGTATGAGTCCACTTGTTGCCAGTGGCAGGTTTCGGTGCCGGATTGCACTTGCTGCAGTCGACAATGACTTTCGGCGGCGGTGGTGGCGGTGGCGGTGTTACCGGAGTAACAACCTCTTCAACATCCTGCACAGCCTGCTGGGCAACCATCTGCTGGCTGCAACCAGAAGCGAGCAGACCCGCTGCAATCACTGCTGCAAGAGATAAACTGGTTTTCATCTTCATAGTCTACGGTCTCTTTCGTTGTTTAAGGGAAAGCACTCTCAAGTATAGTAAACTTATCGGTTGTTTACTAACAACAAAGTGTGTCTGTCTCACATTTTTACGACATATAAAACACAAAAGCAAAGGTTTAATACGTCGGGCAGGTAGCTTTATAGGGTTTTTTCTCGATTCCCCACCGGTACTGCAAAGGTGCATGAGGATCGGAAACCAGATAACCACCGTCCAGGTTCTGCCGCAACTCACGCAGGGTCATGTACAACTCCTCCCCCAGCGTCAATTGCACCATACAGAAATCATTGAGATGTTTCAATTCTGATGCAGGTGGCTCATCAATGGCGAACACGGCTTTGGCCCAGCGCGCCGGATGGGAGCGCGGATCAAAGCGCCCGATACGATCCAGGTGATGGCGGATTGAGCTGAAAAACAGCTTCAAACGCTTGTCACGTCCAGGAGTTGAGTAATCATCATATTCACGCTGGTTCATGCACTGGCGCCCCTGCTTGCGGATTTCCTGCAAGTGCCACAATGCATCATAGACATACACACTCCGGTCATTGGCATACATACACAGTGCCAGCAGCAGACGGGTCGTCTTTTCATCCGGACGCTCGGGACGACGCCCCAGCTTGCGCGAAATCACATCGGTAAACAGTACGTAGTCAAACTCCAGATCCCGGGCCACCCGATATTGCTCCTCACTGTAACCCGGCTGCTCCTTAGCGGATCTGCGGATATTCTGTGGCAACTTGAAGCGCCGGTAGCCATCACTCATGTCCTTGGAGTCCGGAACATAGAACGGGAAAGAGGGGGTACGCAGCAGGAACCGCGCCTGCTTAGGGGTGGTGGACGCCATGACTTCGGCAATCCCGGTCTCGGTCACTTCAACAATCTGGTAGGAGTGTACGCCTGGTGCCACATAGATATCACCCGGCTTGATATCCGCCAAGGCCACCGGATAGGTGTCGTGACGCAATGATTTGGTACTGGTTATGTCGGCTACATAATCCATGAACCGGCGTACCCGCTGTGACTCGGATGGCAGCCGGTCCCAGTCAGTCATGCTGTTGCTGATCAGTTTGCCGGGCCGCATCTGGTTGTTGATGACAAAAGGCAGCCCGTTCTCATAGGAAAAGATCAGGCGCATGGCATAACTGGCATCGGCACAGTCATTTTCAAACTTGTAATAGGCTGGCTTGGCGGGATTCATGAAAATGTCATCCTTCCAGCTCTGCACCACCCACTGCTGGTAGCGTTTCTCCCAGTCGGCGTTCCAGTCAGCCCGGTTTTTCCAGACACTGGCCTGCGCCACCCCGCTGAAGGACAGGATGCCAGCCAGTACAAACAAAAGAATTGAGGATAAAGTGAGTTTGGACATAATTCCGGCTTTTGTCGATATAAAAATTGCTTGTCATTCTGCAGACATGCGCACCACACTGGAGTTCACAGCAGCAACCCACTCCCAGGCAGAAAATACAGGCCCACAAAAAAGCCCGACGACATAGAACCATCGGGCTCTACAGATTACAACACCGAATCAGTCATGACAAAACAATTCGGTGCATCGCCCGCCTTACTGCTGATAGTTCTGCATCAGGCTGGGGTCATACTGTACCGGTCCACGATAGGTTCCCTTGGCCTTGACCCTGGGCATGACAATCCTTGGCTGCTGTACCGGAGCCGGCATCGGAGCCGGCGCATAACGCGGCTTGGGAGTATATTGCTGCTGCACGGGACGACGGCAGCTGTAGCGATGCTTGTGATTCCTGTCAGTGAAAGGATGCGAGTGGGTCACGGAATCGGTACAACCCGGAATGGCCGGGTGGGTATGTGCCCACTGGTTGTTGCTGGGCTTGGGCGCGGGTACCGGGGCCGGACGGTAAACGGGAACCGGCACCGGAGCCGGACGTTCACACTGGCTGCAATCCACAACGGGCGGCAGCGGTGCTGGTGGCGGCGACACAATCTCGGGTGCCGGCACGATGGTATCTTCTACTGCCTGCTGGGACGCCATCTGCTGGCTACAACCCGATGCCAGCATGCCTGCAACAACGACGGATGCAAGGGTCAACGCATTCTTGTTTTTCATGGTATTAATTCTCGTATTTATAATAATTCACAGGGCTGCCCCTAGTGGCCTGTCTGTCAACAAACAGGCTTGTTGCCATAAAGCAACACCCATTCAAGGTAGCTCCATTATGCAACAAGCTGTACCCAAAATACAACGGAAAGAGCCCAGTCCGCTGCCGGTACAGGTTAAATGATTCCTGTGCTTTCTAAAAAATTCCTCCGATCGGCGGCCCCCCGCCCCCCCCCATTCCCGGCGGCAGCCGCCCTTTCATGGCCTGCATCATCCGCCGCATGCCCCCACCCTTGGAAAACTGTTTCATCACCTTGCTCATCTGCTGATGCTGCTTGAGCAGGCGATTGACATCCTGAACCTGCAGACCGCAGCCTGCAGCAATCCGGCGCTTGCGTGAAGCCTTGATCAGGTCGGGATAACGTCGCTCCTGCAAGGTCATTGAATTGATAATGGCGATCATGCGCCGGATTTCCCGATCCCCGCCCTGCTCAGGAAGCCTGCCGGCCAGCCCCCCTGCACCCGGCAGCTTGTCCAGCAGGCTTTCCATCCCGCCCATCTTCTGCATCTGCAACATCTGTTCACGCAGATCCTCGAAATTAAACCCCTTGCCCTTGTTCAGTTTTTTGGCCAGCTTCTGGGCCTTTTCATGATCAACCCGTTGATGCGCCTCCTCAATCAGGCTCAGCACATCCCCCATCCCGAGAATGCGTGAAGCCATGCGATCCGGATGAAAGGCCTCCAGCGCATCCAGCTTCTCACCCATACCCAGAAACTTGATCGGCTTGCCGGTAACATGCCGCACGGACAAAGCGGCACCACCGCGTGCATCACCATCGGCCTTGGTGAGCACCACCCCCGTCAGTGGCAGGGCATCCCCGAAGGATTTGGCGGCATTGGCCGCATCCTGCCCGGTCATACTGTCCACAACAAACAGGGTTTCCACCGGCTTGACTACTGCATGAATCCGGGCAATCTCGTCCATCATGTCCGCATCCACATGCAGACGTCCGGCAGTATCAATAATCAGCACGTCGGCGTACTGGCGCCTGGCCTGTTCCAGGGCCTGACGCGCAATCGTTACCGGGTCCTGATCGGCACGGCTGGGGAAAAAGATCGCATCAGTCTGTCCAGCCACGGTTTCCAGCTGCCGGATGGCAGCCGGTCGGTACACATCACAGCTGGCCACCATCACCGATTTTTTACCCTGACGGGTCTTGAGGTAACGGGTCAGCTTGCCGACGGTGGTGGTTTTTCCCGCACCCTGCAATCCGGCCATCAGGATCACAGCCGGCGGCTGGGCATTGAGGCTCAGGGACTCATTCGCCTGCCCCATGATTTCGACCAGTTCCTCATGCACCACCTTGATCAGGGCCTGACCAGGCGAGAGGCTTTTGATGACTTCCTGTCCCACGGCACGTTCCCGCACCCGGGCCGTGAAATCACGCACCACCGGCAGTGCGACATCCGCCTCCAGTAATGCCATACGCACATCCCGCATCGCATCCCTGATATTGTCATCGGTCAGGCGCGCCTGCCCCCGCAGCTTTTTTACCGTCCCCGCCAGACGTTCACTCAGGTTTTCAAACATGGCTGTTGTCTTCTTCTGGTCCCGATGGCGCACAAATTGCTATCATAGCACCAACTATATGGTCATAGCCTAGAGAAGCAAGCGCTGATAATGACAAATACCCTTCTGATCCTGGCCATTCTGGCATGGCTGGCGACCTGGCTGCTTATCGCTGCACGCCTGTGGCAGCCGCAGCGTTTCCCCGGTCCGGGTCCGATCTGGGGGCTGGCACTGATCCTGCACGGACTCACCCTGCTGTTGCCCGGCCTGCAGACGCATGGATTGGCGATTGATTTCTTCAGTGCCCTGTCGCTGGTCATGTGGCTGGCCAGCCTGATCCTGTTTTTCGCCCAGATCAAGCGGCCACTGGCCTCACTGGGCCTGCTGATTCTGCCTTTCACCTTGATCAGCCTGCTGCTGGATGCCCTGCTGGCCACAGGCAGAACCATTGCCCTGAATGAAGGGCTGGGCCTGCATATCCTGCTGTCACTGCTGGCCTACAGCATGCTGATGCTGGCTGCGCTCCAGTCAATCCTGCTGGCAGTCCAGAATCACCAGCTGCACAACCACCAGTCCGGCTACCTGATGAAAGCCCTGCCTCCCCTGCAGGACATGGAATCACTGCTGTTCCAGCTGATTCTGACCGGCGTCGTACTGCTGACCCTGGGCCTGATCAGCGGCCTCCTGTCCCTGCACGGCCTGTTCGGGCAGGGTGTCGCGCACAAAACCGTTCTGTCCCTGATCGCCTGGGCCGTCTTTACCACCCTGTTGATCGGCCACTGGCAGTATGGCTGGCGGGGCCGCATCGCAGTCCGCTGGACCCTGAGCGGCTTCACCCTGCTGATGCTGGGCTTTTTCGGCAGCAAATTTGTGCTGGAGTACATGGTCCACAAAATATGAACCCAACAGACATCCCCTTATGGCTGCAATTTACCGTGCTGGTCATTCTTTTCATGCTGTCAGGCTTTTTTTCCAGCTCGGAAACCGCCCTGATGTCCCTGAACCGCTACAAGCTCCGGCATCTGGCCGAGTCCGGCCATATGGGGGCCCGACTGGCCCAGAAGCTGCTGGACAAGCCCGATCAACTGATCGGCTTCATTCTGCTGGGCAACAATTTCACCAATATCCTGATCACCCAGCTGGCCACCCTGATCAGCCTGGAGTTGTTCGGCAGCGCGGGGCTGGCCCTGATGACCGGCCTGCTGACCCTGTTTCTGCTCATCTTTGCCGAGGTCATGCCCAAGACCCTCGCAGCCCTGCACCCGGAGCGCATCGCCTTTCCGGCCGCACACATCATCAACACCACCCTGAAACTGGCCTGGCCACTGGTCTGGCTGGTCAACCTGATTTCCAATACCCTGCTGAAACTGCTCAAGGCAGACCCCAATCCGACAGCCAATACCAGCCTGAACCGGGAAGAGCTGCGCAGCATCATGAACTCAGCCGGCAAAAGCATCCCCAGAGCCCATCTGGACATGCTCATCAGCGTACTGGACCTGGAATCCGCCACGGTTGAGGATGTCATGATTCCCCGCCCCCAGATTGTCGGTGTCGACGTTTCCGATGACTGGGCCGATGCCGAACAGCAGATACTGCACAGCCAGTTCACCCGCCTGCTGGTCTATGATGGCAGTCTGGACAATATTCTGGGTTTTCTTCATCTGCGCAAGATTCTGCCCCTGTTTCAGGAAGGACACCTGGAAAAAACCCGTTTGCTGCAAACCATCCGCCCGGCGTACTTTGTCCCCGAAGGTACCCCCCTGACCCAGCAACTGATCAACTTCCGCGAGGCCTCACGCCGGATTGCCATCATCGTGGACGAATACGGGGAGATACTCGGCCTTTTGACCATGGAGGACATCCTGGAGGAAATTGTCGGTAAATTCTCCACTGTCCCGGCTACGCACACGCACGCCATCCAGCGCATGGAGGATGGCAGTTACTGGCTGGATGGCGCCACCCCGATCCGGGAAATCAACCGGGAGCTGGACATTCAGCTCCCGGTCGAAGGCCCGAAAACCATAAACGGCCTGATCATGGAGCACCTTGGCTCCATCCCCGTGCCCAGCATGACCGTACTGATCAACGGGTATCCGATGGAAATCCGCAAAACCCGCAAAAATGCCATCAAAACCCTGATCATACACCCTCCCATCAACCGCCCCATGCTCCGGGAATCCCATGAATAAAGCCCGCATTCAATACCACTGTACCGCCTGTGGCAGCCTGCAGTCCAAATGGAACGGCCAGTGCCCGGATTGCGGGGCCTGGAACACCCTGGAAGAAAGTGCGGCTGTAGCAGCGAAGAAAACCCGGAATCCGCGCTTCAGCGGTTACGCCGGTGATGCAACCATCATCCGCTCGCTGAAAGATATTGAGGTTGCCGAGGAGCCGCGTACCACAACCGGCCAGTCGGAGCTGGACCGGGTACTGGGTGGTGGACTGGTGGCCGGCTCAGTGATCCTGATCGGAGGTGATCCCGGTATCGGCAAATCCACCATTCTGCTGCAGACCCTGTGTAGCCTGCCAGCGGTCAAAAGCCTGTATGTCACCGGCGAGGAGTCCATGCAGCAGGTCAGCATGCGTGCCCAGCGGCTGGGGCTGGTGGCGGATCACCTGCGCCTGCTGACGGAGACCGGCGTGGAAACCATCATCAGTCTGGCCCGGCAGGAACAGCCGACGCTGATGGTCATTGACTCGATCCAGACCCTGTTTACCGAGCAGCTGCAGTCTGCCCCCGGCTCGGTCAGCCAGATCCGGGAATCTGCCGCCCAGCTGGTACGCTTCGCCAAGCAGACCCAGACCGTGCTGTTCATTGTCGGTCATGTCACCAAGGAGGGGACCCTCGCAGGACCGCGTGTCCTTGAACACATGGTGGATACCGTCCTGTACTTCGAGGGGGACCCCGGAGGCCGCTACCGCATCCTGCGTGCGGTCAAGAACCGCTTCGGTGCCGTCAACGAGCTGGGCGTATTCGCCATGACCGAGCAGGGCCTGAAAGGTGTCAGCAACCCTTCTGCCATCTTCCTGTCCCGTCATGAGGAACCGGTATCCGGCAGCGTGATCATGGTCACCCGCGAAGGCACCCGTCCCCTGCTGGTGGAAATGCAGGCACTGGTCGACAGCAGCCATGGTGGCCAGCCCAAACGGGTGGCACTCGGGCTGGAGCAGAACCGGCTTGCCATGCTGCTGGCGGTTCTGCATCGTCACGGCGGTATCCCCATGTATGATCAGGATGTTTTCATCAACATCGTGGGTGGCGTCAAAATCGCCGAAACCGCCGCCGACCTGCCACTGCTGATGGCGGCCCTGTCCAGTTTCCGCAGCCATCCCCTGCCAACCGACCTGATCGTGTTTGGAGAGGTCGGGCTGGCCGGCGAAATCCGCCCCGTACCCAATGGCATGGAGCGCCTGAAGGAAGCCGCCAAACACGGATTCAAACGCGCCCTGATCCCCAAACAGAACCATCCGCGGCAACGCATCGGGGATATGGAAATCACCGCCATTCCCAGACTGGAGGAGGCCATTGCCGCACTGATGTAAAAGTACAACGCCTGTCGCATATTTATTGACTATGCCCCCCGAATGTAATAATTTTACCTGCAATATGGGGCGCAATTTCATTCACAATCCAGAATTTTCCGCTCCGTGTGGTTGTCGTTCCGTTAATCCCCTTTTAAGTGTTCATGAAGTAAAAGGTTATGAAGCACTTACCTGCTTGTTCTGTCAGGGAGTTTTAACTTGTCTTTTAGTGACTTAGGCTTACAGGAAGCTTTTGCCGCCAGTATCGCATCTGCTGGATACGAGAATCCGACCGAGTTGCAACAGCAACTGATACCGCTGATGGCACAACAAAAAAGTGTCCTGGTATGGTCACAGTCCGCTGCAGGCAAAACCGGCGCTTTCCTGATTCCGGCCATTAACCATATACTGAATCACCCGCTGGAAGAGCATCAGGGTACCCGAATCCTGGTCCTGACCTCCCGCAGGGACCGTGTAAACCAGATCACCTATACGATCAAGCGTCTGCTGGGCGACAACCAGCAGTTGCGTACCGGCTTCATTGTCAGCGGTCGTCCCTACCAGCCTCAGATGCGCCTGTTGCGACGTCCGCTGGACCTGATGATTGCCACACCCGGTCGCATGAACGACTTGGTGGACAACAACAAGGCTGACTTCTCCCGCCTGGAACTGCTGATCATTGATGACCTGACCACGATTTGTAAAAAGGGTCTGAGCCAGCTGGTTGACAAGATCGTGGCACAAAAACCGGCTTCAGCGCCGGTCATCGCCTTTGTCCGCCATGATGACGAGGTCACGCCTTATGCACGCCAACTGCTGCCGGAAGCAGAAGAAATCACCATTGAAGACGAGAAGACCCAGCTCCTGCGCCTGAAACAGGTGGTTCATCTGGCGGATGACTTCACCCACAAACTGGCCCTGAGTGACTACCTGCTGGAAAGCCAGCAGGGTAAACCGATAGTCATTTTCGTCAATACCGACAAGACGGCAAAACTGCTGGCGGACAGTCTTGCCAATCATGGCCATGCGGCAGACTCCACCCACCTGCTGGCACCGGAGGAACGCAACCTGCAGGACTGTCCAATCCTGATCGTACCGGACCAGGAGGAATTTCTGCCCGAACTGGCAGGCAACGAAGTCATCCTGCACTTTGAAATGCCGGACAAACCCGAGTCCTACCTCAATCGCATGCAGGACATCCTGGGTTTTGCAGAACGCAGTGAACAGGTTTACCTGCTGGTCGGGGGCCAGGACCGGGAGCCACTCAAAAAGCTGGAGGAATTTCAAGGTGAGGCCCTGCCTCAGCGTACCATCCCCGGTCTGGAGCCGACCCAATCACATCGCAGCGGAAAAGCCGGAACAAACCGGGGCGGTGCACGCAAGGCATCCACAAAACCGGGGGCGGGCAACAAGGGGGCACATGCCCGTACCCAGCGCAAAGGAACCGGCCAGGGACAAGCAGACGGCCAGCAACCACGGGCACGCAAAGGCCCCTATGGTCGCCTCAATGGGGGCGCAAACCGCAAACTGGCCACCCAGCGCTCTGAAGCCCCCTATGAAATCGGCAGCTGGGAAAAGGATGATTACAAGCCACAGAAAGCAGCCAGTGGCGATAAAAAAGTAGTCATTCGTTACAAGGAAAAGAAACGCAGGGTGCTGGTCAAATAGCGGCTCACACGCTTGCCCCCATAGCTGTTGGGTCAACCGGCCCAGCCGGAAAAATCAGTCCAGGGCGGCTTTCTGCAAAGCATCTATGATCGGTGCATTGGCATCCGGAAACGGCAGGCCGGACAGACTGCTGATTGCAAACCAGCCGGTCTCCTGCCCCTCCAGCCCCCGTGGCTGCCCGGTAAAGGCTTTGACCTGCCAGACATCCAGAAAGACGTTTTTTTCAGGGTAACGATGGTGAATCCGGATAAAAGGCCGCAGGGTGGCAGGGTCAGCCCGAATACCGATTTCCTCATTCAGCTCGCGTACCAGCGCCTGCTGCGGACTTTCCCCGTTTTCCACCTTGCCGCCGGGGAATTCCCATTTGCCCCCCTGATGCTTGCTGTAAGGGCGTCTGGCCAGCAGGATGTGCCGGCCGGAAGCGTCGGGAATGACGGCTGCTACAACGTGCAACCAGACTTCATCAGCTGCGGTATTCGGCATTGATGCGCACGTATTCGTAAGAGAAGTCACAGGTCCAGATCGTGGCGCTGGCTTCTCCCCGTCCCAGGCGGACATGCACATCAATCTCTGCCTTTTTCATTTCCTGCTGCCCGAGCGCCTCCCGGTAGCTGGCAGCCGGCTCACCCCCCTCAATCAGCAGTGTATCTCCGAGCCGGATGGCAATGCGTGCCACATCCAGGTCATCCACCGGACTGCGCCCGATGGCCGCCAGAATCCGGCCCCAGTTCGGGTCGCTGGCAAACATGGCGGTCTTGACCAGGGGTGACAAAGCCACTGTCTGCCCGACCTTGCGGGCTTCAGCCTCATCACGCGCTTCGTGCACATGAATGCTGATGAATTTGGTGGCCCCTTCACCATCCCGTATGATCGCCTGCGCCAGAAAGGCACAAACGCCACGCAGGGCCTCACGAAATATGCCCAGCTCTGCGGCCCCGATCACAACCCCGGAGGCACCGGTAGCCGCCAGAACCAGTGAATCATTGGTGGAAGTATCACCATCCACGGTAATGGCATTAAACGTTTCGTCAGTGACCCCGGACAACAACTGCTGTAATACCGGCTGCTCCACCTGCGCATCCGTCGCCACAAAGGCCAGCATGGTGGCCATGTCTGGATGGATCATGCCCGAACCCTTGGCAATCCCGGTCAGGGTCACGGTCCCACCCGGCAACTGCACCTGTCGGCTGATGGCCTTGGGCAGGGTATCGGTGGTCATGATTCCCTTCGCCGCCTCAAGCCAGTGATCACTGCCCAGTGCCGCCAACGCGGATGGAAAAGCCGTATGCAGCTTCTCAACCGGCAGCTGCACCCCGATCACACCGGTCGAAAACGGTAATACGGCACCGGCTTCACACCCGGCCAGCGCTGCCAGCCCGGCACAGCTCTGGCGTGCGGCCTGCAGACCCGGCTCACCCGTGCCCGCATTGGCATTCCCGGCATTGACAAGCCAGTAACGCACCTTCCCCAACGCCAGATGCTCACGCGCCACCTGTACCGGAGCGGCACAAAAGCGGTTGCGGGTAAAAACACCGGCACACTGGCTGTCCTCGGCCAGCTCCACCAGCACCATATCATTGCGTCCTTTATACCGAATGCCTGCATTGACGGCAGACAGACGCACACCGGCTACTGGCAGCAAAACGCCAGGCTGTTCCAGATTAACGGCCATTTACTTCAACTCAACCTGCCATGACACTGTTTGTACTTTTTCCCCGAGCCACACGGGCAGGGATCATTGCGTCCCACCTTGTCACCATCCCGGCGATAGGTTTCCGGACTGTCCTGCTCCGGTAGAACGGCATCCACAACGTCCTCATCATCAAAAACACTACCGGCATCCGGATGGGAAAACTGCATGGCTCCGGCAACGGCTGCGCTGGTCTGCGCCTCAGGGACGGCAGCGGCCTCCGGAACCCCGCTGATCTGGATCCGCATCAGAAAGCCGATCACTTCATCCTTGACCCGCTCCAGCAACTCCTCAAACATCTCGAACGCTTCACGCTTGTATTCCTGCTTGGGATTTTTCTGGGCATAACCACGCAGCCCCACACTCTGACGCAGGTAATCCATCGCCGCCAGATGTTCCTTCCAGTGCGAGTCCAGCACATGCAGCATCACATCACGCTCAAGACGACGCATGCCCTGAGCGCCAATAAGCTCTTCCTTGTGCTCCAGATGCAGGCGTGCCTGCTCCTGGATGCGCTCACGCAGGGTCTCCTCGTAAAGCCGCTTGTCCTCATCCAGCCATTGCTGTACCGGCAGGGCCAGATCAAAATGTGCCTGCAGCTGCTGCTCCAGCCCCTTGATATCCCACTGCTCGTCCACGCTGTCCGGCGGAATAAACTGAGTGATCAGGCCATCAACCACGTCATGGCGAATGGAGTCAATGGTATCCTTGATATCCTCTGCTTCCAGCAGTTCAGTACGCTGCTCGTAAATCACCTTGCGCTGATCATTGGCCACATCGTCATATTCCAGTAGGTGCTTGCGGATGTCATAGTTGTGTGCCTCGACCTTGCGCTGGGCATTCTCGATCGACTTGGACACCAGACCGGCCTCAATGGCCTGCCCCTGCTCCATCCCCAGACGCTGCATCATGCTCTTGACCCGGTCTGAGGCAAAAATGCGCATCAGATTATCTTCCAGCGACAGATAGAAACGCGAAGACCCCGGATCCCCCTGACGCCCGGAGCGTCCTCGCAGCTGGTTATCAATCCGGCGTGACTCATGGCGCTCGGTGCCGATAATGTGCAGGCCGCCCGCCTTGACCACATTATCGTGACGCTTCTGCCACAAACTGCGGATTTTTTTCTGTGCCTCCGGATCAGCAGCCTTTTCCGTATCCAGCTGGGCCAGCTCTTCCTCCAGGCTGCCACCCAATACGATGTCGGTACCACGCCCGGCCATGTTGGTCGCGATGGTCACAGCGCCCGGACGCCCGGCATTGGCGATAATGTGAGCCTCGCGCTCGTGCTGCTTGGCATTCAGTACTTCATGCGGAACCCGCATGCCTCTGAGCTTGTCCGACACCAGCTCGGACGCCTCGATTGAAGCCGTTCCCACCAGCACAGGCCGACCAGCTTCCACTTCCTGCCGGATATCGGTCAGGATGGCATCGTACTTTTCATTGGCTGTCAGGTAAATCTGGTCATTGCGATCATCACGGACCATCGGCTTGTGGGTCGGAATCACGACCACTTCAAGCCCATAAATCTGCTGCAGTTCAAAAGCTTCCGTATCTGCCGTGCCCGTCATGCCGGACAGCTTCCCGTACAGGCGGAAATAGTTCTGGAACGTAATGGATGCCAGGGTCTGGTTTTCTGCCTGGATATCGACATTCTCCTTGGCCTCAATGGCCTGATGCAGGCCATCCGACCAGCGTCGCCCCGGCATGGTGCGCCCCGTGAACTCATCGACAATGACCACCTTGTCATCACGCACGATGTAATCCACATTCTTCTGGAACAGTGCATGGGCCCGCAACCCCGCATTCAGGTGATGCAGAACGGCAATACTGGCAGAGTCATACAGTCCCTGATCCGGCGGCAGCACATCCGCCTCCTGCAACAGCTGCTCGGCGCGCTCCTGCCCGGCTTCGGTGAGGTAGACCTGACGACTTTTTTCATCCACGGAAAAATCACCCGGCCCATCCTCCTCCTGCTGGCGTTCCAGACCGGGCACCAGACCATTAATGGCCTTGTACAGATCAGAGGCATCCTGACTCGGACCAGAGATGATCAGCGGGGTACGGGCTTCATCAATCAGGATTGAATCCACTTCATCCACCACCGCATAATTCAAACGGCGCTGCACCCGCTCTTCCAGCGCAAACGCCATATTGTCGCGCAGGTAGTCAAAGCCGAATTCGTTATTGGTTCCATAGGTAATGTCGGCGGCATAAGCCTCACGACGCTGCTCCTGGGACAGGCCATTGATGATGACACCGGTGTTCATGCCCAGAAAACCATACAGCTTTGCCATCCAGGCCGCATCACGCTGGGCCAGATAGTCATTCACGGTTACGACATGCACGCCCTTGCCGGCCAGCGCATTGAGGTAGACCGGCAGGGTTGCCACCAGGGTTTTGCCCTCACCGGTACGCATCTCGGCAATCTTGCCGTTGTGCAATACCATGCCGCCGATCATCTGGACATCGTAATGACGCATGCCCAGCACACGCTTGCTGGCCTCACGCACGGTGGCAAAAGCCTCCGGCAGCAGGTCATCCAGCGTGGAGCCATTTTTCAGACGTTCACGAAATTCGCTGGTCTTGGCCTTGAGCTGCTCGTCAGACAGCGTTGAAAACTCATCCTCCAGTACACCGATGGTCTTGACAATCTTGTAATACGCCTTGACCAGACGGTCATTCCGGCTCCCGAAAATTCTTCTGGCAACTGAACCCAGCATACGTTTTTAATACTCCTAAATTCATCCTGTCCGCGTTGTCCGACAACCCGCTCCCCCACGCCTTGGGCCTGTAAAGGCAGAAACGGGGACCTGTGACACAAAACCGTCAAGCATCAATTTCGGGGCATCCGGGCAAAAAACAAGACGCTCGCTGCAAACCCATCATTATCCCGGCTCCAGACATCCGCGCCCCAGAGTATATACCGGATAACTGGCCATAGGGTTAATCATTCAACAGAGCCAAGGTATAGTGCGGGATCCACCGCCTTGCCATCCTGCATGATTTCAAGGTGCAGGTGCGGACCGGTGGAGCGCCCGCTACTGCCCAGCAGGGCAATCCGCTCAGCTTTATTGACCACCGCACCCGGCTTGACCAGTGCCTCATTCAGGTGTGCATAGCGACTGACCAGCCCACCACCGTGATCAATCTCGACTGTCGTGCCGTACCCCCCCCTGACACCGGCAAAGGATACCACGCCACCCGCGACGGCATGGATGGATGTACCTCTGGGGCCGGCGAAATCAATCCCCTTGTGTGCCCGCTGACGGCCATTGAAGGGATCAATGCGGATACCGAAACGAGAAGAGACATAGCCTTTATCCACCGGGCGGAAGTTAGGCTGTACTTCCGCCTCCAGTGCAAAACCTTCTAGCACCTGGGACAACCCTTCCAGCATGCTGCGCTGGCGATCCAGCTGCTGCTCGGCATCACCGAAAGCAGCCAGCAATTCCTGACTGCTCAGCTGGGACAGCGATACGGGCTGCCACTCTTCGACGCCCCCCTGGGGAGGCTTCTGATCCAGCTGAAACTCGTCCGGGTCCAGTTTGGCACGCCGGATGACCCGGCTGGCGATGGCATTGATACGTGCCATTTCCGCCTCCATGGCCCCCAGACGCAGGGCCAGGGTATCCACGTCCACGGTGTAACTGGATACCTGCCGCCTGACTTCACTCAAAACCAGCACCTGGTCGCGCAGGGTTTCCATTACCAGACTGGCCTGATCTTCACCCAGGTCAACCGGCTGCGGGGTATCGGCCAACCGGAACAGTCCCAGCATCTGGTTGACTGACAGGGCGATGATCAGCAGCGTGACCAGCACGGCGGGAAACACCAGATGTGTCACCGGATTCAGGTCAAAAGCTGAGCGACGGGCTCCACCATGGCTAATACAGATGATTTTCATAACAAACTAATCCCTTAGCCCTTGGTAAAACCGTTCCACTCCCTGTATTGTTATTAACCCACTTCACGGCCATCATCAGCCGGAGCCAGTTACGGAGGCCTGCAGTGAAAAAACCAGATCAGTACCTGCAAGCCGCCATCGGGCAAAAGCTGGAACAAATGAACAGGTTGACTGCCAGCATTGAAACACTCGTGGGCCTGCCCCTGGAAGGAAAAATCTGGCCCCTGCTCAACAGCAACCGCCTCGTGCTGCTGACTGACGACCCACACCTGGCAACCCAAGCACGTCTTCTACAAAAAACACTGCTGAAACAGGTCAATCGTCAACACGACCTTAAACTGGTTGCGCTGGATATTAAGGTCATGAGCCTGCCGGTTGCAAGCAATGAGCGAAAATCGACCAAACAGAACCTCAGTCCGCAGACAGCCGGCATTATTTGCAGTATAGCCGCAAGTGTTGAAGATCCGGAGTTATCGGCAGCCCTAGTACAACTGGCAGCAAACGGCCGTGTTACTCAAACCCCGGCCAAGACGTAGCGGTCGGAAAAGATGGCGCGTGTCTGCTCCTGCTGACTGAGAGGCACAATGTCCCAGGCATCCTGGTGTACGAGTAATTCCCGTACCAGCAGGTTATTGATGGCGTGACCGGCCTTGTAACCGTGAAAGGCCCCGATGATGCCATGCCCAAGGGTATACAGGTCACCAATGGCATCCAGCACCTTGTGACGGACAAACTCATCCTGGTAGCGCAGGCCTTCCGGATTCAGGACGCGAAAGTCGTCCAGCACAATGGCATTTTCAAGACTGCCGCCCAACCCGAGATTGCGTGAACGCAATTGCTCAATGTCACGCATAAAACCGAAGGTTCTGGCCCTGGATACCTCGCGGGCATAGGCTCGAGACGAAAAATCAATCTCCAGCGACTGACCGGTAGCCTCCACGGCTGGGTGATTGAAGTGAATGTCAAAGGTCGCCTTGAATCCCTGAAACGGAGTCAGGGCAGCCCAGCTGCCATTTTTTTCGACCCTGATTTCCTTCTTGATGCGAATGAAACGCTTGCTGGCACGCTGCTCCTCAATACCGGCAGACAGCAGCAGGTATAGAAAAGGCGCAGCACTGCCATCCATGATCGGCACTTCAGGTGCGTCAAGGTCCACATAAAGGTTATCAATACCCAGACCGGCCAGCGCGGACAACAGGTGCTCAACCGTTGCCACCCTGACATTTTTTTCCACCAGTGCCGTACATAACAGGGTATCCCCTACCAGCTCAGGATGGAGGTTCAGTTGCGGCAGACCCTCCAGATCCAGACGCCGGAAAACGATACCGGTATTGGCAGGTGCCGGACGCAGGGTCATGGTGACTTTCCTGCCCGAGTGCAGGCCAATGCCCACCGAAGTGACGGCCTGCTTGACTGTACGTTGCTTTAACACTGCATGCCCCTGATTGTTCTGATTATTTCCTGACAAACACTAAACGCAGCGGATTCTACCCCATAAACACGGATATATTCTACCGTTTCAGCATAACCCTGAACTTAATGAAACTGGCCTGTCTGGTTTTCCAGGCCAGTTTCGGGCATGTCATCAACCGTTCCTAGTCTGCCTGATTGCGTAAAAAGGCAGGAATATCAAGCACCGACTCATAACGGGCCTTTTGCTCATACACGCCACGCCCTGATGTTGCGCGCCGGTCATTCGCAGCCACTTTGACTGGATTTTCCTCAATAATAACCGGACGCAGCGCAGGCTTCTGGCGTACAGCAGCCTGCTGAGGGCTCCCTTTGGTGGCCTGAGCAGAATCCTCCAGACCGGTGGCAACCAGTGTCACCCTGATTTCATCCCGCATTTCGGGGTCAATAACCGTACCGACCACCACCGTGGCATCATCCGATGCAAAGGCACGAATCACCTCCCCGACCTCCTCGAACTCATGGATACCCATGTCCAGACCGGCAGTGATATTGACCAGGATTCCCTTGGCGCCATCCAGCTTGATGTCTTCCAGCAGCGGGCTGGAAATGGCAGCCTGGGCGGCTTTGGATGCACGCTCGTCACCCTGTGCACGTCCCATACCCATCATGGACATGCCCATGCCCGACATGACGGTGCGTACATCGGCAAAGTCGACGTTGATCAGGCCCGGACGGGTGATCAGTTCGGCAATCCCCTGAACCGCATTCAGCAGCACATTGTTGGCAGCCTTGAAAGCCTCCAGCAGGGATACATTCTTGCCCAGTGAAGTCAGCAGCTTCTGGTTGGGAATGGTGATCAGGGAGTCCACATGCCGTCCCAGCTCCTCAATGCCCATGTCTGCGGCCCGCATGCGCTTGGGGCCTTCGAACGGGAACGGCTTGGTCACCACTGCCACAGTGAGAATGCCCAGATCACGGGCAATTTCCGCAACCACCGGTGCGGCACCGGTACCGGTCCCACCTCCCATGCCGGCGGTGATGAACAACATGTCAGAACCGCTGATCAGTTCCTTGATGCGCTCACGGTCTTCCAATGCTGCCTCACGCCCGATTTCGGGGTTGGCACCGGCACCCAGTCCCTTGGTCAGATGACTGCCCAGCTGCAGCAGGTGCTTGATGCCACTGCCCTGCAGGGCCTGGGCATCGGTATTGGCACAGATGTAATCCACACCCTCAATGCCGGACTCCAGCATGTTCTGCACGGCATTACCGCCACCGCCGCCAACACCAACCACCTTGATAATGGCGCCATTGTCCACACTATCCATTAATTCAAACATGCCCATTCTCCATTCGTTAAAAGTTTCCGTTAAACCAGTTTCTCAACTTGTCCAGCCACCCGTCTGCATTTACGGGGGTACTGAACTTCTCTCTGTTACCGTAGGCCTGCTGGGCAATGCCATAGAGCAGTAAGCCAACACCGGTTGAGTGGATCGGGTTTTCGACTTCACCGCGCAGACCACCAATATCGCGCGGCATGCCGATCCGGACCGGCATGTGGAAAACCTCTTCTGCCAACTCGACAACACCTCCCATCTTTGCGGAGCCACCCGTCAGGACGATTCCTGCACCGATGCGTTCCTCATAGCCGCTACGACGCAGTTCCTGCAAAACCAGCGAGAACAGCTCTTCATAACGCGGCTCAATCACCGATGCCAGGGTCTGGGTCGACAGGCTGCGCGCCTCACGCTCCCCGACACCCGGCACCTCCACAAACTCCTCGACCTCCAGCAGCTGGCGCAGGGCACAGCCATGACGCACCTTGATAGCCTCTGCATGCTGGGTCGGCGTCCGCACGGCAACAGCAATATCATTGGTTACCTGATCCCCGGCAATCGGGATCACTGCGGTGTGATAAATGGAGCCGTTCAGGAAGACGGCAATGTCACTGGTGCCCCCGCCAATGTCAACCAGACAGACACCCAGGTCTTTTTCGTCCTCTTCCAGACAGGCATAACTGGAAGCCACCTGTTCCAGAATCACATCTTCGACATGCAGGCCACAACGCTCCACGCATTTGACGATATTCTGCACCGCACTGTGGGCAGCACTGACCAGATGCACCCGCGCCTCCAGGCGCACGCCGGACATGCCCACCGGCTCACGGATACCCTCCTGCTGGTCAATCACGTATTCCTGCGGCAGTACATGCAGAATGCGCTGGTCGGCCGGAATGGCGACTGCACGCGCCGCATCCATGACCCGATCCACATCGAACGGCGTCACTTCCTTATCCTTGATGGCCACGATGCCATGGGAGTTGAGGCTGCGGATATGGCTACCTGCGATGCCCACGTAGACAGAGCTGATCTGCATACCGGACATCAGCTCCGCCTCCTCCACTGCGCGCTGGATCGACTGGATGGTGGATTCAATATTGACCACCACACCCTTTTTCAGACCACGCGACGGATACGAACCGATTCCGGTCACCTCCAGACGACCATCCTCTGTCACCTCACCGACCAGTGCCACCACCTTGGAGGTACCGATATCGAGGGCGACAATCGCATCCCGTCCGATTTTCTTTGACATAAGCAACTAGCTCCTTAGGCTTTGTGGCAACCGCATCAGCGATCCATCCAGATACCCCACCTTTTTCCCCTTTACCCACTCAACGGCAAAACCGTTGGTGTAGCGCAGGTCGATACGGCGGATATCCGCAAAGCGGCTTTTCAGCTCCTGCATGAATCCCACCTTGAAACGCTCGATACGCCTGTCCTGCTCCTTGCGTCCAATAATCACATCCGGCCCCTGACGAAAACGCATCCGCCATGAGCCCCGGTCATCCTCAGTAAGTTCGACAACCTCAAGCCCCAATCCCTTCAGGACATTCATGACCCTGACATAGCGCTCGCCCATTTCACGCCCACTGGCTTTCGGACTGTAAATGGTTGGAAAAATGCCCTGCTTCTCCACCAGAGTCCCCGGAAAAACCTCGCCGTACTGATTCAGCAGCTGATCATCCCCCCAGAACGCCACCGGGTGCTGCTCTTCCACCCGGACAATCAGCTGCCTTGGCCAGGCCTTGTACATGCTCACATCCCG
>JAGRJD010000144.1 GCA_020442915.1 Thiothrix sp. | reverse complement strand
GGTGGGACGCGCGCGACAGGTTACATTCTCCTGTCATCCCGGTTTTACTTCCCCTAATCATTAAATTCACTGTTTTTCTGCCAGCCTCTGGCTATAAAAAGAAGCTGGGGCCGTAAAAGTGCTCAGGTCGCAACGCTTTCAGCAATCAGGCACGCCTGAAGCAAATAACAGGTAGCTGTGCCGCGTTGGTGATGAAGGTCAGATGGTCGTTAAAGGTTCATGATACTCAGAAAGGTGGCTGAAATGATTGGTTTTGATGATTCCTGGAAAAATTGGGTGGAAACAAACCTTGATGCAGGCTGTGACAGGCGTCTGATGTATGCTGACATGCTGAAAGCCGGTTTTGAGCAGGATTTTATTCTGTCTCAGTTGAAACTGAACGCCTGTGATGTGCCGGGTGGAGAAAATTATCTGTATACGCCCGGCAGCAGTTATTTTAACCTGATCAATGCAGGCATCAGGGTTGTGGATGCGTTCCTCTCCGAGGAAGAGTGTCTGTACCTGCAAATGCTGGTCAGAAGTGGTATCAATGCCCAGGGGGGCTCTGTGAGTACTGCTCCGATAGGGGCTATCGGGGATCAACTGGCCAATGATATCGAGAGAAGGTTGTGTGATTTTCTGGGTATCGGCTCCAGGTTCTCGTCAGGGCTGGTGGGGGAGCTGATGACAGGCAGCCAGGAAAATACAGCACCTGTCGATCATTATGCGGTGCATCCGGAAATGGGAGAGTGCTCACTGTTGGCCCTGATATTTACCGGGGAGGCGGCAGGTGGTGGTGAAATTGAGTTTCCGGCCACCGGCCTGAGAATAAAGCCCAAACGGGGAGCCCTGATTATCTGGGAGGGTGAAGCCGGAGAGCATGATCCTGATGAACTGGAAAGGCTCGGTATTTCGGGGGTTTCAGGTGGGTTTCAGTCACTTGTCTTTAAAAATTTTTACAACCACCGGGCCGGATTCAAGAAAGAAGCCAATGAATACACGGAGGCCTATACCGGCAGGGGCTTTCTGAAGCAGAGAATTCCTGATGACTTATTTCATCGTATCCTTGCTTTTTATTTCGGCAATATAAACCGGGTATCGGAAGAGGCTGACAAGGTTCACATCAGAGGGAAAAACGATGAAATTTCCAGTGAGATGATAGAGCTACCGGATGAATTCAAGGCAGAAATTCATGCCGCACTGCTGCCATTGGCCGAGGCATGGATCGGTCGTTACTTGGAGCCTACTTTTGTATTTGGTATCAGGCGCTATCTTGACACCTCAGTGCTGAAAAATCACCGGGACCGGCAGGATACCCACGTGGCCAGTGCCATATTGAATATAGCCCAGGATGTCAGGAAACCCTGGCCACTGTATATTGAAGATCACCACTACAGAGGGCATAAGGTGTTATTGAGCCCCGGAGACATGGTGCTGTATGAGGGCTGCAAACTGAAGCATGGTCGGCCGGAACCATTGGACGGTGATTATTTCTGTAATATATTTGTACATTTCAGGATTAAATGTCAAGACCCGAGTGATCATAGACCCGTCGATTAAACAATTCCGGCTGTTTACGTTGCCAGTCTTTCAGCGCCTGTATGGGTGTCTGATGGCCCAGATTGCGCTGCACCATGTGATGGTTGTAAAGCCTGAGGTACTGCTTCAATGCCGTTTCCCTCTCGGTCTCATTCGCAAAGTACGTGGTCCGGGTGAGCTTGGCAATGCGTCCATTAAAACGC
>JAGRJD010000143.1 GCA_020442915.1 Thiothrix sp. | reverse complement strand
GCTGTTGCTGGCTACGCCATTGATAGAATTGTGATTCGTGCAAGCCTGGTTACCGAGCTGCTTCAGAGACACCCACCCGTTCGGCCAGTTTCAGGGCTTCAGCCTGGTAGCTGGCCGCGTGCCGGGTATAGGTCTTTTGGGTTGTTTTTACGGTTTTCATCATTCACCTCAAGGTTGAGTACGTAGTGTACTCACTTCTTGCTGTGTCCGGAGAGGCTGGGCCGGATCATACCAGCTTCAAGACCACGCTGGACTACATTCAGCCATCGGTGGAGGGCATGCGGGACATGCTGGGAGGGCTGGGTGATGAAATCTAAGCGGCGTATCGTGCTGCGGCAGCACCTGATTCTGCTGGCCGGCGGCATCCTGCTGGCAGCGTTGCTGGCCTGGGGTTTTTACCGTGCCATGGCGGCCCTGCTGGGGGTGGTGTCATGAGCATTTACAAGGGCACCGGCACCGGCGGGGCAAGGGCGGAGAATCCCCCGTACAGTAATACGGGGGGTTATGGGGGTTTGAATTTTATCAATGAGTTACGCAAACCAACCGACCGCAATCCCCGTGTTCCCCATGAAGCGCATGATGCCGCGACCAACGTCACCACCGTGGACTGGTTGCGGGTCACGGTCTCCGATCTGGATGCCTTCAATGGCACCATGGCCGACCTTGAGGGCCTCCTGTTCGAGGCCGATATTGCGGTGCAATGGACCGACAAGGGGCTGCACGGTTATGAGCGGTCTGCCGTGCTGCAGGTCTGGCGCGATAATGACGTGCTGACCGTGGGCCACATCGGCACCAGTGAAACCGGGCGCAATAAGGGCGGCCTGTTTGAACTCACCGGCATGGGCTGCAAAATCCTGTGTCTGGAATACCCGGCGCTGTGGGACGAGCTTTACAGCCTGCTGCAGTACCATGAATGGCGCATCAGCCGGGTGGATGTGGCGCTGGACCTGTCCGGCGAATGGTGCCGGGAACAAGGTTACACCGTGCCGCTGCTGTTCCGGGCGGCGGTGAATGACGGCCTGTTCCGTTCCGACAAACAACGCAACCCCCACATGCAGCAATCCTTCAGCACAGCCGGGGACTGGTCGGCGCTGGTCGTGGGGAACATCACGCCGGATGCCTATGACCCGCTGGTACACTGCCCGGCGGGCCTGACCGCCTACATCGGCAACCGCAAAAGTTCGGACGACTTCTTCCGCATCTACGAAAAGGGCAAGGAACTGCTGGGCGCAATGGCCGAAGCAGAAAGCGTCGACCGTGCATGGATTCGCATCGAGCACGAAATGAGTCGCAAAGCTTCCGGGCGCACCCTCCCGCTGGCAGTGATGCTCAAGCCGGATGAATACTTCTGTGCCGACCGGGGCGGCGTGCGGGCCATCATGGAACGATTGCGCCAGTCCCGGACACTGGCGGCAGCCGAACAGTGGCAGCGGGCGCAGTTCCGGCGCGAAAAGGGGTTGCTGCTGTCGAAGAAGATTCACTGGGCCAGACAGAGCTATGGCCGCCTGATTCACACCCTGACCGACCGGGGCATCAGCCCGGAAGACATCATCCGCTGGCTGTCCCGAACATCGGGCCTGAAAGAGTTCGTTTTCGACCTGTCCGGCCCGGCCAATGATGCCGGACCGTGGGAGGTGGCGGCATGACTTCCATTCTGCAATCCCCGGCGCTGCAATCCCATCCCCCGACAGACCAGACGGCCGCCACGGGCGAACTGATTCAGTGGGGTATCCGGGCGCTGGCATGGGCGGTATTCGCCCTGCTGGTGCTGGTGGATGGCCTGCGCAATCCGGCATCGCTGGAATCCCGTTTGCTGACCATCCCCTACTTCATCGGCGGACTGGCGTTTTGCCGCTCCATCGGCGAATCACTCAACGGTCACCACTACCTGCACACCGCCCTGTTTCTGGCGGGCCTGCTGACACTGGGCGCACTGGCATAAGGAGTTTACCCCCATGAACCTGTTCATTTTGTCTATCACCCTGCTGGGCGTGCTGCTGCTGGCCATCTACGGCATGACACGCGGCGCTGCCATTGACGCAGAAATCAACCGCCTGACCCGGACCAAATCACCGGAAGAAATCTGGGCCGAATTTCAGGCCATCCGTGGCACCCTGAACCTGTATGTGGTCGGCGGTATCCTGCTGACCGGTGCCTTTGCCCTGATGTTCTTCGGTGCCGGTGGCATCGACCCGCGCCACTGGACGCTGGAGAACGGGATTTATGCCGTCATCGGCATGACCGCCACCGTGGCCATCACCTTGGGCCAGCGCATGCTGTACAGCAGCGTGAGTCACAACAAAACCGCGCTACTGGTTACGGTGCTGATTCTGACCTTCGTTATCTTTTCGGAAGTCGCCACCAGCTCCGAACGGGAAGATTCCATTGTCCGCGACCGCTCCCTGAACAGCCCTACCCTGCAGGCGGTACTGGGCCGTCTGAATCAGCCCGACGAACTGCCTCCGAGCAATGCCGGGTTCTACCAGTCCGAAGCGGCGCGTTATCAGTCGCTGGCCAATCAGTCCGAGGGCAATAGCAAGCGTGCCAATGAAGCGCGGGCGGCTGAATATCAGGCCAAAGCAGATGCCGAAGCCGTGCGCATGCAGCAGGCTATCACCCTGCAGAGCCAGACCAAGGGCCAGCTGGTGCAACAGGCTTCCGCGCTGGAATACGTCGAGCACAATCACAGTGCCATCGTGCGCTGGTTGCGGGAAATTTCTGCCAGCAGCTACAACGCGGCCATGATGTTTGCGGCGCTGATTTTCGTCATCGCCTTTGAAAGCGGCTTCCACTTTTCGGGTACCCGTGCTGGCATCCTGTCCGAAGTCCTGTCACGCATGGGCTACGCGGTCACACGACGCAAAACCCCTGCCCTGCCCAAACTGGCTACACCGGCACCTACCCCTACGGGTTCACTACACGGGCGTGTAGGGGAATCTGACACGGGTTCACTACACGGGCGTGTAGGGGATGCTTTGGCCGCCTATGATGAGGCCGACCGGGCGGAAGCAGGGGAGCATGTCAGCTGTCCGCAATGCGGCACCCCGTTCAAAAAGCGGAACAAACAGCACCGGTTCTGCAACCCCAAATGCAAGGACGCATGGCACAACACACAGAACCCGGAACGGGCAGCCGTTGCCGCCAAACGGGGGAGGGTGACAGCATGAGCGCCCCTATCGAAACCATCCGCGAAAACCTGACCCCGGCCCAAGTGCTGGCCATCCGCGAAAGGGCAGAGCAACAGGGCAAGCTGGTAAATATCAGCCGCCTGCATTCGCGCCTGGTGAAGATTGAAATCATCACCCCGGACCGGGCCCTTGACGTGACCCCGGTCAGGAAGCGGCTGGCCGGGTAGGGCGGTAGCTGCTGCCGGTGAAAGTGAAGCACAGGCCGGGCCAGTTCCCGGCTTTTTCATGGCCATGGCGCTGTCGGGTGGCCATGGCCGGAAAGTAGCGGGTCGGAGAACCGTCCTGTCACTGCGTCAAGCGGTTTTAGTCGTAAGCTGGAGAGCTGGCACTACAACCGGGGTCAGGCGTCATGGACAGCCTGTAGTCCACAGACTACACTTGGCGTATGGATGTAAGTAAATACAAGACACCTGATGGACGGATACCGCTTGATGAATGGCTTGAAGCCTTACGTGATCACAGGGCAAAGGCAAGGATAAGCATCCGGCTGGACCGGCTTTCTCTGGGTCTGATGGGGGATTGGAAGCCTGTTGGTGAAGGCGTGTGTGAATTGCGGATTGATACAAGGCTGTGTTTTGACTAAGCGCAAGGCAGCTATTCTGTTGGTGAAGGCGTGTGTGAATTGCGGATTGATACCGGGGCCGGTTATCGTGTGTATTACGGGCAACAAGGGCAAACACTGGTCATTCTGCTTTGTGGCGGCAGCAAGCGTTCACAGCAGGCAGACATCAGACAGGCTATCCAGTATTGGAAAGATTACAAGGCGGTGAAGTCATGACAACAGTACCTTACAGCAGTAGCGACTATCTGAAGACAGATAACGACATCCTTGAATACCTGGATGCAGCGATGGAGGACGGGGACAGCCGGGTTTTGCTGCTGGCTTTGCGAAATGTCGCAACCGCGAAGGGGGGGATTGGCAAGCTTGCCGAAACTACCGGGCTGAACCGGGAGAGTCTTTATAAAACGCTCTCGGAGCAGGGAAACCCGCAATATGAAACCATTGCCCTGATTATGAAAGGGCTGGGTTTCAGGCTTTCTATCCAGCGAGAAGGGCATCCGCAGGCAGCTTAGAACCTGACCCCGGCGCAGGTGCTGGCCATCCGGGACCGGGCCGAACGGCAGGGGAAACGGGTGAACATCATGCGCCTGCATTCGCGGCTGGTGCAGATTGAGATCATCACCCCGGACCGGGCCATTGACGTGACCCCACGGCGGCGGGCACTGACCGGGTAGGACGGTAGCTGCTGCCGGCAGGAAGACTGAAGCACAGGCCGGGCCAGTTCCCGGCTTTTTCATGGCCATGGTGCTGGCCGGTGGCCATGGCCGGAAAGTAGCGGGCCGGGGCAGTGAATCGGAGAGCCGTCATTTCACCGCGTAATCCCGCGTAGCGGCCTGACTGGTTATCCGGAGTGCCAAACCCAAGGGCAACCCAAATACGTGCCGCTACGGGCCTCAAATCGCGCCTTTGGTCTTTCGGCTGCAACCCCCCTTTGCCCCGCGCCCTGCAAACCTTCCTTCCGGTGGTGGCCGAAAGCGGGGGCAGGTCGGGCAAGGCCCCGGTTTTTTTATGCGGGTCAAGCAGTTAGGGAACATCAAAAAATAAAGGGCTACAGTGCATGGTCTGTAACCCTTTGATAATATTGGTGCCGGCACTCGGAATCGAACTGAGGACCTACTGATTACAAGTCAGTTGGTCCTGGACGGCATTTCAGGGAATCAGTTGGTTTAAACATTCTGAAAAGAATCTCATCCTTTGTGGGAGCAAAGGATGATGAAGACTTTAAAAGTCGCCCAGCAGGGATTATCGAACGATTGCCTATGGGCCGCAAGGGCCGACGACCCGATTGTGCGAGTGCCAATGGTGCTGAGTCCAGCCGACATTGACTTTTTCCCCTGTAACCCCCGTCGAACCGGAAACCCGGCTTTTAGCGCCATTCAGGCTTCCATTCTGGCCAACGGTGATCTGGAACAGCCGATTCCGGTCAGCCGTGATCCGGAAACCGGACGTTTTGTCGCCTACCGGGGCGGGAATACCCGGCTGGCGATTGTTAAAGCAGCCTGGCAGGCCGGTGATACCCGTTTCCGGCAGGTCTGGTGCGAATGGCATCCCTGGGAGGGGGTACTGGTGGGGATGGTGGCGCATGTGGTCGAGAATGAGCTGCGGGGGGAACTGCGGCTGATCGACAAGGCGCTGGCGGTGCAGCAGATCAGGGACCGTCTGGAAGCCGAAGATGGTGAGTCCCTGTCCCAACGGGCCTTTCTGGATGAGTTGAAGCACTGGGGCTGGGTGCTGTCGTTGCGCAGTCTGCAAATGTACCTGCAGGCGGCGCGGTTTCATGGTTTCTGTCCGCTGGCCCTGGAATCCGGTGGGGGTAGATCGTTCATTGCCGGATTGGGCCGAATCGAGACTGCCGTGCAGGCACTCAGCACGTTTGACGACCCGGTAGTCAAATCAGAAAATTTGTCAGAAAGATTTCACAACCTACTGAAAAGCATGGACAGGGCCGGATTATCCTGCCTGGATGTTGAAGTGCGACTGACGGCTGAACTGGCCACGGTTTTCGGATGGGATGCGGCCCGTTTTCAGCCGCTCTGGACAGCGGCGAAGTGCGGAGAGGATTTGATACCCGCTGCCGGCGATCGGTTGTTTGCCGTGGAACCGAAGCCGGCCCCGCCTTGGGAGCAGGCCAAACAGCGGTTATTCCGGATCGGGCATGGCCGGCCTGCCTCACGGGTCGCCGAGTTGCCAGCCATTTTTGAAGCGTTGGATACGGTGGATGAACTGCAGGCCGTGAAAGCGGCGCTGGAGGTGCGGATGACCGCCCTTGGGGGTGCTGCATGAATTGGCATGACTGGCTGCCGGCCCGGCTGCAGGTGCTGGCTGAGCGACTGACGGCAGCCGAACAGGCCCGGCTGTGTACCGGGGTGGAACAGCGGGTACAGCGGTTGAACCGCCAGTATCAGGGGATTCCCTGCCTGCGGAGACTGACAGCCGCCGAATGCTGGGGGCTGCTGGACCAAGCGGGGACAGTGGATACTGCCGTGCTGAAACGGCACTGGCACCGGGTGAGGACCGGGGAGACCGACCCGGACCGGCAGGTCCTTGCGGTCTGGCGGGCAGCAGGCCGGGTCGATGGTGCAAAGGTGGAGCGTCTGGTACGGCGCTGGTCACAGGTGGTGGTGGCCGATCAGCGCCTGCAGGTCATGCTGAGGCTGGCCGGTCTGGGCGCGGACCGGCCGATGCTGGCCAGCCTGTATCAGTGTACGCCGCCGGAGTGGCGGCGGATCCGGGCAGGGGGACAGCCCGGTCGGCACCGGGCCTTGACGGAGGACGAGGATGTCCGGCTGTACCGGGCCTGGGAACGGGCCGGCCATCCGGGTACCGGTCGCGGTGATCTGGGCCGGCTGCTGGCGCTGGCCGGAGCGGCCCGCCTGCCACTGGCCGTGGTCTGGGCACTGGCCGGCGAGTGGACGGCGACCCGGCACCGGTTGCGGAGGGCTGGGTGATGAGCATGAACGCCTTGCTGAATGCCCTGGGGCACGATGGCCGCATGATTTCCTACCGGCCCGAATGGCGGGCGCTGGTGGGCTCGGTGAATGCCGTGATCCTGCTGCAGCAGCTGCTGTACTGGTGGATGAAGCGGGACAGAAAACCGTTTTACAAATTCAAGGAAGCGTGCGGGCATCCGTCGTACCGGCCCGGCGACAGCTGGTGTGAAGAGCTGGGGTTCTCAAGGGCGGAGTTCGACCGGGCCTGGAAGCAGATTGAGGAAGCCGGTTTTGCCAGCAAGGCCATCAACCTGGAACGGATAACCGTTTATACCGTGCATGAAGCCGTTTTAGGTAAAGCCACAATGTCGCTTTACGGGGAAAATCAGGAAGATGGCGGTAGCACTCCCCGTAAAGCCACAAAGTCGCTTTACGAATCGCAGGAAGGCAGCCCCGGTAAAGCGACAAAGTCACCGCACGTAAAGCCACAAAGTCGCTTTAGCTATAAGGAACAGAGATTACTACCAGAGATTACACCACCCCCCCCAACCCCCCCCGCCGTGGAGCCGGAACCGGAACCGGCTCTGGATGGGGGGGGGTGGTTTTGCTGCGCAAGGGGCATTCGGGGAAGGCCCCGGCCCGGGGCCGGCTGACCTGGGCGGTGGCCTGATGCTGCCTGCCGGGCTGGATACCGTGCAGCAGGACGGGATACGGCGGGCGGTGTGTGGCATGGCGGCGGATCAGGCCCAGCGGGCAAAACGGGCCGGGTCGGGAACGGCAAAAAATGAGGGAGCTGGGGCCGGGGAGAAGCAGCAGCGGGAGCAGCTGCGGGCGTTGGCGGGTGATATTGCCGGGCTGGAGTCCCTGAGCGCCCTGGGCGGGGCTGCAGACTGGTCCACGGTCCAGCTGCAGGCCCTGAAACAGCAATACCAGACCATGGCCGGGCGGGAGTGGGGCCGTTGTGCCGGACCGGGGGGATGAGGGGCGGAAAAACGGCGTTGGGTGTGCCGTGGCTGGCATTCTGATGGCGTGGGTACTGCCCTGGATATTGCGTTCTGCCATTGCCGTGTTCACCTGAGCTGATGAATGTTTTACAAGTGTGATTTGCGAGTTACAATCTGAGTAATGTATGCGATTTTTGAAACGGAAACTTATTCCGCCTGGTTTGAGGCGTTACGTGACCGACAGGCCAAAGCCCGTATCCTGATGCGCTTGCGTCGGGCAGAGCTGGGCAATCTGGGGGACCACCAGTCTGTTGGTGGTGGCGTATCTGAGTTGCGCCTGAGTTATGGTCCGGGTTATCGCCTCTACTACACCCTGCGCAATGGGCAAATCATCATTTTGCTGGGCGGGGGGGACAAATCCGGTCAGAGTCAGGACATTGAACAAGCCAGGGCACTACTTAAAACCCTGAAAAAGGATCAGCCATGAACCAGCATGTCACACTGAAAAAATGGGATGTGGTCGAACACCTGAAGACACCGGAAGACCTGCAACTTTATCTGGATGCCTGCATGGAGACCGGTGACGTAGCACTGATTACGGCAGCGCTGGGGGATATTGCCCGTGCTCACGGCATGACCCAGCTGGCACGGGAAACCGGACTGGCACCGGAGGCTCTCTATCGGTCCCTGTCCGGCCAGGGAAATCCGGAATTTTCCACGATTCTGAAAGTGGTTGATGCCCTGGGCCTGCGGCTTCAGATTGTGCCTCGACAGGCAGCCTGACGCCTGGAAGGCAGTGTCAAGGCACTCACCGTTGTTGATGGTGATGGTTCCTGCGCAGACCTGACCGGAACAAGAGAAACACGGCCAGGGATGGATTGCCTTGCTCCCCCACCCTGGAGCCGTTTTTTTGAGAAAGATACCGATGGCGGGCGGAAAAACGGCGTTGGGTGTGGCGCGTGTGGACTGCTATACTGCCCGCATGGGAAACAAAGACGTAATCAGCAAAGCCGTGCTGGGCCATCTGGCTGCCGACATTGCCAACCTGCTGCTGGGTTTTCAGGTGGATACCGGGTCGGTGGAACTGCTGGACACCGAACAGCAGCGGGTGGAACAGCGCCGTGCCGATCTGGTGGCCCGCATGCATGATCAGGTCAGGGATGAGGATTTCATCCTGCACATCGAAATCCAGAACCAGAACGACCCGCTGATGCCGCTGCGCATGCTGCGCTACTTCAGCGACCTCCAGTTTGCGCACCCCGAAGAGTGCATTCACCAGCACCTGATCTACATCGGGCGGGACAAACTGACCATGCCGGATCACTGGTCGGCCCCGGCGTTTACTTATCAGTACACCATCCTGGACATGCACACCGTTGATTGCAGCCTGCTGCTGACCCAGGACAAGCCGGAAGCATTGGTACTGGCCATCCTGTGCGACTTCAAGGGCCGGCCCGCCCAGGACATGGTGAATTACATCGTGCTGCGGCTGCGGGAACTGCTGGGCGAGAACGAAAGCGGGTTCCGCAACTACTTTGAAATGCTGGAAACGCTGGCCCAGAACCGTGATTTACAGCCCCAGATTGAGGAGGCCGAAAAAATGTTGACCGAAGTGGATATGACCCAGTTTGCTTCTTACAAATGGGGCTTGCGGGC
>JAGRJD010000142.1 GCA_020442915.1 Thiothrix sp. | reverse complement strand
AATAGTCAAACTCGCAAGCCTGACCAATGACAATCGGGCCAGCCCCGATAATCAGTACACTTTTAATATCCGTTCTTTTCGGCATGTCAATCATCCAGTCTGCCCGGCGTCACACGGACGTCAGGCTTGCAAAACAGCAGCACTTGCCGATCCACCCGGCCTGGGGGCGCAAGGGCTGAAAAAGGTTCAGCGGGCAGCCTGCATCAGCCCGACAAAGCGATCAAACAGCGGCGACACATCGTGCGGTCCCGGACTGGCTTCCGGATGGCCCTGAAAACCGAAGGCCGGGCAGTCGGTACGTGCAATGCCCTGCAGGCTGCCATCAAACAGCGACCGGTGTGTGGCCTTGAGCGTGGGTGGCAGGCTGGCCTCATCCACGGCAAAGCCATGGTTCTGACTGGAAATCATGACCACACCGGTTTCCAGGTCCTGTACCGGATGATTGGCACCATGATGGCCGAACTTCATTTTCACGGTCCGGGCATCGCTGGCCAGTGCCATAAGCTGGTGCCCCAGACAGATGCCGAATACCGGCAGCCCATGTGCCATCAGGGTCCGGATCGCCTCAATGGCATAATCACACGGGTCCGGATCACCGGGGCCATTGGACAGCAGTACGCCATCCGGCCTGAGCCGCAGGACTTCCGCAGCCGGGGTCCGTGCCGGAACCACGGTCACGCGGCAATCGCGATCCACCAGCATGCGCAGAATGTTTTTCTTGACCCCGAAGTCATAGACCACCACATGAAAAACGGCTGTTTCAGCCGTGGCTGCCGCCACCGTATCCGGCTGCAGCTGCCAGCTGCCTTCGGTCCATGGGTAAGGCTCGGCCACGGAGACCGCCTGCGCCAGGTCCATGCCCTTGAGGCCGGGGAAATCCCGTGCAGCCTGCAAGGCCCGTTCCCTGTCAAGGCTTTCAGCCGCTCCGGCCATCAGGCACCCCCGCTGGGCACCCTGCTCCCGCAGGATGCGGGTCAGGCGGCGGGTATCAACATCGGCAATGGCGACCACACCCCGGCGCTCAAGAAAAGCCGGCAGGGATTCCTGTGCCCGCCAGTTGCTGTAAAGGGCCGGCACATCACGCACGATCAGGCCGGCAGCATGAACCTGATCCGACTCGCCATCATCGCTGTTCACGCCCACATTGCCGATGTGGGGATAGGTCAGGGTGACAATCTGGCGGGCGTAAGACGGGTCGGTCAGGATTTCCTGATAACCGGTCATGGCCGTATTGAAAACCACCTCACCGGCACTCAGACCGTCACAGCCGACCGAACGTCCCCGAAACATGCTGCCATCTTCCAGGACCAGTAACGCCTGTTTGCTCAAGAAAACCTCCAGATCACACATACAATAACGGGATGAGCGTATACCCACCCATCCCGTAAAATTCGCAGGGCATTTTACCGGGAGCCTGCGTCAGTGTCCATGCAAGACTTGTCGCAAAGCAGCAATTGTTAAGTTTCATGCACGTTTCAGCGGCACTTTCGCCCGTGATCAGGGACAGGGTCGATGCGGCCTGTTGACAGATGCTGGCAGAAATCTTCTCATGGTGGCCCTGCATTGATTTGATTCTGTCCGGGAGGCAGCATGAACAGATTCCAGGCCATGCGTTTCGGAGCCGTAAGCACCATTCCCATGATTGTCGGCGGCATTCCCTTCGGCATCATCTTCGGCTCGCTGGCCATGAGCTACGGCCTGCCCCTCTGGGTACCGATTGCCATGTCGCTCCTGGTGTTTGCAGGCTCGGCCCAGTTTGTCGCCCTGGGACTCATGGCTGCCGGTGCCCCGGTCTGGGTGATTATTTCCACCACCCTGATCGTCAACCTACGCCACCTGCTCTATGCCGCCGACTTCATCAAATACGTGCGCCACCTGCCCATGGGCTGGCGGGCACTGCTGGCTTTCGGGCTGATTGACGAGGTCTATGCTGCCGTCAGGCCCCACTATGAAAGCGGACGCCTGGATGCGGAAAGCGGCAAATGGGCCTACTTCGGTGCCATCGCAAGCTTCTACCTGATGTGGAACACCTGCACCCTTATCGGCATCGTGGCCGGTGAAATGATCCCCGACATGAGCAGCTGGGGGCTGGAGTTCGCCATGGTGGCCACCTTCATCGGCATCATCACACCGTACCTGCGCCGCCTGCCCTACTGGAGTGCCTTCCTCACCGCCGGTACACTGGCCCTGGTCCTGCACGGGCTGCCCAACAACCTCGGCATGCTGCTGGCCGCACTGGCCGGGGTGGGAGCGGGTGTGCTGAGCGAGCGTTTCGGGCACCGTGACCGCCAGCCGACCACCACCGGAAAAACGGCGGGAGAGCAACCATGAAGTATACCGACCCGGAAATACTCGCCATCATTCTCGGCATGGCATCCGTCACATACGGCATCCGTTTCGTGCTTTACGCCCGAGCTCACCGCACCCACATTCCGGACTGGCTGGAAGCAGCCCTGAAATTTGTGCCGGTGGCGGTACTGACCGCCATCATCAGCCCGATGATCCTGATGCCAGAGCAACATTTCAGCCTTGACTGGCACAATCCCTGGCTGCTGGGCGCTGCGGCTGCTTTCGGGGCCGGATTCTGGAAGCAGCAGCCGCTGCTGACCATTCTGGCCGGTGTCGTCGTGTTTTTCACAGCCAGAAGCCTGCTGCCGTAGCAGCCGGACTCAGGGCTGCCGGGCCGCCTCAATGGCGGCAGTCAGGGCCTGCGGGGTGCGGACACTGGTCAGACGCTCGCCATTGAGATACAGCGTCGGCGTACCCCGGACACCGGCTTTGCGTCCACTGGCCATATCAGCCAGTACCTTGTCCCTGACCGTATCCGATGCCAGATCCTGCTGCAGCCGGTCCATCTCCAGACCGAGTGTGCGGGCATAGCCATCAAACAGCACCTGCGCCGTTTCGGACGTACTCCATTCCGGCTGGCGCTCAAACAGCAGGTCATGCATTTCCCAGAATCGGCCCTGCTGCCCGGCAGCTTCAGCATAACGGGCCGCCAGCATGGCATGTGGATGCAGGCTGGTGAGCGGGAAATGGCGGTAGACCACCCGGGCCTTGAAACGGATGGACGGCCAGGCCCGTTGCAGCACCTGGTTCTGGGCACGACAGGCCGGGCACTGGAAATCGGAATATTCCACCAGCGTCAGGCCAGCCTTGTCCGAACCCTTGCCATGATCCCGGGCCGTGACCGGATCCGGGCCACCACCGCTGCCGGTGAAACGGTCCAGCAGTACCATCAGCAGGGCCAGTAACAGAATGCCACCCAGTCCCCACAGGGCATAACGCCACCCCTGCTGTTTGCGTCGGGCGGCAGCCTGCTTCTGCTCACGGAGGTGCTGCTGATGTTCGCGTTTGCTTTTATTCATGTGCTTTTATTCAAGGTATTTATGGAAAATCAGTCATCAAACGGGTTCACCAGCTGCAAACCGGCAATCCACCTGAAGTCATCCACATGGCACGTCAAGGGTATTCACGCAGCCCATACAACGGAACGAAAACAGGCCCGGCTTCAGCCTGTCTCACTGATCCCGCAGCCACCCGGCCACATCTTTGGCAAAATAGGTCAGGATACCGTCTGCCCCGGCCCGTTTCATCCCGGTCAGTACCTCCATGACCACGCTGCGCTCATCCAGCCAGCCGTTCATGGCTGCAGCCTTGAGCATGGCGTATTCACCGCTGACCTGATACACGAAAGTCGGTGCCAGAAACTGCTGCTTCACCCGCCACACAATATCCAGATACGGCATGCCGGGTTTGACCATCACCATGTCGGCCCCTTCACGCAGATCAAGGGCGACTTCCCAGAGGGCTTCATCACCATTGGCCGGGTCCATCTGGTAACTGTATTTGTTGCCCCTGCCGAGATTGGCGGCGGAGCCGACCGCATCGCGGAACGGGCCGTAAAAACCGGATGCGTATTTGGCCGCATAGGCCATGATGCGGGTGTTCACATGCCCTTCCTGCTCCAGGGCATCACGGATTTCGCCAATGCGTCCGTCCATCATGTCCGATGGTGCCACCACATCGACACCGGCTTCGGCATGGGATACCGCCTGACGCACCAGCACATCGACAGTACGGTCATTCATGATGTAACCACTGTCATCCATCAAACCGTCCTGACCGTGACGGGTAAAAGGGTCAAGCGCCACATCGGTCATGACCCCGAGTTCCGGCACAGCCGCCTTGACGGCACGCACGGCCCGCTGGGCCAGTCCGTCCGGGTTGTAGGCCTCCAGGGCGTCATCCGACTTGGCTTCGGGGGGCGTGACCGGAAAAATCGCCAGCATCGGAATGCCCAGCTGGTGCACAGCCTGCGCCTCAGCCACCAGCAGGTCGATACTCTTGCGCTCCACACCCGGCAGGGAAGACACCGCTTCACGCCGGTTCTCGCCTTCCAGCACAAAAACCGGGTAGATCAGGTCATTGGTGGTCAGCAGGTTCTCCCGCATCAGGCGACGGGAAAAATCATCCCGGCGCATGCGGCGCATGCGGGTAAAGGGGTAGATACCAGGAAAGTCAGCCATCTTGAATCCTTCAGCACGACAAGCCAAAGGCGATCATTCTGCAGAAATAACAGGCCCCGTCAAACAAAATTCAACGGGGCACAGGTATCATCAGGGCCGCACAGGCACAAAACAGGGGTGGCCAGCCCGGCCACAAGGATCAGACTTCAATATCAGCAGGCAGCATCAGTGCCTTGCGGATCAGGGTCTTCTGCTGCAGCTGGTGCACCGCCATGGAGCCCACGGCAGGAGCGGCGGCGGCATCACGGCTGACACACCTGACATCATGGTAGTCGCAATAGGCCTCAAAGCGCGGCACAATCGCATCCCATGCCCCCTGGTTGACCGGCTCTTCCTGACACCAGACTTTTTCCTGCACATTCGGATAGCGGTTCACCACCGCCTTGAGCTCAAGGCCGGGGAACGGGTAGATCTGCTCCAGTCGCACCAGGGCGACATTCCGCACCTCGTGCTTGCGGCGTGCCTCCAGCAGGTCATAGTAGACCTTGCCGGCACAGATGATGATCCGGGTCACACCGGCCCGATCCGCATCACTGCTCAGGTCCACATCATCAATCACGAACTGGAACCCGCCATGGGTGAAATCGCTGAGCTCGTTCACGGCCAGCGGATGGCGCAGCAGGCTTTTAGGCGTGAACACGATCAGCGGCTTGCGGTAATTACGCAGCATCTGCTGGCGCAGCAGGTGGAAAATCTGGGCCGGCGTACTCGGCACAACAATCTGCATGTTCTCCTGTGCCGCCAGCTGCATGAAGCGCTCCAGACGTCCGGAGGAGTGCTCCGGCCCCTGCCCTTCCAGACCGTGCGGCAGGAACATCACCAGTCCGCACAGGCGCTGCCATTTCTGCTCACCGGAGCTGATGAACTGATCGATCACCACCTGGGCACCATTGACGAAATCACCGAACTGGGCTTCCCAGATCACCAGCGAAGTCGGCTCGGCAGTGGCATAGCCGTATTCAAACGCCAACACCGCCTCTTCGGACAGCAGCGAGTCGATGACCGTGAAATCAGCCGAATGGGTGGAGCCGTGACGCAGCGGAATCCACTGCTCGCGCCGCTCCTGATGGTGCAGTACCGCATGGCGGTGCGAGAAGGTACCGCGTCCGCAGTCCTGGCCGGACAGGCGCACATTGAAGCCCTGCTCCAGCAGGGTGGCATAGGCCAGGGTCTCTCCGAAACCCCAGTCCGCCGGTTTCAGGCCGGCCCCCATGGCCACCCGGTCTTCCAGCACCTTGCGTACCCGGCGATGCACCACAAAATCCACCGGAATGGTCTCCAGCCAGTTACGGCTGATGGCCTCGATCTTGTCAGCCGGATAGGCGGTGTCCGCCTGATCACGCCATTTGGCATCCAGATAGTTTTTCCAGTGGGTTTCAAGTTCGGCGGGCAGCCCTTCACGGACCGGGCGGATATTGAGGTAACTGTTGACCGTACCGCCGGCCTCCATCAGCTCGCGGTATTCGCGCACCATGGCGTCGCTCTGCTCCTGGCTCAGCACACCCTCCTTCACCAGCCGCAGGGCATACTGGGTACGGGTGGTGGGCAGGTTGCGGATGATGGCGTACATGACCGGCTGGGTCATCGACGGCTCATCTGCCTCGTTGTGGCCCAGACGGCGGTAACAGACCATGTCGATCACCACGTCCTTGTGGAAGGTCTCACGGTAATCCAGCGCCACATGCGCGGCATAGACCACGGCTTCCGGGTCATCCCCGTTCACATGGATGATGGGAGCACCGATGATCTTGGCCGCATCGGTGGGGTAATGGGTGGAGCGGCTGTCAGCCACGGTACTGGTGGTGAAACCGACCTGATTGTTGATCACAATGTGAATGGTACCATGGGTGCGGTAGCCACGGGTCTGGGCCATGCTGAAGGTTTCCATCACCACGCCCTGGCCGGCAAA
>JAGRJD010000141.1 GCA_020442915.1 Thiothrix sp. | reverse complement strand
CCATTAATGCACAAATAGGCCAGATAGCCAGCACGATTTAAGGAGCAGAAACACATGAGTAACAACAGCCTGACCCGGAACCCTGCCACCGAAGCCCCTGATAATGCCGACAGGAGCGGCGTGGAGAAGCACGCTGCCAGTGAGCGCATCACCTTGCGTCCGCTGGTGAGCATTGTGGAGCAGGACACCGGGTTCACCATCACCGCCGAAATGCCGGGGGTGCCGAAAGACAAGGTGAGTGTGCAGGTGGAGCGTGACAGCCTGACCCTGGAGGGTGAAATGGTACTGGCACTGCCGGAAGGGATGGAAGCCAGTTATGCCGAAGTCCAGAGTGCACACTACAAGCGTGTCTTCACCCTGAGCCGCGAGCTGGATACCACCCGGATTGAGGCTTCCCAGGATAACGGGGTGCTGACGGTCCGGGTGCCGAAAGCCGAACATGCCCAACCGCGTAAAATCCAGGTACAGGTGGGCTGATTCCGGTCTTGCCCCCGATCCCCTTCAAACCCGGCTTCTGGCCGGGTTTGTTTTTAGCGTACAGGGCTCTATTCACAATGACCGGGCGGAAATGACGGAAAACTTATGTACGGCCACTGATCCGGTATGGTCACTCCGGCACGAAGCGCAGCGGATCGGTAATCATGGCCGGGGTCCAGCCGGCTGTCACCCTGAAATCCTGCTGTGTTTTCTTGTGGCGTGGATTGGACATGCTGCCCGAGGTCCGGGTCAGGGTGCCCTGATCAAGGTCAAGTGTCGTTTCTTCAAACAGGGTGGTGCTGCGATTGATGTGATGGCGGTTGTAGTGACTCAGCAGCAGTAACTGGTCCGGTTGCAGCCGGAAGCGGTAGGTGGTGTCTTCACGCTGCCGCTGCATGGTGCCGATGCTGTGCCGGAACCGGGCTTCCAGCCGACCTTCGGTAATGGCGATGTAGGATAGCGGATCATCGTTTGCAGCCTGATCCCGGTCTGGAATGAAGCCCAGATAGCGCCCCTGGACTGTGGGTTCACCGCTTTTGTTTCCGAGCAGTATCAGCAGGTCACGCCGCCAGGCATCGGGGCCGCTGGTCGGATCGCTGTCATCGGGAAACGGGGCCGGGGCATCGTTGCCCGGTTGCTGCGGGTCAGCAGCGGGCCATTGCTGGATGACCAGTGCGTAATCATCCTGCCCGTCACGGTTCAGGTCTCCACTGGCCAGCGCAACCGGGAAGTAGTCGGCAGGAATCAGGGGCAGCAGGGCTGGCAGTGCCGGCTGTTCCGGCAGCTGGTAGGGTTCGGCAAAATCATTGGCAGTCACGCTGGTACTGAGGCCCAGCAGCAGGGGGAGCCAGCTCCATCGGCAGATGCTTTTTCTCATGGGACATTGATCCATTGGGGGTCGGTAGGGGGGAAACGGTCTGGGCAAAGCCTGCGCGGGCGTATGCTTATCGGGGCACATACCCGCTCAGGCTGCTTTCCACCACGTCACCCTTTTCATCGTGGCGGATGCGTGCCACCACGTAATTGAGGGCTGGTGCCAGCCAGATGGTGGTTTTACGCCTGCCGTTATCGCGGACCAGCTGAATCTTTTCACATTCGTAACGTCCTGCGGGGAGTGGCAGGGTTTCCCGGCCTTGGCGCTGGAACACATAGTCCTTGAGCTCACCCTTCTCGGTGACGGCATAGTGCAGGGGATGGCCGGTTTTGAGGTCATCCATGATCCGGAGCTCCAGCAGGGCCGGATCAACCGTTCCGGTGGGTACCTGAAGCTGGTAGGCTTCATTTTTATACTGGCCGCTGACCTGGTTCGGGGTGTTGAAACTGAACTGGTCACGCTGGTTCTTGCTGCGGCTTTTGTGTTGGTGCAGGTATTGCCGGGATTGCAGTTGTGCACCATTCCGGCTGCCGTCGCTGCGTTCGGTCAGGTTGTCACCGCTGAGCAGGGCCGCCAGACCATTGGCTTTACTCTGTTTCAGGTAGACATACTGATTCCCGTTGTAATTCAGGGTTGCGGTCATGGTGCCGAGTGTGAGGCCGGCTTTGTTGATGTCATAGGTGGCCTGGAAGGCCGGAGGCGCAGCCTGCAGGTTGATGCTGCCAGACAGCAGCAGGGCACCTGCCAGCAGGTTCTGGCTCGATTTCATGATGATCCCTCAATTATCGGTTTTATTCATGTGTGCTTGGACTGCGCTGGGGGAGGGGAGTTCAGCAGGCCGACCAATTCAACAGAAATTGCTCAGGATGATTGATTTTCCTGAGTCTGGCCGCATACTATAGCCAGAACCATCAGTATGAAAGGCCTCTTGCCGGAGGCATATGATGATTACAAGTTGGAGAATGATAGGTGAGCGAGCATATTCTGGCACTTTCGGATGCCACATTTGAGCAGGATGTACTGAAGTCTGATGTTCCTGTCCTGGTTGATTACTGGGCAGAGTGGTGTGGTCCCTGCAAGATGATTGCCCCCATTCTGGAAGAAGTGGCGGGTGAGTATCAGGGGCGTATCAAGGTTGCCAAACTGAATATCGATGATAATCAGGCCACGCCTCCGAAATACGGCATTCGCGGTATCCCCACCCTGATGCTGTTTGTGAATGGCCAGGTTGAGGCCACCAAGGTGGGTGCCCTGTCCAAGTCACAGTTGACGGCCTTCCTGGATCAGAATATCTGATTCGCTGTCGCGGCCCGGTGACCGGATGTTCCGGGCCGGGCCAAAATACCTGTTTTTTTCGCTGGACTAACCCGATTGTCCATGCTAGCTTTAGGTTTCAGCGTTCTGTATCTGAACCTGCCTCTCCGAAGCCTCGTATATTCCAGTTTCCGAGAAAAAATCTCCCAGAAACGTTACCTTATAAGTCTTTTTGATTCGTTGGGTTCCGGTGAGTTGTTTCCACATTATCCTTATGTTCTTATTCTGCTCCTAGCAAAAATCTAACATGAATCTATCTGAATTAAAGCAAAAACCTACCCAGGAACTGTACGAGCTTGCACAGTCCATGGGCGTCGAGAATGTCTCGCGTGTTCGTAAACAGGATATTATTTTTGCCATGCTGAAAACGCATGCGCAAAGTGGTGAGGATATCTATGGTGATGGTGTTCTGGAAATCCTGCAGGATGGTTTCGGTTTTCTCCGTTCCCAGAACTCCAATTATCTGGCCGGTGCCGATGACATTTATGTTTCGCCCAGTCAGATCCGGCGCTTTGGTCTGCGCACCGGTGACACCATCACCGGCAAGATTCGTCCGCCCAAGGACAATGAGCGTTACTTTGCCCTGCTGAAGGTTGACACCATCAACTTTGAGTCACCCGAACAGGCGCGCAGCAAGATACTGTTTGAGAACCTGACTCCCCTGCATCCGGAAAAGCGGTTGCGCATGGAGCGCGGCAATGGCAGCCGGGAGGACATCACCGCCCGTGTGATTGATATTGTCGCTCCGTTCGGGCGTGGCCAGCGTGGTCTGATCATCGCGCCTCCCAAGGCAGGTAAGACCCTGATGCTGCAGAATATTGCCCAGAGTATCGCTTCCAACTACCCGGAGTGTTACCTGATCGTGCTGCTGATTGATGAGCGCCCGGAAGAAGTGACGGAAATGTCGCGCATGGTTCAGGGTGAGGTGGTTTCATCCACTTTTGACGAGCCGGCCACCCGGCACGTGCAGGTGGCGGAAATGATCATTGAAAAGGCCAAGCGTCTGGTGGAGCACAAAAAGGATGTGGTCATCCTGCTGGATTCCATCACCCGTCTGGCGCGGGCCTATAACACTGTGGCTCCCTCATCCGGCAAGGTACTGACCGGTGGTGTGGATGCGAATGCCCTGCATCGGCCCAAGCGTTTCTTTGGTGCGGCACGTAATAT
>JAGRJD010000140.1 GCA_020442915.1 Thiothrix sp. | reverse complement strand
GAACCACCGACCAATTGATTAACAGGCAAATCGTTAACCGTTTAATTTCAAATAGTTACATAAAAATAATTTTCAGCAAACAGGCTTTTCCGAGGCTGGAAAATCAAAGGGTTACAGGTCAATTTTCAGCACTTGCAGACGCCGCCGACCGCCCGTATCCGATCAGGTCATACCGCCCCAGCCGTTCGCGCAGGGTGGTACGGGTGATGCCCAGCAGGCGGGCGGCTTCCGTCTGGTTCCCGGCGGTCTCATGCAAGGCAGCCCGGATGGCACCCCGTTCGGCCATGGCCATGATGGCATGCCATCGGCCATTCCCGTGCAGCACCCGCTCATACGCCTGCTGTTCCAAAGAATTGGTGATTGTTTTGTCCATGGGTCAGCTCCCCAGACCGTAGGCGGCAAACGTGTACTGGCTGATTTTCCCCATCACCCGGCCCGAGCGGCTGGCAACCTGATACGGCAGCTGTACATAACCCGGCGGGGGATTGTTGTAGCGATTGGCAGAACGCCCACCCTGATGGTTCCAGGCTTCATCCATGGCCAGACTGAGGGTACGGAAGCAGTCGGCAATCATCATCCAGTCATCCAGCGGCACCACCACGGATGGCTGCGGGTGGCAGGCGGGTTCCGGCATGGGCGGAAAAGTATGGCGCGGCATCAGTTCGCCTTCCAGTGCCATGCTTTTTACCAGTGCCTTGGCTTCGGTGTATTTTTCAGCGGGGATCTCTTTCCATGAGGCCACTTCAAACACTTCACGCAATTCGCGGTAAATCTTCACGGTGGTGGTGTGGGCTTCTTTGGCCCGCAGGCGGACAGCCTTGCTCAGGCCGACCTGTTGCTGGGGGTTCAGGGGTTTGTATTCGATGGCGGGGGCAGGGGTGGTAGGTTGTGGCTGGCTGACTGTCGCATCAAAAGCGCGGATCACTGCGAGGTTGAACTTCGGGCTGATCCACATGGCGTAGGCGTAGACCAGTTCCTTGCAGACGTAGGTTCCACCGTTTCTGCCTTTAATAATCTCAACAGCTAAAAGGTACGAATCTGTACCTTTTTCGATTTCAGCAATCAGAGCTTGCGTTTGTTCGTTACGCAGAAACAGGGCTGGCTTGTACTTGGCATCACCACCAGCTGCCTGATGAAGATCATTCAAGGAGTAGAAACTTTTGTGGACACTAATAGCCGTATCGCATACAGATAATGGAGGCATGGTAAGTTCCTTGTGTTTGGTCTGCTTACCCGCGATCCGGTGCTAATCGGATGGTGCGGGAACTGTACGGGGTTAGCACTACCGGAACACAAGCACCGGCCAGCCCGAAGGCTGCCCCGCACAGCCCCACATGGAGCTTTCGCGCCCGCCAGTATACGGCAGGCACAAAAAAACCGCATGGCGCGGTCTGTGCGCTTGTGTTGTCCGGGGTGCTAATCCCGGTCCCGGATTTTGCCGGGACAGACCAAAAGTACAACTTCTGGTCAGTGGGGTCAAGTTTTGTTAATCAGGCCACGTGGGGGATGGTGATTTCAAAAGGACGAAATTCGTCCTTTTCAGAAAAATCAATACGATAGAAATGCTCCCCCAATTCAATTCAACCCCTGCCTTGAATTCATTGTACCACTTTAGGTACAATGCACCTACTAACCAACAGAAAGGACCGCCATGAACGTAATGACCTACAGCGAAGCCCGCGCCAGCTTCAAAAAAACGCTGGATGATGTCTGCAAGCACCACGACCCCACCGTCATCACCCGCCAGAGAGGGGAGCACGTCGTTATGCTATCGCTGGCCGACTACAACAGCATGCAGGAAACCATCTACCTGCTCAGCAACCCGAACAACGCCACCCGCCTGCTACGCTCAGTGAAACAGGTAAAAGCAGGCAAAGCAAAAATCAGGGAGCTGAACACCCATGCCGAACCAGAAAACCAAGAATAAACAAGCCGCCAAAACCATCAAATACGCCTGGACAGACGACGCCTGGGACGACTACCGCTACTGGCAACAACACGACCCCAAGAAAACCGAAGAAATAAACACCTTGCTGGAAGAATGCAGCCGCGACCCCTTCAAAGGCACCGGCAAACCCGAACCGCTCAAAGGCAACCTGACCGGCTACTGCTCACGCCGCATCGACAAGGAACACCGGCTGGTCTACCTCCCGGAAGACGGCTGCATCTACATCGTTCAATGCAGATTCCACTACTGACCATTCCAGGCCTGCCTCCCGACATGAAAGGAAACAATATGAGCAATCCTGATGACGATATGCGCCCGGATAAATCCACCTGCAGGCCCTGCAGGCCCGCCGCCGTTCCGGGTGGCAGGGACCGGAAATAATGGCAGCCGCCGCAAACTCCCCGACTGCTGACTGCCCAAATCCGTCACCCACCGTCACCCGGTCAGACACTGGCCCGCTGTGAGGAGAACGTGAAGCGTGGCAGGGAAAAGCACTGTGAAGGCGACCGGCCCCGGCAGCGGCGGGCGCTGGCTGGTGGCCAAATCCGTCACCCACCGTCACCCGGTCAGACACTGGCCCGCTGTGAGGAGAACGTGAAGCGTGGCAGGGAAAAGCACGGTGAAACGTCAGGCCCGCCGCCGCCCCGGGTGGCAGGGACCGGGAAGGATGGCAGGCGCAGCGGCACCCGTTTCCGGCCCAAATCCGTCACCCGCCGTCACCCGCCGGGCGCACTAACGCCGCGACAGGAATAAAAAAGCCCGGACAAGTTGACGCTCGTCCGGGCTTTGATTTTATGGAATCAGGAAAAATGGCCGGGTGTGGTGGCGTTTGTGGAATCAGGCCGCTTGTTCGCCCGCCACCTCCCTGACCAGGCTTTCCAGCGGAATGGCCAGCCCCTTGTGCAGGCGGCGAATCATGTCCAGTGACAGCCCGCGTTTCCGGTTCAGCACTTCCGACACCCGGCCACGACTGCCAAGGTATGGCTCCATATCCTTGCGGGTCAGGCCCATCTGATCCATCCTGAACTGAATCGCGTCGACCGGATCAGGCGGGGCAATCGGGTAATGTTTGTTTTCGTAATCTTCAGCCAGCACCAGCAGTACATCCAGCTTGTCACCGTCCGCAGTACCCTGCTCAGCACCCCAGAGCCGTTCGATTTCAGCCAGTGCGTTTTCATGATCCTGATCAGTTCTTATGGGTTGAATATCCATCGTATTCCTCGGCATCTATGGCATCGTATTGCTGATGAGTCCCGACAAACTTCACAAAACATGCCTGGCGCTGGTAATCCATAGCGACGATCAGCCGGTATTTGTTGCCTGCAATATTGAACACCACGCGGTTATTTTTCAGGATGCTGGCGCTCCGGTATTGGGCCTTGATTTCCTGAGGCGTTTTCCAGTCCGCATGGATAGCTTCATCGTGCCATGCTTCCAATGGAGAGCGGGAATCAGCGTATTTGGGTTCTGATTCCCAGAATTCACGTAATGTTCGCTTGGCGATGACTCTCATTCAAGGATGGTAGCATGCTACCAAAACGGGAGCAAGGTCATTTATCCACCCGCCTCCGCGTCAGCAGGAAGTTGTTTTCAAACAGGCTGTAATCCACCGCGAACTTTGTCACCATCGTGGTCTGGTAGGCTTCCCTGCGCCCGTATCCGATCAGGTCATACCGCCCCAGCCGTTGTGGTAGGATAGAGGTAGGACAAACGAGAAGTGGAGAACCCCTTGAACTTCGAATGGGACAGCAACAAAGCGACCAGCAATGAACACAAGCATGGCATCAGCTTCTCTGAAGCCATGACCGTTTTTGCCGACCCGCTGGAGCTGACCATTCCAGACCCTGATCACTCCATCGGGGAGTTCCGCTTCTTAAGCATCGGGCGTTCTGAGCAAGGTAACTTGCTGGTGGTGTCCTATACCGAACGGGATACTGCCATCCGATTGATCAGCGCCAGACCTGCCTCCCGACATGAAAGGAAACAATATGAGCAATCCTGATAACGAAATGCGCCCGGAATACGACTTTTCCCATGGCGTACGCGGCAGACACCACCAGGCTTATCAGCAGGGTGCTAATATTATCCAGCTCGAACCCGATGTGGCTGCTCATTTCAAGGATGCCGAAGCGGTCAACCGCGCCTTGCGCCTGCTGATCCAGCTGGCGGAGCAGGAAGTGGTACTCAGACGGTGACGGCAATGTCGGGCGGCTGGTCATCACCCACAAAGACCGCCTGTTGCGCTTTGGCGCGGAACTGGTGATTGATAATCACCCCCCCTGTTCCGCCCACATCTTCTTGCCCATGTAAATCCCGTTCCGGGTCTGCTGCAGCGCCCGCCGCCGGGCGTCCATGCTGCGCTGAATGCTGGCCCGGTCGACCCGGAGCGCCGGATGCTTGCGCCCGAACGCCTGCAGCTGCTGCAGGATGTCCCGCATATCCGCCTGATCCCGCGCCATCCAGGCCCGGTAATACGCCGACATCAGCAACTCCTTGCGGTCCAGCAGCGCCTGCTCCCGGTTCTTGCGGTCGCTGTTCTCCCGATACTGGCGCGTGAGTTTGGCCGGGCTGAAGCCCTGCGACTGCCAGAACACATGCCACAAATTCAGGTCATCCCCGAACACAGCCAGCAGGTCCGCCTCCGCAATCGGAGCGCCCTTCATATTGAGCGCTCCTTCATTCGCGTACCGCATGGCCTTCATTGGCCCGGCCAGCGCCGTCGGCAGCATCGTCTCCAGCCCGCGCCACCCATGCCCGTCCGCTGCCAGACTGGCCCCGGTGAACTGCTTCGTCCCGATCCCGACCACCGGCCCCGCCAGCTGCTCGATCCAGTACAGCGCCGCATCCTTCCCTTCCAGCTCCCGGTTCGGTGCCCGCAGCACCAGATCATCCAACCCGATCCGGCTCGACAGATTGACGCCCAAAGCGGCATTCACCGCCCCGTCCATCACCAGTGTCTCCCCGAACGCCCCGCCCACCGAACGCAACGCTTCCCGGAACTCCGCACCCCAGTCAGTCGGATCATCCTCATCCTCCAGCGCCGCCAGCGCCACCCACAGCGCCAATACCGACAGCGCCGCCAGATTCGCGGTTCGGCTGCCCCACTTCGCCCGGGCGAACGCATACGCCATCGGCCCCCCGACCGTCATCCCGAACGGCAGCGCCGACACCCCGCCGAGCGCCGCCGTCATCGCCAGCGTCCCCAGTAGCTGCCGCTGCGCGATTTTGTCCCCCTTGCCCGCCCGGTACGCGCTGCGCACCAGGTGGTACAGCATGTGCTGGGAGTAACTTTTAAACATCAGCAGCACCTTGGCGGTATTGCCCTGCATCACCCGCGCCCGATTGTGATTGCCATAGTCGAAATGGCTGCTCCAGGTCGCCTGCGCCGCATACTGCACCGCCTGATGGTGCGCCATCCCGTCCGCCCGTGCCAGCCGGTACGCCGCCAGCAGCGTCACCTCCCGGTTCAGCAACTCCGCCGTCTGGAAAAAATGCGCTACTTTCGTCATGGCGCGCTGATACCCGACCGTGCTCGTGATACTGTCCGTATCCCCGACCCCGGCCAACATGTGCGCCATGGTGGTGTCATGCACCCCCAGCGCCTGCCAGTCCTGGAACGCCCGGACCTCATCGTCCGACATCCCGGCCTGTTTCAGCGCCATGTCCAGGTCAGGGGTCTCACGGGGGCTGAACACTTTTCCGGCCTCCCGCGCCATCCCCCGCACATCCATCAGCAGCAACGCATCCTTGAGCGCCGCCGCCGCTTTGCCGAACCCGAACCGCGCTCCCAGCACCGGATACGCCACCACCGCCGTCTGCGTCAGGTTCACCAGCGCCGCCGCCGGACTGGCCCCCAGATACCACACAAAGCCCATGGCGCTGGTCCAGGCGGTCCAGGGCGCATTGTCCGGGTTCATGACCCACTCATGCCGTTTTTTCAGCTCCTCGCGGATATTCCCTGCCAACGAACTGTCCGCCGCCTCCCCGGTATCCGGATTGGCCCCGCCCTCCAGCGCCCTGGCCTGGGCCGCCACCTCGTCCAGAATCTCGCGCAGATCGCTGCCCGCCTCCAGCTTCGCAATCTGGTGCGCCTGATGCAGCATGTTGCGCACAAACACATTCAGCGCCGCATCCTGATACCCCGGTGTCATCTTGCGGTGGATGAAGTGCTTGCGCATGGACAGCGAGGGCAGGAACGTCAGGTAATGCTGATACACCGCATCCCGCAACTCCTTGCTGGCCCCGTTTTCCTGCAGGATCGACAGCGCCCCGGCAGCAAACTCCCCGACCCCGGCCTGCTCATCCGCCGAAAGCTCCGCCAGCCGCCCCTGGCGCACATCCTGCATGCGTGCGTCCTTCATCGCTTTCGCTCTGGCCTCTGCCTCGGCTGCCGACCCGAAACGTTCAAACACAAATTCCGTGCCCCGGTCCTGCAGCACCCAGCCATCCCCCTCCGGCACCGCCTCCAGCCGCCTGCCCTTCAAGTCCCCGCGGGTGGCCGCCGACCGCAGCGCGTTCTCCCGTGTCGACCAGACCAGCAATGCCCCGACCGCTGCATGAATGCGCTGCCCGCTGTTTTGGGGCCGGTAGGTCTGGATGGCTTCTCCGGTTGGCCGCTCGTACCGCACGAAATAATCCCCGCTGCGCCCCAGCGGAAAATACACCCCCTGCACCCGTGCCTGCTCAAAATCCAGCCGGAGCGCCGCCAGGGCCTGCCGCTGCTGGAAACCGTTCATCTCAGCCGTATCCTGCTTCACCTGCGCCCGCAACGCCGCCTCGGTTTCCGTCAGGCGCCGCTGGTACAGGTCCCGCGCCTGCGTATAGATGTTCTGTGCCGCCTCGGGCAGACCGAGAAACTGCCGGTGCAGTTCCGGATACGCCGCCGCCCGCGCCTGGTCGCGCCGGATGGCGTTACGCATGGCATCCATTTCAGTCCGGTACCGGTCCAGCACCCGCCGGTCCAGTCCGGCCCCATAACTGCCCCCGAACTGTTTCAGCGCCGCGTTATAGCGCGCACGCAGCAGCGTCAGGTTCTCCGGCGTCGCCGCCGCCCGCTCTGCCTCCAGCACCTGCCCGGCCTCGCGCTCCATGTCCGGCTGGCGCACCCGATCCATGCCCCCCTGCACCACCACTTCCGAGCGCCGGAACGCGGTATCCGACGCATCCACCCCCGCTTTGGTGGACGCATGCATCAGCCACGACACCCGCCGGTTATCCCGTGTGCCCAGCTTCGACCATTCCAGCCCCAGCCGCGCCGCCTCATCCATTTTCACATTCCGCGACATCAACATCCGGTTCACCCGGTCGATGTACGTTTGGGTCGCCGGCAGCAGCTCCTGCCCCACCTCCGCCAGCTGGCGCAAGGTCAGGGCGGCCAGTCCCTGATTCCTGCTGATTTCGTGAATGCCGTTGCGGACGGCTGTGGCCAGTTTTTTCCACAGATTCGGCGTCTCCCTGGCATCCGCGTCCGCTTCGGCCCACAAATCCCCGCTCTCACTCCCGTTCTTGTCCGCCCCAGAAACAGAAAGCCCCTCCGAACGAGGGGCTTCTCCAGGCGTCGGACGCTTCTTCCGGCTGTACCGGATATCCGGATTCGGAGACCCGGAACGACCAGGCCCCTCACTCGGAGGGGCCTGGTCCTGATCATCAGCTTCTGCTTGATCTATGCCGCTTTCATCAGCATCCGCATCCGCTCGGCGGCTTCGCGCATCTCGTTCATCATGGATGCGTATTCTGACCTGCTCAGGCGGACGGAAGTGGGCAAGCGTTTGGGCTTCGCTTTGGGTAAGGGCTTCAAAGCCGTACCCGGTAACATCGCGGAATTCATTTTCAATCTCCCCGTGTTTTTCTCGGAGTTTCTTCAATAAGGCATCATCCAGCCTCAACCTAGCACTGTACTGCTTGCCGGTCAACGCCATCGCCCCGGCAACCACCCCGCCATTCTGGCGGACATGCGCCGCCAGCGCCGCCATGGTCCCCCCCTGCGTCAGCGTATCATCCAGCAGTAAATACCGCGTACCAGCCTGCACATCACCCGTAAATTCCGGTGCAGCAAACACCCGGTCCAGCGCACCCAAGCCGGTACGCGCCACCTTGGTAGCCTGCCCGACGCCAGTTTCAAATTGAATGCCACCCAACGCTTCCAGTCGCGCCGCCACCGCCAAAGGTATCTTGTTGCGTCCGGCAGACTCCTCCGCCAATACCGGCAATACCACCGCGTCTGCCCCGAACCGGGTTTTTATCTGCTCCACCAGATCAGGGGTCACCAGATCCGTTGCCACCCTGACTGCCGCCTCAATATCCCCGGCTTTCGCCGCCGGATAATCGGCATGCCCGCCAAGATCACCCAGCTGGTAAGGAATCAGCACATCAGGCACATCCACCCGACCACCATCCCGTCTTGACATCAACACGCCCTTTGCAGTATCAGAACCCTGCATGTTAGCAGAACCTGCCCACCTCCGCGCCGCCCGCACCGCCAGCGCCTGCACATCTGCCGGAGTCAGCTTCATCCCGCGCGTCACCCAGCCCGGAAGCTTCACAAACGCCCAGGCCCGCACCGCCGCCAGCACCCGCTGCACCAACAGCCGGACCTTGCCGGTTTGGGTGGTGCCGTTGGCAAAATCCTCAATCAGGTAAGCCAGCCGCTCGGACGGCACATGCCGGTCCGGCGTATCCCCCGGCACCCGCTCGGCGGCCCGCACCGCATCCGGATTCTGCTCGCCCAGCAGCCGCCCAAACTGCGCCTGCACCTGCTTGTATTTCTCGGCCCCCAGCATGCTTTCCAGCTCGGCATGCTCCCCGGCCTCATGCAAAAACACCCCCCAGGCATCACCGGGAGCAATATTGTCAGCGAACAGCGTGACGGCCTTGCCGTCAAACACCCCGGCAGCATCCGGGGTGATCATCTCGATACAGTTCAAATCGACCTCCAACAATTTGTTTTTTGCATAAAAAAACCCGGCCAGTTGCCCGGTCGAGTTATCGAAAAGTTAATTTTTTGCAGGGAAATTCCGCTTTACGAAATTTCGGAGGTGGCCTGTCGTTTACAGCCGGTAGCGGGCCAGTCGGTCGCGTACCGTGCCACGATTCAGATGCAGCCCGCCACACCACTACCACGCTTTACTTGTTTAAGGCTGCCAATATCTCAGGCAACCGCCAGACCAGAATGCCAAGCAGCGCCGTCAGCAGCACGGCAACAAACCGCCATGAACTCAAGCCTTTAACTTCTCCTGACATGCTTAGCACCTCACGTATAAATTTGATAAACTCATCCATATCGGAACTCCCTTGATGTTGGTTCTGATCAACCGATGGATGCGCGAACATCGCACCGGACACAAAAAAGCCCGATCAGATGGCAACCTGATCGGGCTTTACTTATTTCTCCCAGAGGTATAACTGATCAGCACACCTGCTGCAGCACCTCCACCACCCCCGCCGGATCATCCGAACGGATCACTACCTGCTGCCCCCGTTCAACCGCCTGCCGGGTCGTGTCAAGCCCGACCGACTCTGGTCCAAACACTGTCCGACCGGCCTGCTCCAGCACCGCAGCACCCACACTTTCCGGCACCACCACCACCTTGCGCCCACGCCCGAAAGCTGCATCCACCTGGCCCGGCAATGCCGCCACCGAATCCGCCACCAGCTTCAATCGACCCGCCCGCTCCAACGCAGCCACCCGAGCCGCCCCCAACCGGGATGCCAGCTCATCCCGCATGGACTGAACGGTACTGCCGTTATTGGCTTGAGCGGGTTTGCGGGAATACATTTCATCCTGCGAACGCTGCTCAAACGCGCCCCGATCCTGATACAGCGAACGCGAACCCGCCAGATGGTCCACCAGCCGGACCGATACCTTATCCAGCAATGCCCCCACATTGGCACCCTGCTCCAGCCGCTCCAGCCGATCTTCCGTTTTCAGAATCGCCGTCGCTGCATTACTGCGTGCCACCGCCGCCAGAATATCCACCCCTGCCGCACTCCCTTCCAGCTGCTCGGCCTGAGAAAAATCGAATGGATAAAAAGCGACAGGAACATGCTGGGTATTCATGAGAATGATGCCATCCCCCTCAAACGCCTCAGCCGCCGCAGTGGCCGCTTCATAAGTCGTAATCGGCTCCCCCACAGCGCCACGCTGCACAATCTCATGCTCCAGAATATCGACAGTATGTCGACCGCTGTAGACCTTGAACGCATAAACGGCATCATGATCGGCGGTTGACATGAAAGAAAATTCATCAGCGCCAATCGCAAACATCCCGGCAAACCGGAATGGCAAACGCTCGGCATAATCACTGATTCGCCCGGTCATGCCATGATCGGCTTCAGAAAAAACCGGATTCCCGGACGGATGGTTATGCCCGGTATAGAAATGATCGGCCCCCGGAATGGAGGCAACAAAACGGACAATATCCCCAGGATAGACACTGGAAGCATCAACCGTACCCGTGCTCATCCGCTGTGCAGCCAGAATCTTCCCGCGCCGGTCCAGCACCAGAACATCCAGCGTCTCCCGCGCCCGATTGCCATGCAGCACCTGAAACACATGCGCTGCATCATAATGATCCCGAATCCGGTTTACGCCGATCCGGTACTTTTTATGGGGGACAAGTCGGGTGATAGTGGCGAAGATGCCTGGTAAGTGCCGCGAATTTCCTTTAAGCACAGCGGCTTTTGCTTTGAGTCTGTCCCGCCCATCGCTTCGCACCCGTCCAGCCAGAGTTCTTCCGGCTTCATCAGCATCTTCCGGGTTGAAACCGCTCCCTTCGGGGAGATACACTGATTTGGAAGGGTCGAAACCCCTTCCAAATTCGCCCCTTGGGGCGTGGATTGAAACGTATCGGTCATGGGAAATCTCCGGATAAACATCACCCCCTACAGCATACTCTGTTTGTGACTCATTGACTGCATGACCCGATTTCCGTTTTTTTTCAGCAACCTTCCGCTTCTGTTGAGCAACCTGCCCGGTTTCCACACCGCTCGAATCCACCGGGGAATCTGTCTGGATCGGCAATGGACTGGTGGCATCAGTAACGGCTGGTGTACCTCCGTCCTTTGTCCGCTCTGCCGGAGTCACCCCCTCGCTGTCAATAGCCAGTTCATCCAAACGACTTGGGGCCGGGGGATGGGGGTGGCCGTCGGCAGGAGCGGAGTCTTGGATCGCCTGCTCCCCCCTCAACAACTCCTCAAACGCAAACGGACGCCCAGGCTTCAACGCCCTCATCCGCCCGGCCCATTCAACACCAGCCCCCTCCGGCTTCGCCCATGCCCCCAGTAGCCCGACCTGATAGCCATTCCCGTTTTTTTCAATCGGCAAATACCCGTCCAGCAACAAACGGTTTTCGGCTTCCTGCGTTTTCGGATTTTTGACGACGGAAAATCCCTTGCCAGCCAGATCACGTCCACTAACAACACTCTCCGACAATAAAGCCCCCGGCTGACCCTCAATATTTTGCCGATGGATCCGCTGGCCCAAGCCTCGGGTTTTGCGCTTGCCGTTCAGATGAAAAACCCGCAACGTCTCCTGCTCCCCCTCAAGCTCCTTCCTTCTGACTTTGATGCGGCGGCCATTGGTGGTAGCCACCTCAAGCAGCTCACCAGCGCCGGGGCCGGGAGTGGCGGGGGCCGTGTCTGCAGACGCAGGCTGCGCCTGCACGGGGGCCGGTGGCTTCAGCACAGCGTCCGACACCTCCCCATACTTCTCGCGTTCCCGCCTCAAATCAGCCAGTTCCTGTTTGAGCAGTTCCCGCTTACGCTCCCTCGCGATTCGCTCAACCCGGTCATGCAAATCAGGGTAGCGCTCCGGGTCACTACCGTTGTCGGCCATGATCCGGTCGATTTCAGCCTCTGTGGATGCCTGCTCCAATCCGGCAATGCGCTGCTCCGAACGCTGATCGTACCCGTCCGGCTCAAACACCGGACGAAGCCGTGAACCTGACGCGGCAGCCGGCCCCGCCGCCGTTGCTGCCGCTGTGGCTGGTGGAAGTGGCAGCAGATACCCGTCCCACTCACCCGCATCATAAAGCCCCGCATCCGGATTCAGCCCTCGCTCCAGCTCACTGGTTCGCCGTGCCCGACTGGCCAGACTGATCGGACGGGCATCCGTACGGCCCGCATCATAAAGCCCCGCATCCGGATCAGGCAGCCAATCGGCTCCCCTCTGCCGGGGGATGGAGGCTGATGCCGCTACCTGATCAGGCTGCCGCATAACCCTGCCGGCACTGGCAGAAGGTGGATTGGCCGCCGCCAGCGCCGCCTGCAAATCCGCCTCCGCATCCGCCACCTGGTACGCCTGCTTCTGCTGTTGCAGGGTCGCTGCCGCCGCCTCCAGCTGACCCCGGTCGCCGGTCTCGGCATAGGCATCCACTGCCGCCTGCTTTGCCGCTGTCAGCGACTGCATCCACGGCTTGTCCTTTGCCTGCCGCGCCAGATTGAGGCCGGATACCGACCCCATCATGCCCCCGCCCACAGCCCCCAGCGCCGCCGCATCCACCAGCTCGATAAAATTATCCCTTGTCAGCCGGTCTTTGTTGTCGTTCACCCACTCCAGCCCGGCGATTTTCAGCGCCTCCTGCGCGGCTTCCGTACCGCCTTCTTTCAACGCCACCCCACCCATTTCACGCCCAAGCAGACCCAACCGGGTAGCGGCCCGGCTGCCGACTTCCCGCGCCACGGTATCCCCGATCCCCAGCTTCCGGGCCACACTCAGGAACGGCATCACATCCAGCCCGGACTGCAGCGCTGCAATCCCGGCGGCCTTCCCCAGCGCCCCATCCGGCAGCGTGCCGTTATTCTCCTCCCGCATCGCCAGCACATTCTCACCCAGCTGCTGCGGGTACGATGTTGCCGTACTGCCGGCGGCGACGCCCGCCGCCAGCGCCCGCTTACCCGCCTCCCTGGCCAGCCCCTTGACCGCCATGCCCCCGACCCCCCCGCCCAGCACCATCTGTGACGCGCTGCCGGCTGCCTGCCCCGCCGCCCCGGCCAGCCAGTCGCCGAAATCGGACAGGCTGCCGATGTCCGTGACCGACTGCACATCATCGGGCTGCGCATACCGGGCAGCAGTAGCCTGCTGGTCCAGCTCAGCGGACAGCTGCAGCGCCTCGCTGCCGGTGACGGCCCCCAGCGCCGCCTTGCCGGTATCCAGCAGATTGGCATACGAGCGCTTGAATTCCCGCGTGAGCCGGGAGCCGTCATCCCGCTCAGGGTCAGCGGAAAACATCCCGGATGAACCGGTTTCCAGCCATTGGCGAAAATTACCCATTAATAATCCCTCCGGCTGGGTGGCTGCATCGTGTTCCAGGGGCTGGTGGCAGAATCCCGGATCACCTGCTGCTGGCGCTGCGCACGCTCATTCTGCAGCTGGATCAGCTGATCCAGCTGCTGGTTGAAACGCTGCAGGGTGGCGGCGTTCTGCTCGTCGCCCACCCCGGTCACCTTCATGGCCTCGACCAGCATCCCCCGGTAATCGTCCAGGGAAAGGTCCAACCGCTCCATTTTTTTCAGGATCGGCTGGACCAGCCGGGTCCGTGGATTATCCGGCATGTCCTGCGGACGGGCTGCCATTACCTGCAGGCTTTCGAGCATGTCCGCTGCATGGACATCCCGCTGCAGCGGCTTTAGCACCTGTATCGCCTCGTTGGGACTCATCGCATCACCGATCGCGCCAAACGCAGCCAGCTGATCCTGAATTCCCATGTCCGGGAACATCCGCTCCACCAGATTGACCTTCCATTCCGACCCCATGGGGTCATAATCCTTGCCCAACAATCCCCGCAACCCGGTGCCACCACCGCCCTGTTCTTCCGCCGCCTTCGTCCCCGGTATCGGCTCAGCCTTCGTCTTGCTGGCATCCGTGAACCGGTAGCCCGTCGGCAGGTCGCCGGTCAGGCTGTTGTCCGCCTTGCCCAACCTGCTGGCATCCAGTATCCCGGTCCCCACCGCCATGGCCCCGGCCCGCGCCCGAATACTGGCCCGCACCGACTCCGGCATCTGCCGCTCCATCTGCTCCCCGGTCTGGAACAACTGCTCGGCTTTCTGCGGTGAAATCAACTGCACCTTGTCCCGTGGATCACCCGTCATGTACTCCGTCGCCGGGACAGTCATCAACTGCTTGATCCGCCCGACCACATCCCCGACCCGCTCCCCTTTGTATTGCGGATTAGCCTCGATGGCCGCCGATCCCAGGATGCGCTCGGCGGAGGCCTCCGGGTTCGCCTTCAGCAGCTTGATCGCCCCGCCCGCGCCGAAATGGTGTGCCAGATACGTGGTGGTAGCATTCACCATGACCCCGGCCTTCTTGAGTGCCGCTTGATTTTCCTCCGCATAGGCCGCCGTCATCCGACGGGAAATGTCTGGATCAGATCGCAGCGCCAGCACCTGATCCCGGCTGCGACCCCGCTGCAGCTCGGGCGCATACTTCCTGATCATGCTCATCCAGGTGCCGGACACAAACTGCCCCAGTCCGGTTGCTGTCGAGCGCGTATTTTTGGCATTCGCCTTGCCGCCCGATTCCACCTGGATCATCCGATCCACCATTCCACTTAGCGTCGTCGGCTGCATCAGCGGCACATAGCGCCCGTCCTCCAGCGTATCCACCCCGGCAAACTCATAATTCGCGCCGCGCCCTGTGACCTGCATCGTCGGCCCGACGGCCTGTTTCAGCACCTGCTGAAATTCCGGATCGCTGGCCGGACGGGTACCATTCTGCACCTCCCGGTACAACTGCTGCGCCCGGCTATAAACCCCGTTGGCTGCATTCTGCAACTGCCCACCCAGCAGCTGATCCGCCCGGTCCAGATACTGCTGCGCCTTCACCGGATCAGTATCTGCCAGCGAATACGCCATGGCCGCATACTGCCCGCCCTGCTCTATTGCTGCTTTCTGTGCCGCCCGCGCTTCCTGCGCCTTGCTGACCGTCAGGTTCCACTCATCCAGCTTTTCCTGTGTCGGACGGGTGTAATTATCCTGATACCGCCAGTCCTTCTCCTGCTGCTCCCGCTGCGCCTGCACCCATGGCCGTTCGACATTATTCAGATACGCCCGGTCGTCCCGCGCCCATGTCTGCTGCTCCTGCAAAAAAGGTCGCGTCACGTTATTCGTGAAGTTCCAATCCTTCCGTGTCTGACCCCGTTGTTCTGCTATCCATGGCCGTTCGACATTATTCAGATACGCCCGGTCGTCCCGTCGGTATTCCTGATTATCCTGCGCCTCGCTCAGCCGGAACGGGAACAGCTGCCGGCTCTGGTCGACGGCCTGCTGCCCGGCTGCGTTCTGAATATCCATCCCCGCCAATCGTTTCGGATTCGCCTGGGTATTGAAATCGTAATTCTGCCGGGTAGTCATATTTTGCAGCTTCGTCCCCAGCAATGTCTCCGGAAACAGCTGGTCCTTCTGCTCAATCGTCTGCAGCAGCCCCCGATTGGTCAACTGCGCATTCTGCAGCCGCAACGGATGCAGCTGGTTCTCCCGGTTGCGTTGATCCAGCGCATCCAGCAGCCCCAGCGCACCCTGCACCCCGCCATAGAACCCGTGCAACGCATCCGTCAGTGCCATGATTGTGTACTCCTAAAACAATGATCCCAACAGCGACAATCCGCCCATGACCGCCCCCGTCACCGGATTCAGCCCCAACGCCCCACCCAGCAGACTGCCGGCTGCCCCGAACAGCGTCTGCTGCTGCTGGGCGCTGGCCGCCTGATTCATGGCCTTGTTGTTGGCACTGCGGGTCGCATCCACCTGCGCCAGATACCCCAGTCCCTGCAAGGCAGCCTGCCGGTCCTGCTGCCCGAGATTGACCGCCTGTCCCAGCAGGCCCAGATTGCGCTGATCCACGCTGTCCCGTGCCCCGTTGACCGCTTGCGCCAGCAACGCAGCGCGCTCATTCCCCAGCTGCCGGCCCACGCTGTTCCGCTCGGCAGCCTCCAGCCGGGTTCCGGTGCGCCGGGCCAGCTCATTCTGATACGCCCGTGCCGCCTGATAAGCCCCGGTCACGCCCTGACGGGCATAACCCAGCGCGGCCTGCTCGTAGGCCCGATCCGGCCCGTTGAAATAATTGCTGAGCAGCGTTTCAAACGGCCGGAAACGGGTCTGATAATCGTTGTAATCCGAGCGCAACAAATCCGCATAGCCGCCCTGGATACCATCCAGCGACGACAGGTCATGGATGCTCATTGGAAAAACCCCCGGAGCCGTGCGTCATACGCGCCGGGGATGTAGTTCCCCTGGGCATCATAGGTCGGCACCTGTTGCAACAGACTGGTAGCCCCCAGCCCCAGCAGTCCCTGCGCGGCCTGCTGATCGGCGACATTCTGCCGGAATCCCTGCTGCGCATCCTGTGCTGCCTGGGCGGCAGCCTGCTGCGCCTGATGGGTCATCATCGTTGAGGTATCCGCCAGCTGCCCCTGCCCCATCCCGGCCACATTCGCCAGCGCCTGCAGGTAGCCGGTCTGCGCCTGCAGCGGCACCTGTGCCGCCACATTGGCCCGGCTGCCCATGTAGTTCTGCAGCAGCCCGACCCGCCCGGTACGCGACTGCCCGGCATTCGGGTCATACTGCTGCAACAACGGTGCCCACTGCTGATCCGCAGCGGCCAGCGCCCGTCCGTTATCCACCGGCACCTGCCCGTTGGCCCCGACCACCCCCGCCGACGGGTCCACCCCCCATTGGCTCCCGTCCCAACGCCGCCCGGTCATCTGCCGGATCAGCGCATTCTGCAATCCCTGCCCCTGCTGATAATTTTGCAACCGGTCCTGATTAATGCGGAACAGCTGCTGCTCGACTGCGGTCGGCTGCTGCTCCGGTACTTTTGGCTTACCCATTTACAACTCCTTGAACAGGCCCCCGTGTCCGTCATCCACAAATCCCCACCGGCCCTGGTAAATGCGGGCCAGACGCGCATCCAGCGGACGGCAGTACACGCGCTCATAGCCCAGCTCCCGCGCCAGCGAGAACAGCCAGTTTCGATAACGGAAAATGCCCCCGGCACGGGGAGCATAAATGTGATTGATGAAAAGGCCCCCGCGACAGGCGGACAGCACGCAGACCTCCCCCGCTTCGCCCTCAAAACACAGCGTATCCATCAGTTGCAGACCACTCATCACTTCATCGCCAGCAGAATATCGGGAATCCGCCAAACAATGGCCACAACCGTTGCCGCAATGACAACAAACCACAAAAGCGGCTTCAACTCTCTGATCATTTCAACAATATCCTTGTGTTGTACGCACCGCGACCGGACAAAAAAAAAGCCCGATCAGATTGCCGCCTGACCGGGCTTACCATTTCTGCGGGTAGCGCCACTACACCCGCCCCTTCGCCACCCCCACCAGATGTGCCTGCAGCCGCTCCAGCTCTGTCTCGGACAGGTTCAGCAGCGACCCCAGCACCTGCCGGAACTGCTCCACCTGATCATTATTCGCCTGCAGGTAGCGCCGGTGCGCCTCCCGGCTGGTCAGGGTCGCATCCGTGACCGGCGGCAACCCCTGCGGCACTTCGGGCCGGTGGACCCGGCGCGGCACCGTGCGCCGCTGCAGGTTGTTCGGTGTGATGGCCATGCCGCATCACCGGTCATTGGCAGCGGCAACAAACAGCGCATCGATGGCAGCGGCATCCAGCCCCAGCTCCGCCAGCAGGCCGGCCAGCAATGCATCATTGCGCCTGAACTCAATCCCTTCCGCCACCAGCATTTCAGCCCTGAGCCGGTCAGCAGCCGGCTGTTTTTTTGCCAGCGCCAACAACCGGCTTTTCTTGTACCCGGCCTCCGCCAGGGCCATGAAAAATGCCAGCCGGGTCACCACCCTGGTGGCAATCCACTGTTTCTCCTGCTCCTGCTGCAGTCGTTCATGGACGGATTTGTCCACCACCCCGATGCCGGGAAACAGGCCGGGGAAATAGGTGATCATGTCGGGAGCGGCAATCCGCTGCTGCCACACGGCGGCGGCTTCAGCGGTGATTTCCTCCGCCAGATAACCCAGCTGCTCCTCGCCATCGGAGGAGACAAACGCCGTTCGTGCCACAGAGCCTGCCCCATCATCACGCACCTCGATGGATACGCCGGTGCCGAATGCATCATCCAGCCTTCCATTTTTGTAATATCGAATCATTTCTCAAACCCTCACCAAGGCATCATCGGGCGCCACCTGAACCACGTTCGGGTCAATCTCATACGACGTATGCATCATCGGGTGCAGCGTATAGGTTCCGCCGACATAGAAGACGATCCACCACTGACCGTACAGGATCACGGTTTCACCCGGCTGCATCATGCGCTCGTAAAACAGCGAACCGGTCTGTTGTGAATAGCCCGACCACGGCCCGGCACTCTGCAAATCCCGCTCTCCGATCTCCACCTCTTCCCAGCTCCAGTTCGGCTGGATCGGGCTGCTGCCGCCGCCACCGGGATCACCGAACGGAATGGCCAGCGTTTCGCCCAGCGTATGCACGAATTTCACGGTCGTTCCAGTTGGAACCGATGATGCCGCATTATTCCGAATGTGCATTTTGGCCGTGAGTTTTGCCGGGCAGCGGTACGGATTGCGGACGGTGATTTGGTGATATCCCAGGGGCCGGTCTGCGGGTGGCGCGTCCCCGTAGATCACCTGATTGTCCCGCCCCTGCAGGATGACGCCGGCGCCGGTATTCGGGCCATAGCCATGGAAACAGATGCCGCCGCTGAAATGCGCCCCGGGTGCCGACCAGAGGGTCGGCTCACAGCAGCAGTGGCACTTATCCACCGCCTGCACCGCATACTGCCAGCCACAGGCATCCTCCATACCGACCCGCACATAGCCCCCGGTCTCCACCAGCGCCGGGTCCGTTATGACCCCGAAATCGCCATCACCGTGCAGCATCCAGGGCGCATCCGCGAGCGGAAACACGGCATCCGCCAGCGGCAGGTACTCGATTCTCCGGGCGCCGGGTCCGGTCATCAGCGATCCATCCACCTGAATCCCGTCGTATGGCTTCCCGTCCCCGCCAGACGCCACGCAGCGCGTGACCAATGCCGGCCCGGCCCGCTGGTCACAGACCCGCTTCAGTCCCAGGCATTTTCGCCCCTCAACCGCCGTGCAGACCAGTACCTGGTCCCCGGCCTGCAGATCGCCGCCGGCACTGCACAGGCTGTCACACAGTCCTTGTGGTTCAATCGGAATCAGCGTCAGGTGGCCGGTCCCATCGTCCGGGCTAACCACACTCCCCGGCACCGGACAGATGGCTCCGGACGGCCCCTGTTCCCGGACCACCTTCGGATTCAGCATCGCCCCGGCCAGTGCCTCATCCGGCACCTCACAATCCGGCCAGCTCCCCGGTACTGCCGTGTACTGAATCCCCCCGGCTGCCGGCCAGCCCTGCACCAGCACCTCGTCCACCGCCGGCTCCACGGCATGGAATGCTACAAATACCCGCGTCCCGTCCACCGGCCTGATGAACGCATACGGTTTCTCAGCCGGATATGCCAGTACCCGACATCCCTGGCTCAAATCGACCAACTGTCCCATCGCATCACTCCTGTTTTCAAATCCCCTGATCCCGTTACGGAATCTCCCGCATGTCACTGGCCAGAAACAGCGCCCGCACCCGCTCCCGCCCCACCGTGCGCAACCCGATGCGCACATTCCAGCGCCGCCCCGCACTTTTGAGCCGGAACGGCAACTCATTACTGACCCGTTTGGTCCAAAATGGAACATCCTCGTCCGTCTCATCCGCTTCGTCCGTGCGCCCGAACGTCGCCCGATTCGTGGACCGGTGCAAACGGATTTCTGTCTCCGCCTCGATCTCCAGCCGTGCACTGTTCAGGGTCCGCGCACCCGGCAACACGAGTGGCCGACTGATCCAGTGCGCCACCAGCCGCTCCCCGGCGTTGAACTGTGCCAGCTGGTCTCCGTGCGCCAGCCAGGTCACATCATTGCGCCCGTCCTGATACACCGCCGTGACATTGCCCTCACTCAGGCGCGTCACATCCTGCCGCTCCAGCGAATAAAGGACACCCATGCCCGGCGCCAGATTCCACTGCGTGCGCTGGTTCAGCGCCGGGTCGACCGCCTCCGGCGCCTGCGGATAAATCAGCAGGCGCTCCTCATGGCGCCCGAATACCATGGCCTGCGGATTCAGCCGCTGCCACTGCTCCCGGCTCCATACGCCGGCAGACAGGATTTTAATCATCCCGCCGCCATAGGCCGCCACCCCGTCCGGACTCGACCACAGCACCACACTGCCCATGCGCACTACCGAGCGCGCATCCAGACAACTCTGATACGTCTCCAGCCGCTGCGCCCGCATCACCTGCGGCGTCGCCCCGGTAATAATGGTCATGTAATCATCCGGCAGCCCCAGCACCAGCAAGCCTTCCGGCACCTGCGCCAGTGCCGTGATGGGATAATCCACCTTGATCCGGTACTCCACCGGCCACGCATGTGGCTGATACGGCTCCGAGAAATGCACCGTCCCCGACTCCCGGCATTCATCGCCCTCACCCTGATTCGTGAACCCGGCCAGCACCCCGTTCGGCAGCGACTCCAGCCCGCACAGGTCATCCGGCGGTGGATCGTAATTGGCACTCAGCAAGGGCAGCCCGATCCCGGTCGCCGGGTCGGGGTTGGCAAGGAAATCATCATCCAGCGGACACAGCGTGATCGTGATCGGGTCCGGCAGCGGATCACCGAGCGCGGCCAGGTCCTCCACGGCCACCCGGTAGTACTCGCCTTCCACCGCCATGTACAGATACACCGACTCAATGGCCGGGGCCGCCGGTGGTGGCGGAAATGAAACCGTCACGCAATCCGTCCCGTCATCATAAGTGAGAACCGGGCTGGCCGGACTGGGCTGTGTCTCCTCCCCGAACTGCGATACCCAGGTATACACAAACGCGGTATCGCGCTGATTGCCGCCGATGGTCAGGGTCGCACGGGGAGCGACCTGTGCATTCGGCGGCCCGGACGGCAACACAACCGGGCTGGCGGTATCCACCACCAGCGGCTCAACGGACCACAGTGACTGATTGCGGGGAATTTCGTCCAGAAAGTAGTATTGCCCCCCGATCAGTGCATAAATGCGCTTGCGTGCATAGCGGAATGAACCATCCGCACAGGTCGCCGGCGGCACATAAGTACGCAGACTGACCCCATCCACCCCATCCAGGTAAGCCAGTCCATTCGAGGTTGCAGACGGCCCCGTTTCCACCGCTCCCGACGGCGGCACCGGTGGCACGGCATCCGGATCACCCGGATCATAACTGCAGGTATCCACCAGCGTGATGACAAACCGGACCGGTGTGGTGGAAACACCCGGCCCGCCCCGGTCCACCGTGACGGACGGGGCCTCCGCTGGTGGTTGCAGCAGCCCCAGATCGTACCCGGCACTGTTGTCGGTCATGGCCTGCGCCTGCTGCACCATCAGCCCCGGACTGGTACACGTCGTCCAGTAAATGCGGTTGTAGCGATCATCGATGACTGGCGAACGCGCAAACGTCGTGAACCGGTCCCATTGCAGAATCTCCCCGCACACCCGGAACAGCGACTGCGCCCCGGAAAAACCGGAGCGCACTGGCAGATTGGCCCGCAACGGGTCCAGACCGCTGGAGTGTAGGTAGGCGTCCAAACAAAAGGACGCCGCCTGCTCCGGGAGATTAAGCGGCGGTGGTGTTCAGAATTCTGTGTC
>JAGRJD010000139.1 GCA_020442915.1 Thiothrix sp. | reverse complement strand
CCGGCCACAAAAGCCGGGAGAAGCCTCCAGTCTCATGCCGGTGTATGGGGTCCAGCGTTTCAATCCACTCCCGGCCACAAAAGCCGGGAGAACCCCTGCAATCTGCTCAAAGTGATTACTCCACGTGTTTCAATCCACTCCCGGCCACAAAAGCCGGGAGAAGCCGGCAAGTGGAAACCATGGCAGGTGTTGATCGGTTTCAATCCACTCCCGGCCACAAAAGCCGGGAGAATTTATCCATCATGCTTCTCCTTTCGCTTGTTGCTTGTTTCAATCCACTCCCGGCCACAAAAGCCGGGAGAAGGAGCAAGGGCTGAGGTATTTATTATCTAATGGCGTTTCAATCCACTCCCGGCCACAAAAGCCGGGAGAATTTATATCCAGCCCAGCAATTAACCCGTCGCCACAGTTTCAATCCACTCCCGGCCACAAAAGCCGGGAGAACAGCAAATGCAGTTCAGGTCATGGGACGATTCAGGTTTCAATCCACTCCCGGCCACAAAAGCCGGGAGAACAACAGGAGGAATTATCCGGGGGGGGACAAAAGGAGTTTCAATCCACTCCCGGCCACAAAAGCCGGGAGAACGGGGCAACCCGCCTCTGGTTTAGGGAGAATATGTTTCAATCCACTCCCGGCCACAAAAGCCGGGAGAAGCAAAACACCAGCCCTGCCGGCACCCGTTTCACCGTTTCAATCCACTCCCGGCCACAAAAGCCGGGAGAAAAACGGCAAAGGTTTAGTGATGGCTATGAGTTTTGTTTCAATCCACTCCCGGCCACAAAAGCCGGGAGAAGGCCTGCAGGGCCTACCTATCAGGTGCCGTGCAAACCGGTTTCAATCCACTCCCGGCCACAAAAGCCGGGAGAACTGCAGGGCCTACCTATCAGGTGCCGTGCAAACCGGTTTCAATCCACTCCCGGCCACAAAAGCCGGGAGAAGTGTACTGTGTCACTTTATAGCCTTCGTACAGAATGTTTCAATCCACTCCCGGCCACAAAAGCCGGGAGAATCAGGATAAGCATTGTGTGCCACATCCGTCATGGGTTTCAATCCACTCCCGGCCACAAAAGCCGGGAGAACGCCCACGTTCAAGGGCAGCTTTTATAACAAAAAAATCGCAGAAAGGTGCGAACCCGAAGGCGGTCCATGACAAATGAGGTCCGCAGAAGGGAAACAAGAAAATCACTCCTTAATAATCATACAGTTAAAAGTTCGCGAACATAAGCGGATTTTAGCCATGGCTACCGGTTCGCGCACAGAAACTTCTGTGCCCATTATACCATGCAACACACGACAAAGTGGTTAGATACACTGGCATAACGGTTCAAAGAATCAGTGGCCCCTCAAAATCCGTTGCCTTGAATTTACCAAACTCCCGGACATTGCGGCTCAACGGTTCGGTCAGGCGATAAATCCGCAGATTATCCTCCTGCTCATTAATCACGCTCAACAGGTCTGCTTCCAGCAACGCCTGCATGGCCGCATCCACCTGACACTCAAACACCGACTTCTGCACCCGCTGCCCGTAATTCTGACAGACTTTCGCCACCTGCCGCAGACGCCTCCGGCCAGCTGCAGTTTCCGTTGAAACATCATAAGTCACCAGCACCAACATCACATTGCTCACTTGCCAAGAAAAGGAACATAGGCAGCCATATCGCCGCGCAGATACCGCGCCAGCATCCGCGCCTGCAACAAAGGCAGCAGCCCGATCTCGACCGGCGTTTCCAGCACCGGATGTTGCAAAGTTTCCTTCTTGCGTTCCTGATACGCCACGACCACCGTCTTGCGCCCGCTGTCATTCAGCATCACTGCACCGCCGGGACGTTCATCGAAATCCTTCCGCCGTACCTGCCCGCGATTGATCAGCGTCAACGCCAACCGGTCCCCCAGCAGCGCCCGAAATTCCTCCAGCACATCCAGCGCCAGTGCAGGCCGCCCAGGGCGCACCACATGAAAAAAACCCAGTTGCGGATCAAGCCCCACCGTCTCCAGCGCACTGCGGCAATCGTTCAGCAGCAAGGAATACAGGAACGAAATCAGTGCATTAACAGCATCCAGCGGCGGACGACGGCTACGCCCCCGGTACTCGAACTCCGCCCGCATTTGCGGCTTGATCAAGGTGTTGAACTGTTCAAAATACACCCGTGCCGCATCCCCCTCCAGTCCGCGCACCGAATCCGCCGAAGCAGCCTGCGCCAGATTACGCAAATTCACCGCCAACGCCTTCGCCGCCCGCACCAGTTGCGCCTTTTCCAGCTCATTCCCGCTGTCACGTGCGCTGCGCAGCAACACATTGCGGCTGTTGCGCAACTTGCCAGCGATGAATGCCTTGCTCAATTCCAGCGCCGTCTCCACCCGATCCGCCGCACGGAATTGCGCCTGCCGTAGCAGGATATTGCCATTCACCGCACCTTCCACCCGCGCATGAAACCGTCCGTGCTCGTTCAGCCATACGATGCTGCGCCCGTCCTCCATGCAACGCGCCATCAGCTTCGGGCTGATGCCGACCCGGCCCAGACACACAATCGCCCCCAGATGATGCAGCGGAACCTGCGCCTTTTTGGTCTTGTCCACCATCATCACCAGCGTTTCGCCCTCCAGCCGCAGGTAGGCACCATCGGTTGACACATACAGGGTATTGAGCAGGGATTTCACAAGCCATCGCCCTCATTCGCTTCAAACAGGGCAGCATGCAGGCGACGGATGCGTGCACCGTTACCCACCAGTTCCGGCTGGCAACTCTCCAGCAGCGAACATGCCTGACACAGCGAACGATCCTGCACCGGAGGCGGCAAGTGACCGGACCCCAGCATGGCCCGCACATCGCCAATCAGGCGGATCGCGTATTCCCGCAGCTCAGGCGTGATCGCCACCACTCGCCGCCGCCGGCTTTTGTGGTGGAAAATCGCCCCTTCCGGCACGGTTTTGCCGGTCATTTCTTCCAGACACAAAGCCTGTCCGACCAATTGCACCTCGTCATGCACCTTCTTCTGGCGTTTGCCCTGCTTGTACTCGATGGGATACGGCGTTCCATCAACCAGAAACTCCACCACATCCGCCCGGCCCGTCAGCCCGTAACGCCTGCTGTACAAAGGCAGTGAACGTTCCACCTGCACCCCGTACTCCATAGCGCTTGCGCCACTGTCCACCCGCTCGTGCGCCAGATGGCCACGCACCGTATGCACGTTATCCTCGAAGGTCTGCTCCTGATGGATCAGCGCACACTGGCGCGGGCAATAGCTGTAGTGTTGCAGCGCCGAAAGCAGGACGGGGGTGAGGTCCTCAGTCATACGTGGAACGATCCTCCCGGTGATGCCAGATCAGCCCACCACCGTCAGTAATTCAACACCGCCTGGCATCTGGTCAGCATCAACCGTGACGGTATAATCACTGAAACTGCGTGGCACCGTGTCTTTATCTTCCAGCTCGGCTTTCACCCGCTCAAACAGGCTATAAGCCGGTGCATTGCCCAGCTTACTGTCATGTTTGAACACATACAGGCCACGGGTGGCCATTTCCCCACGGGCGGCAGAGCGGTCATGTTCAAACATATTGCCCAGGGCTTGCCACAGCAGCTCCAGGTCTTCATCAGAAAAGCCGGTCTGGTCAGCCAGATGCGCAGAAATAAAGCCATGCGCAACATACAAGCCATACGGTACAGTGAACTTGCGCCCCATGGTGCGGTTATCACCACTTTGTTTTTCAGCCTCGGCTTCGGTCGCAACCGCCATACGGGTAATGGAATGTTCACTGGCCACCACCGGGTCAACCGAACGCGCAAAAGTAAGCTGTACCGGGCCGCGTACCTGACCACAGTTCACCCCGGTGGACATCACCGCACCGAAAGTACGCACATCGTAGAAATTCTTGCACATCCACTGGCGCGCCTGTTCCACGGTATCGCCGGAGCCTTTGCGTTTTTTATCGGATTTGAGTTCGTCTTCCGCACCGATAGCCACATAAGCACGTTCGTGCTGTTTATTAAGGATGCTTTTTTCCTTGACATAAATTTCAAACGGCGGCTGCTCTTCTTTAACCAATCCGACAAAATTACGTACCTTGCGTTTCAGGCTGACATCGGTCACCAGCCCGCGCCCGGTTTCCGCATCGACACGCGGCAGGTTGCCCGCATCCGGGTCGCCATTGGGGTTGCCGTCTTTCACGTCAAACAGCAATACAAAGTCATAACGGTGTTGCAGGCTCATAACGATTCTCCTTGTGTCTCGGGTTGTGTAGCTGATTGAGTGCCTGGTGCAGTTGTTGGCTGGGTGATTTCGGTTGCGGGCGTTTTTTCACGTTTTTTGAAAAAATCCTGGCGCTGGTGGTAATAGCCCACCGCAAAGCGCCCCTGATCAGCCAGCTTCAAGGTGGAAGGAAACGGATTCTGGCTATCCAGGCCATCCATGATCTGCCCCAGTAGCCGTTCAAGGTTGGTGACCCGGCCCTTGTTGTCCATTTTGCTCAAATGATGGTTTTTCAATTTCAGCAAAGTGGCAAAAACGGTCACGGGGTTGGCCGAAGCCGCGCCGTAATAGCGGTCACGAATGGTCGCGTTAAGGCCCGGATTGGCTTCCTCCTGAATTTTCTCCAGGGTGGCGAACAAGCGCCCTAAGCGATAGCCGGGATTGGTATTTTCAGTATCCAGAGACACGAGTAATTCCTCCTTTCTGTCTGGATGACGGGAACGGGTTTGACGATTGATACACGCCTTGATCAGCGCGGCACGCTCATAGCTGACCTGCTGCTCAGCCCGGTTACGGCGCACAGCAGCGGACAACAAGGTTTGCGGGTAAGGCAGGCCGGTGAGGATGCTGCGGATGGTATCCCCGGCCAGATTGGGGGGGATATTGTCGGCCTTGCGCAGCATGGCGGTTGACAGCAGCAAACGGAACAGCGGCAAATGCGGCAACGCTTTATCACTATGCACGATTTCCAGATCATCAAAATGCTGGGCAATGCGCTGCGCCAGCTTGCCCACCGTTGCTGTTTCCCAGAAACGAATGGCAATCCGCGCTGCATTGGGTGCCAGCCCCAGCACGTAAAAACGTTTACCGCCTTCATCACTGTTCAACAAACCGTGCTGGATGGATTCATACAGGCTTTTGACCGCCTTGGTGCCTTTGTCAGGCTCATCCTTGGGCGAGTCGCTGAAAAAGCTGGGGAACTGTTGCTCAAACTCGCTTTCCTTTTCCGCCCAGAATACGGTGGAGGCATCGCCCACCTGGATGCGCTGCGGTGAGCCTTTACGTAACAGGTGATTCAATCCGGTGGTATAAGCAAACACGGCCTGTTTGCCAACCGGCGCATTGGTGCCCTGTTTCTTGCCAAACGAATTGAAGGCATCCAGGTTGAAGGAAACAATATTGGCCCCGGATGTTTGCGCGCCCCACACACCTTTGATAGCGGTATGCAGGCGTTCGATTTCAGTATTTTCGCCGCTCAGCAGGCATAAACCCTGATTGGCTGGATCCCCCCCGCCTGGTTGCTGCAAATAGTCAATCAGGGCAGGGCGCTGGCAAACCAGGTGCGGGTCACCGGATAACCGCAAGCCCAGGTTGGGATTGGTTTGCAATTCCTCCCAGGCGGGCAGTTTTTCCAGTGCCGTCAGGTCAAGCTGGTCAAGAAACGCCAGCACTGCCTTGATGCCGGCATCTTCCTGTAAGGTCGCGGGCAAGGCGTAAATCCTGTCAATGAACGCCTGATGCTGATCCTTGACCCGCTCCGGCTTGCCCTTGGTGACAATACCCAGCACGTACTCGGCATTATCCCATAACAGGTTGCTGGCGATGCCAGAGGTTTTTTTCACCCCCTGCGGGACGAGGAACGGTTTGGTGGTTTTCTGCTTGCCAACCCCTTCGCGGGTGTCTGCAATCTGAACCAGATGGCCTTCCGCATCCACCTCGATAATAAAAGGCAATTCCTGTTGCTGAAAACCGAAAGGCGCAATGGCCGGGTCTTGTTCATCCAGCTTGCGCTGATAATACGCCTGTAAGGCTTGCAAGATCATCCGCGTACCTCCTCACTATCCCACGCAGGCACATGGATCACGCCATCCTGCATACTGGCATTGAAAAAACGTGGCTGGGGGTTTTTCCGGTCGGCATAGTCGAGGTCATACAACATCCAGCCAAGTTGGCGCTGCCCTTGCAGGCTGTCATGAACCAATACGTTGTCTTCACCTTCAACCAGACGAAAATCACAACTGAATTCACGAGTGCCGAGATACGGCTGATTGAAGCATTGCCCCTTGCTGGCACGGCGCTGGAACATTTCCGCAAATTTGGCGCTGCTGTTATTCGGGTTAGCCTCCAGCAACTCAAAGTGTGCATGCAGGCGGTATCTGACATCACGCAGAAACAGCCCGGCGCGCTGTTGACGCTCATGCTCGATATAAAGGCCCAGCTCGCCCTTGCCGTTTTTCATCGCGGTTTTCACACTATTGACGGGTACGACGCTGCCCACTTCATTGCGGCGCAGATTGATCCACTTGATGGGATTCAGCACCTCAATGCGGTCAAGCTGCCAGCGTATCGCCGGTTTCCACAAAATGGCCTCAAACACGGCGCGGGCGGCGGATGGGGTAATCACATCGTAGGAAACCCGTTCCACTTTCATTTCCGGGCGCGTAAAGCAGGCGTAATCGCCGTTGACTTCAAGACAGAATTCAGTCTTCATCGGTATCCTCAAAAATACAGTGATTCGGCGGACGGGGCTTCTGTTTGCAACTTCAGGCCCAGCGTCGGGTCATACAGCGTGTCGGTATTCTGCGCATAGATGCCTGCCCAGATTTCGCGGATATCCTGACTGTCCAGCAGCGGCCTGAATTGATAGCCATAGAGTGTCACCGTGTAACGTTGCAGCTTGCGCATCAGCCAGCGCTCCGGCCCCCGTTTTTCCAGCGTTTGCAGTAATTCAGCCGCTTTTTTATCAAATTTCACCAACACGGTGTGGGTATCGCCTTTCTCAATCATGCGGAATTTCAAGGCCGCCGTGCGGAACTGACAATCCCCCAACTGCGGGTCTGGCATCAGTAACTCATTGATTCCGGCTTTATCCAGGGTATTGAGCTGGTTATAGAACTGGTCAAAATACTGGGTAAACAGTTGCGGCGGCAACGCCTCCAGGGTTTGCCCGGCACAAGCCGACAGCATGGAAATACCGCTCTCGGCTGCTTTCCCCAACACACCCCTGGCAGGTTTCGGGGGGACAAACACCACAACCTTGCCCTTGTCCGGCAACAAGCCTTCGCGGTTACAACGACCCGCCGCCTGCGCTATCGAATCCAGCCCCGCCATGGCGCGGTACACCACCGGAAAATCCATGTCCACACCGGCTTCGACCAGTTGGGTACTGACTACCCGCACCGGCTCATCCGCCTTGAGTTTGTGCTTGATTTCATCGATGACCAGCGAACGGTGCTGGGCACACATTAATGCGGACAGGTGATAAGTGCCGTTTGGCATCAAGGCGTGTAAATCCCGCGCATCCTGGCGGCGGCTGACAATCACCAGCACGCGCTCATGATCTTGCAGCTCCTCGGCAAGCGTTTCCCAACGGCAAGTAGCCTGGAAATCATCCGGCAATGTCAGGCGCACCCGTTCCAGTTGTTGGTACAAGGTTTCGGGGTTTGCGATGATTTCATGCACATGATCCAGCCCGGCACGCTCTACCCGGCCAAAAGGGTCCAGTCGGGTTTTCAGGGCCGGTTGGGTAGCCGTTGATAACACTTGAGTCACCCGGTAATGTGCAGACAACTGTTGCATTACCCTTAAAATCGGCTCCAGATGTTCTGGCGGTAATAGCTGGGTTTCATCCAGCACCACCACGCTATTGGCGATATTGTGCAGCTTGCGGCAACGGCTGGTGCGGGCGGCGAACAGCGATTCAAAATACTGCACGCTGGTGGTGACAATAATGGGCGCATCCCAGTTTTCGGTGGCCAGTCGGGATTGTACATTTTCCTTTTCCTGCGCGTCCGGATCCGTGTTGCTGTGGTGTTCCAGCACATTCTCATCGCCAAAAATATCCCGGAGCACCTGCGCGGTTTGTTCAATGATGCTGGTGTAGGGGATCACATAAATAATGCGTTGCATCTGGTGTTTAACGGCATGATCCAGTGCAAATGCCATGCTTGACAGGGTTTTGCCGCCGCCGGTGGGTACCGAGAGGGAGAACAGGCCAATGGGGTTCGCTGCGGCTTCCCGGCATTGTCGCAGAATGTCAGCGCGGATGGTATTCACCGGCGAAGGTCTTGCGTTGGCCGCCAGCCCATCCATGTGCGCGTTGAAACATGCATGCAAGCGCGACAAAGGCTGATATTGACCACGTTGTTTGAAGCTGGCTGCATTCATGAAGCGCTCGGTATCCAGAAAATCGGCATCCACCAGCGCGGAAAACAGCATGCGTACCCACAGGGCAAAGTTTTCGGCCTGACCTGCCAAGGCTGGCGGCTGCAAACCCGGAATTGCAACAATATCGGCGGGGATGGCAACTTCTGTGGCTTTCTGGAGATGGGTCTTGTTTTCCAGACGCTTTTTCAGCGCCCCACCAGAACCCATTTCCTGATGCCAGTCGGGTAAGCCTGCGTGATGCCCGGCAATGATATAAGCCAGTATCCGGCCTGCAATACCCAGTTTTTCCACCGCATAGATAGCGCCAGCCGTCGAATGATCCACGCGCCCTGGTTTCTCGATATGGGCGTTTTCACGTTCTTCCTGCTTGTAGCCGGTGCGGTCGCTGATATAGGCCTGAAATTCGGGGTTATATTTACCAAGGTCATGCCAAAGCCCGGCAATGCGCGCCCAGTCTGCGCCAAATAATTCGGCGTATCCTGCCGCCAGATTGGACACATCCCGCAAATGATCATCCAGCCAATGTTCGATTGGCTCATGATTGTCATCAAAGCGTACATGTGCCAGAAAACGTGAATGCTCCATTCGCCCCCCTGTTGCAGGATAATTTTTAGACAAATCTTATCCGCCAGGGAGCAGGAAGGCAACTAGCAACTTCTCCCAAATTCCCCGCCTGCCGCCCCGATCAGCACAAACCCGCGCAGCCGGGGATGGGAGATCAGTCGGGGGTATCAGCTTTTATGCAAATCCTGCTAGGATACCGTCATGCTTGAACTGGCGAACTAAACATTGGAAGCTTCCCGCTGATGAAACCTGAGCGGAGAAGCCCATGCCAGATCAGTGGACTGGGCACATCAGGTCAAAACCTTGCTGGATGAACACTACCCCAAGGCCATTAAGGTGAAGCTGGTTATGGATAATCTCAATACCCATACCGTCGCTTCATTGCATAAAGCCTTCGAGCCGGAGGAGGCCAGACGGCTGGATGGGTGGAATGCTGGCTCAGCGAATAGGTCTGTCTTTGTCGTTTCATAACTGCTCTCCTGAACACTCGGCTCATAATAGAGGAAGCACCGTCTCCAATGACTGTCCAATCAATGGGTCCACTGCTGGAAACGGTGATTACCGTAATTGATATAAACACCGGAATGGCCGCACCTCCCGATCATGGGCAGGTACCCCCGGCCCTCCAGGCGCATTTCCCGCAAGCGCAGGCCGGCAGTTGACTTTACCCATCGGCCCCCGCAGAATGTGATCACATGTGATCATCCATCAGCCGTGACAATAAAAAGCCCGGTGCCTTGCGGCCCGGAGGAATCCATGGACACCAATACAGCAAGCACTCCCTTCAGTTTTCGTGCCGATCCGGACCAGGACACCACGGAAACCCTGAAAGGCCTGATCCGCACCCACAATATTGATGAAGTTGAATGCCTGGTGGCCGACATCCACGGCATCGCCCGCGGCAAGGTCATGCCGGCTTCCAAGTTCAGCGAAATGAAGCCGACCTTTCTGCCTTTCAGCATTTTTTTCCAGAGCATCACCGGTCAGTATTTCGAATTCGACTCGGATGAATACGTAACCGAGGTCGACATCCAGCTGATTCCGGACCTGAATACCCTGCGTGCCCTGCCCTGGGCCAAATCACCCAGCCTGATGGTGATTCATGACCTGCACTACCCCAATGGCAAACCGGTAGGCTGTGCACCGCGCAATGTGCTCAAGCGCGTGCTGTCGCGCTATCAGACCCAGGGCTGGAAACCGGTCATTGCGCCGGAAATGGAATTCTACCTCACGGCACGCAATACCGATCCGGATGCACCCCTGACACCGCCCACCGGTCGCTCCGGACGCCAGAGCGTGGGCCGGCAGGCATTTTCGGTCATGGCCATTGATGAATACGAAGAGGTGATCGAGGACATCTACCGCTTTGCCGAAGCCCAGGGGCTGGAAATCGACACCATCATCCAGGAAGGTGGCCCGGCCCAGATGGAGATCAACCTGATGCATGGCGATCCGCTGGATCTGGCCGACCACGTGTTCGTATTCAAGCGCCTGATCCGCGAGGCGGCATTGCGTCACGGCTGTTATGCCACCTTCATGGCCAAGCCGATGCAGAACCAGCCTGGCAGCGCCATGCACATCCACCAGAGTGTGGTTGACAGCCGGACCGGTGAAAACCTGTTCAGTGACCGCCATGGCGAACCCACCGAGCTGTTCTATCACTTCATCGGCGGCATGCAGAAATACCTGGTGCCCGCCACCTGCATCATGGCACCGTATGTGAACTCCTTCCGGCGGCTGGTTCCGAACGATTCGGCTCCCATCAATCTGGAATGGTCGATCGACAACCGCTCCGCCGGGCTGCGGGTACCGAACAGCATTCCCGCCGCCCGGCGGGTGGAAAACCGCATCGGCGGCATGGATACCAACCCCTATCTGGCCATCGCCGCCAATTTGGCCACCGGTTATCTCGGCATGATGGAAAAATGCATGCCTTCCAGGGAGTTCAAGGGCAATGCCTACGATGCCAGTTACGGCCTGCCACGCGGCCTGATGGAAGCCATGGTGGCCTTTGACGAATGCGATACCCTGCAGGACCTGCTCGGACGCCAGTTCTCCGAAATCTACAAGGCCCTGAAAACGCACGAGTTTGACGAATTCATGCAGGTGATCAGCCCGTGGGAACGGGAACACCTGCTGCTGACCGTATAAGACAAAGCAAGGACAGACCCATGACCACACCGCTGCTTTCCACTGCTGAACTGCAGGCCCTGGATGCCGCCCACCACGTACACCCGTTTACCGATACCGGAGCCCTGAACAGCAAGGGTTCGCGCATCATCACCCGCGCCGAAGGGGTGTATGTGTATGACAGCGACGGCAACCGGATTCTGGACGGCATGGCCGGCCTGTGGTGTGTCGGGATCGGTTACGGGCGCGAAGAAGTGGTGGAGGCTGTCGCGGCCCAGATGCGCGAACTGCCGTATTACAATACCTTCTTCCAGACCAGCCATCCACCGGCACTGGCGCTGGCGGCGGAGCTCACCCGCATCACGCCGGCACACATCAACCACGTGTTCTTCACCGGTTCCGGCTCAGAGGCCAACGACACGGTCGTACGCATGGTGCGTCATTACTGGGCCCTGCAGGGCCAGCCGGAGCGGCAGATCATCATCGCCCGCAAAAATGCCTACCACGGCTCCACCATGGCCGGAGCCAGCCTCGGCGGCATGAGTGCCCTGCATGCCCAGGGGGGCTTGCCCATTCCCGGCATCCATCACATCAACCAGCCTTACTGGTACGGCGAAGGCGGCGATACGGATCCGGCAGCCTTCGGGCTGGCACGGGCACGTGAACTGGAACAGGCCATCCAGACCCTGGGCGCGGACAAGGTGGCTGCTTTTATCGGCGAGCCGGTTCAGGGGGCGGGCGGGGTGGTGATTCCACCGGGCAGTTACTGGCCGGAAATCCAGCGTATCTGTGATGAGTACGGCATTCTGCTGGTGGCGGATGAGGTCATTACCGGCTTCGGGCGTACCGGAGCATGGTTCGGTGCGGACTACTACGGCATCACACCGGACCTGATGCCGATCGCCAAAGGCCTGAGTTCCGGCTACCTGCCCATTGGCGGGGTGCTGGTGGGGGACCGGGTGTTCGATGCCCTGGCTGACGGTGGGGAATTTTTCCATGGTTTCACCTATTCCGGCCATCCGGCCACCTGTGCCGCAGCCCTCAAGGTGCTGGAAATCCTGCAGCGGGAGCAGCTGCCGGCGCGGGTCAAAAACCACATCGGTCCTTACCTGCAACGCCGCTGGCGTGAACTGGGCGAGCATCCACTGATTGGTGAGGCACGCATGGTCGGGCTGATGGGGGCGCTGGAGCTCACCCCGGACAAGGCCGGGCGGGCACCGTTCAAGGTTCCCAAAGGCACGGTTGGCCTGCTGTGCCGGGAAAACAGTTTCAGTAACCACCTGATCATGCGCCATGTGGGCGATACCATGATCATTGCCCCGCCGCTGGTGATCACCGATGCCGAAGTGGACGAACTGATTGAAAAGGCCCGTCTGACGCTGGACCAGACCTACACCCAGGTGAAACAACTGGGGTACTGCTGATGCCGGGGACGGCAGCAGGCCTCCTGTACCACAATGATCAGGCCGGCAGCTACCCGGACTCCTGGTATGCTGCCAGCGCCGTTATCCCTCCGCCGCTCGCCGCGCTGCAGGGCAGGCTGGAAACCGATGTCTGCATTGTCGGGGCCGGTTACACCGGGCTTTCCGCTGCACTGCATCTGGCCCGCAGCGGCCTGCGCGTCTGTGTGCTTGATGCACACCGGGTCGGTTTCGGCGCCTCCGGGCGCAACGGCGGACAGGTGTGCATGGGCCAGCGTCTGGACCAGCTCCAGCTTGAGCAGAAATTCGGCCAGTCACATGCCCATCAGCTCTGGGACATCGCCAGCGATGCGGTCAGTCTGGTGCGCTCGCTGGTACGGGAATACCGGATTAACTGTGACCTGCAGGACGGCATCATTCATGCCGATCACCGGGCACGCTTTCTTGCCGGCACACGGGCTGCTGTGGACAGGCTGCAACAGGATTACGGGCAGGACCAGATCCGCTTTCTGGAACGGGATGAACTGCGGGCCCTGCTGAATTCGCCCCTGTATTTCGGCGGTGCCCTGGACCTGGCCGGTGCCCACCTGCATCCGCTGAATTATGCCCTGGGACTGGCACGGGCCGCCCGCGACAACGGAGCCGTGATTCATGAAAACTCGCCCGTGCTGGACTATCAGAACACGGCCAACGGGGTCGAAATCCGGCTTGCCGGGGGGCAGGTCCGCGCCAGTCAGCTGATTCTGGCCTGCAATGGCTATCTGGACCGGCTGGAACCGGCTGTCGCCCGGCGTGTGCTGCCGCTCAACAACTACATGGTGGCCACCGAGCCGCTGAGTGAAACCGCCATGCGCGCCCTGATCCGTGAACGTTACGCTGTGGCAGATTCACGCTTTGTGGTCAATTACTACCGTTTCAGCGCCGACCGGCGACTGCTGTTCGGTGGTGGGGAGAACTACAGCTTCCGCTTTCCGGCGGACATTCGCGCCTTTGTGCGCCCGCACCTGCTGAAGGTGTTTCCACAGCTGGCAGAGGTACGCCTGGACTACGGCTGGGGCGGCACCCTCGCCATTACCGTCAACCGCATGCCCTGCTTCATGCGCCCACAGCCCAATGTCTGGTCCGCCAGCGGCTATTCCGGCCACGGGGTGGCCATGGCGACCATGGCGGGCAGGATCATGGCTGAAGCGATACAGGGCACGCTGGAACGCTTTGACATCATGCATGAGGTGCCGATGCGGCCTTTTCCGGGCGGAACGATGCTGCGTTCGCCGCTTCTGGTGCTGGCGATGCTGTATTACTCGCTCCGGGACCGGCTGTGACGGATACAATGGCCGCTGCTGCCACCCAAGGCTGCCGGGCACGAATTGCTGGAAATACCGGCATAAAAGAGGGCATTTTTTCAGAAACGGCTTAAGATGGCCAGACCCCCGAGTGCAACGTTGGCACTCCGAAAATCACCAGGAAATCACCATGGAACTGTTACTGCAAGGCTTCATCCTGCTTGCTGCCGGTGTTGTTGCCGTCCCGCTCGCCAGCCGCCTCGGCCTGGGTTCAGTGCTCGGCTACCTGATCGCCGGCGCCCTGATCGGCCCTTTTTTCCTGAAACTCCTGGATGACCCGGAAACCATCATGCACGCTGCCGAGTTCGGGGTGGTGATGATGCTGTTCCTGATCGGTCTGGAGCTGCAGCCACGCCTGTTATGGCGCATGCGGCGCCAGATTGTCGGCCTGGGCGGGATGCAGGTGCTGTTTACCACCGTGCTGATCGGCAATATCGCCTGGCTGCTGGGCCAACACTGGAAACCGGCCCTGGCCATCGGCCTGATCCTGTCACTGTCCTCCACCGCCATTGCGCTGCAGATTCTGGCTGAAAAAAACCTGATGAAAACCGAAGGCGGCAAGCTGAGTTTTTCGGTGCTGCTGTTTCAGGATATTGCCGTCATTCCCATTATCGCCATCCTGCCGGTACTGGCACTGGCCGGTACCGGCACGCAGGCCGCAGACGACGGCCACGGCGGCAGCCTGATCACCAACCTGCCCGGCTGGCAGCAGGCCCTGTTCGTCATCGGCGCCGTCGGCAGCATCATTCTGGCCGGGCGCTTCCTGACCCGCCCGCTGTTCCGTTTCATTGCCGATAGCGGCCTGCGTGAAATCTTCACGGCCACCGCCCTGCTGCTGGTGATCGGCATTGCACTGCTGATGCAGACCGTCGGTCTGTCACCGGCACTTGGGGCCTTTGTGGCCGGGGTGGTGCTGGCGGACAGCGAATACCGCCATGAACTGGAAGCCAATATCGATCCCTTCAAGGCCCTGCTGCTGGGTTTCTTCTTCATTTCCGTCGGTGCCAGCATCGACTTCGGGCTGCTGGCTGCCCAGCCGGTACTGATCGGGCTGCTGGTTGCCGGGCTGGTACTGCTGAAGTTCGCCATCCTCTGGATACTGGCACGGACTTTCGGCCTGCATGCCGGCGAACGCTACTGGTTTTCCTTCGCCCTGGCACAGGGCGGGGAGTTCGGCTTCGTGCTGCTGTCCTTCGCCCTGCAGAACCGGGTACTGCCGGCGGACATCGTGAACATCCTGACGGTCTCAATCGCCCTGTCCATGGTGCTGACGCCGATTCTGATCCTGCTTAACGAGCGCCTGATCCAGCCGCACTTCCAGGGCAGTGCCGATGCCGGCATGCCGGATGAGGCCATCGACCTGCAGGACAATCCGGTCATTATTGCAGGCTTCGGACGCTTCGGCCAGATTGTCGGGCGCATGCTGATCAGCAAGGGGGTACCGGTCACGGTCATGGACCGCAGCCCGGCCCAGATCGAGCAGGTACGTCAGTTCGGCTTCAAGGTATTTTACGGTGATGTCAGCCGCGAGGAGCTGCTGCATGCGGCCGGGGCCGAAAAGGCCAGACTGCTGATCATCACCGTAGGCAACCGTGACGATGTTGACCGCATCATTGATACCGCCCAGCACCATTTTCCGCACCTGCAGATTTATGCCCGTGCCTATGACGTGCTGCATTATCACCAGCTGCTGAACCGGGGTGTGGCCCATGTCGAACGCGAGCTGTTCCACTCCTCACTGAAAATGGGCGAACAGTGCCTGCAGGGGCTGGGGATGCGTGCGCATCAGGCCCGTCGGGCCAGAATCGAATTTGAACGCCATGATGAAAAGGTGACCGCCAAAATCGGCGAGCATATCGGTGGTGATCAACCGGAAATCTCCACGTCAACCCAGGCACGGGCCGAGGTGCTGGAACTGCTGCAGGCGGACCTGCTGGAGCGGCGTCAGCATGATGACCATCATGCCTGGGATGCGATCGGACACGAATGACAGGGGCAGTGACCAGAGGGGGAGGTACGCTTAAAGCTCACCTCGCTCACGCTGCGCCCGCAGCTTTTCATCATTGTACTTCATCAGCTGCAGGGTCAGGTAAATCTTGGCGGGAACGGAAACAAACAGGCCGCCGGCAATCAGCCCGGCCACGGTGGCAATCCCCCTGATACCCAGGGCGGTTTCAATATCGGTAAACAGCACCAGACCGACACCGGTGGCACTGACACCGAGACCGACAACAATCAGCAGGTACATGAGACGGGTCAGGTGTTTTTCTTTCATGCTGCAGTCATCCGGCTTCCCGCTGCTGATGCGCCTGCAGTGCATCCGCGATGGCATAGCCGTAGGCACTACAACACTTCAAGCATAAGTAATTGTTTTTAATGAGCAAATTACAGTTAGGTTTTAGCGAATACCATGATAAATACCATGTTTTCGTGAGTCTGCTATGGTAGTTCCAACAAGCTCCAGCCATCACCCTCTCCCTCTCATGGAATTCTTCCAGCAGCAGCCACGGCAGCAAGAATAACAGGCGAGACCACCACCGTCATTATCCCCCCCCCCAAGTTTCCAGCTATATAAACCCCGTCATAGCCGTCATACCCGTCATCAGCCTTATGTACCAACGGTTTCAGAGATGACGCCTAAATTATCAACACGTCACTGCCGTCATACGATACCGCGCGAGCTGCATATCACACCACGGGTCAGGGGCTATTGCTTAATTAATATCCATGAGAAAGAAAGTAGTCTGCTTTGGCTACCACCACTGCTTGAGCTGGCTACCGCATAGACGGCTACTACCTGCTGTCAGCACAACCCGCAAGCCCCTGTTCTTCTCTCATGGGGTTATCTCCC
>JAGRJD010000138.1 GCA_020442915.1 Thiothrix sp. | reverse complement strand
TGGCTCGGCACGGGCTGTAAACAGGGCAGGGCCAGCCTGCTGCGGTGGGCTGGCTTTGGGTGGGGGTGGGGGTGATGGCTGGTTCAACCAGATACTGACCAACGCTTAACGAGCGGGGAAAAAGAACAGCTGATCAAACTCCACCCAGCTGCTGAAAATGCGTGGCATAGATGGTGCGCTTTTCACGTCCGCTACCCCGCACCTGCTCAATCACTTCATAACAGTTGAAAACATAGTGGCTGTCAGGCCCGGCAACGACACCATTCAGGGACAAATCGGAACCCGGATCAAGCACACCCCGGTAGCTTTCACCATCGCCATCATTGATCAGTAGCCACTCTCCCTTTTCCACCTTGACCTCATCCACATAACCGCGCAAATCCAGCCGCTCACGTGACAGGTCTTCACGCGAACGACACAGATCAACAGCCATGGTGGCCGACTCCACACTCAAGCGACTGGTGTAAGAGGCGTAGCTGGAGGGAGTAGCCCATTGATGCACCAACGGGCAATTGGCTTCCTGGACAAAGGTCAGCAGCCGGATAATGCTACCCGCTGCATGGCCCTTTAAAGATTGTAGCTCCAGCAACAGCTTCAAGGGCTCATCCACCAGATCAATCAGATGGTTCAGGCTCTCCAGCGCTACCCGCAGGTGAGGTTCCTCCCCCAACAGATCGGTATTCTGGGAAGCCCGGAGCTGCACGGTAAAAGACCCATAAGCAAATCCGAACACATCCAGATTTAAAGCATTCTGCCCCCGCTTGATCGGGGCTTCATTCTTTTTGCTGTAATGACGCGCCAGATGACGCAGTGCTCCCTGATAAACATCCAGAAAACCGGACAGGGTTCCTGCATGTATCCGTGGCGACTCCTTGGCTTCCTGTACCGACAGACTGACAAATGATACCGGTGCATTCTGCTGTACCGCCGCCTCGAAAACCTGATCCTGTTTCGACTCCAGAAACAAGCCTGCCTCCGGCAGCCAGTCTTGCTGATAATCGGTAGACTCCAGCGTATAGCTCAAGCCCTCACCTTCCGGTTCCGGTGATAATAACGGGTACGCCATAAAGTAGCACCTGACTTCAGGCTGTTCGAAGATGGTGAGCAAATCGATCTGCCCGGAAGCCAGCCGCTGGTAACGCTGTTCAGACACCTGAACACACCAATATTCGGGGCCGTTGTCCGACTCATCCACGGCCATGCAGACAAACAGCGAGGCAAAGGCATCCCGCCCGCGAAATACCTGCGGATAGTCATAAAACAGCAGAATGTCATCAAGCGTCAATCGGCTCATGGTTGTAACTCAACTATTTCAGACGATATGTCAGCCTTGAAGCTCACCGAACGCCACCAGGAATAATGGCCATGTCCGGAGGTTTTTTTGATGCGTCCCGCATCTGGCCCGAGATGAACACGGGCCAACATGACTTCACCCCTTTTTCTTTTGAATCTTGGCATTTTCAACACCCGCTCACAACCCTCTACATCCAGCAGCGATACTGAACAGGCGATACACTCAGTCACACCGTTGAACGTTTTTCCGGGTGCCATCTTGTGCTGCGACCAGAAATCCGAACACTGTACAGGTCGACCATGGTCTTCAATGATTCGGTACAACGGCACGGATAGGTTCCCGGTCACGTCAGCATCCTCTGGTGGGCAATCCTTTGGTAACGTCTCAAACCACATTAATCAACAGTCCTGATCATAGCTGGGAAAGGGCGACAAAGTAGCAGTAATTGCACCTGCCCGGCGGGGCTTGCCGCGCACCGGGTCAGGCCGGGAAAAAGAGCAGCTGATCAGTCGCTTCATAGGCAGAACAAAATCCCTTATTATCGGTCAAAACCCTACCAACAGGGTACAACCACAAACCGGGGAACCATTATGGCTGTAGTGCGCAAAAAGCAAAGGCGGAAGCACAGTAATCTAAACAACAGAAAATCAATTCTGGTCAATAAGATACAGTCTTTGTCTGAAGCAGAATGTGAAAAGGCTCTGTCCAAGCTGGAAAAAATACAAACAACTTAATGAGGTTTTGCTTTCAACGCCTCTGCTTTCAATGTCTCTGCATTGATGATGGCATCGACGACCTTTTCTATTTCAGGGATGGTTAGTTCATCGGCACCCTCAACCTTGCGCAACAACCTCGCTTTTGCGGGCGATATTGCCGGGGCTTCCGGTTCATCATCGGATAGCAACGCTTCGACCGTCTGCCCCAACGCTTTGGCAATGGCAGGCAGGCTGCGAGATGCTTTTGTCAATCCGCGCTCGATCTTGAATACGGTGTTCTGAGATACATCGGCAGCTTCTGCCAGCTCATTCTGCGACATACCGCACGCCTCCCTCAAATGCCGCACTTTATCCGCAAGGTTCACAAATTTTACATCCCTCAAAATCAATGAAGTTACACCTGTAGCTATAGATACGTCAAAGAGCTTTAACTATTGACATTACAATAGCTAAAGCTATAATCTTGTAAGTATGGAATACACCAGCGCAAAACAGGCCCTACAGGCCGCTATCAACATAACGGGATGCAGTACACCAACCGCATTCGCCCGGCTGGCCAATGTATCCCAGAACGCAGTCTGGAAGCTGCTCAATGGCTCTACAAAAAGAGCCAATCCGGAAACAGCCAGAAAATTTGAAATGGCAACCAACGGGCGGATAGGACTCACCCAGTTCTTAAAACAGGGGGCCACGGACGAGGCCCAAACCAATGGCAAGGAAGCCAGTGATACTTCGGACCCCGGTGACCATCCGGGTACCAGACCATCAGGCAGCGCAGTTGCGGATACTGGCACGCAGCCAGCATCAGTCCGTCAACCGGCTGCTGACTCCGGTCATCACGCTGTTCCTGGAACAGCATAGCTACCTGCTGGACAAACGGTGCAGCAGGCGACAATCGGTCGAGAAGGAGCGGTTATGACAACAGACCCATTTGACTCGATGGCGTTGAGCATT
>JAGRJD010000137.1 GCA_020442915.1 Thiothrix sp. | reverse complement strand
TGGTGATGACGGCCATGGCCACGATGTAAAGCCCGAGCCCGGCGTATTGCAGTTCACGTGACATGCTGGAGCCAGCCCAGCGGTCAGCCAGGTAGGATACCGCCATGAAGGCGACCATGACCCCGAGCCAGTACCATTTGCTGCCTTGCAGCATGACCAGGAAGGATTCGGCCACCCCGGATTTGACCAGCAGGGTTTCCAGCAGGATATAGGCCAGAATCGCCCCAGCAAGGTGATAATAGGTACGACGGATGAAACCGGCACGCTCAACGGTACCGGCATCGGCTACCAGGGTGCCCGAGTTGATATCAAGATGATTCATGCTGATAATACTCCTTCATTCATTTTCTGTTGCAACCGGGAAAGTATATTACATCCGGATGATCATCGGGTTTATTCCCATACTGGAAAGCATCTGTTGCCAGCGGGTGACGACTTCCATGCTGTCGGTCGGCCCCAGGCGTACCCGGTACCAGGTCTGACCCTTGACCTGGGCTTCCTCGACCCGGCTGTTGAGTCCGCTGTTGCTGACACGCTGGCGCAGCAGCTCGGCCTGACGCTGGTCCCGATAGGCGCCGAGCTGGAACATCACCCGCTGGCTCGCCAGGGTCGGCGGTGCTGCCGCCTGGGCGGCCACCTGCTGTTCGGCCGCTGCCTGCTGCCGGTCCGCCTGTTCCAGTGCGGCGGTGGTCTGCTCCATCGCTGCCGTATCGGTACGGTTATTGGCCAGCTGGTCATCCGGATCGGCTTCGGGCTCCTGTTCCTGCACCTGGAACGGCACATCCAGCTCCAGCTGGGGCAGGACGGCATGGTAGCTGAAGCCGGGGCGGGAAACGGCTTCCTCGGAGGTATCCTGCAGGCTGGCCTGCGGGTCCGGGGGGATGCTGTCCGCAGTGGCCGGGGGAGCTTCCACGTTCTGCCGGGTATCCGCTGGCGACAGGAGCACCTGGGAAACCGGATTGTTCCTGTTGGCGACAGCATAGACAATGGCACCGGCCAGCAGGCCGACCGCCACGCCCCCCAGTACCCAGCTGATTCCGTACTGGCCCGACTGGGAGCTGGATTCACTTTTTTTGAAATCTTTGGTCATGAGGAAAACCCGTATCAGATGGTCGGGGCACCTGTCATTCCGACGCTGACTCCGACCTGTTTGTTCAAGCCAACCGGCATTATGATAATTCTACAGGATCTACATCAATAGACCAGCGCAAGTCTTTTTTGTTTTGGCGTTTTTTTCCTCCGCCGGCGAGCAGCAACAGGCACTGATGGCGTTGCGTGCGGGTCTGGCACTGGATCAGCAGCTGGGCCCGGAAGCGTCCGGCCCGTTTCTCCAGCGGTGCGGGAGCGGGACCCAGAAGGCGGGTGCCGGGAATGGCGGCTGCCGCGAGCTGCTCATAAAACTGCTGCAGGCTCTCCAGCGCCGTATCCGCATCACGGGCATCGGCCCGGATCAGGGCCTGAAAGCCGAAGGGGGGGAAATGCCAGCGCTGGCGCGCCTCCAGCAGCTGGTGCGCAAAGCGGATATAGCCCTGCTGCAGCAGGGCCAGCAGCATGGGATGGTGCGGCTGGCTGGTCTGCAGGATCACGCGTCCGGGGCGCTCGGCCCGCCCGGCGCGTCCGGCCACCTGGGTCAGCAGCTGGCCGAAACGTTCCAGGGCATGGTATTCACTGCTGAACAGGGCCTGATCCACATCCAGAACCACCACCAGGGTCAGGCGCGGAAAGTCATGCCCCTTGGCCAGCATCTGGGTGCCGACCAGAATCAGGCTGTCGGTACCGTGGATGACTTCCAGGTGTTCGGCCAGTGCATGCCGGCGGCTGGTGGTGTCCCGGTCGATGCGCAGTACCCGGGTCTTTGGAAACTGCTGTGCCAGCATCATCTCGATGCGTTCGGTGCCCTGGCCGTGGGTACCGAGCTGCTGATGGCCGCAGTCGGGACAGCAGCTGTCGGCTGCCCGTCCGCTCAGGCAGTGGTGGCACAGCAGGCGGCCCGCGCGGGCATGATAGGTCATGTAGGCACTGCAGTTGGGGCAGCGTGCCTGCCAGCCGCAGGACCGGCAGGTCAGCACCGGGGCGAAGCCGCGCCGGTTGATGAACACCATGGCCTGCTCCCGGCGTGCCAGGGTGGCACGGATGGCCTCCAGGCTCGGGCCTGAAAGCCCGGCCTTCAGGGGCTGGCCCTGAATGTCCTGCACCTCGCGCACAGGCACCCGGCTGGCACCGGGGCGTTGCTGTAGCCGGGTGTGGTGATAGCGCCCCTGATCTGCGTTATGCAGGGTCTCCAGGGCCGGGGTGGCGGTCCCCAGCAGGATCGGGATGCCGAGCTGGTGCGCGCGCATGATGGCCAGATCACGGCCATGGTAGCGAAAGCCCTCCTGCTGCTTGAAGGACAGGTCATGTTCTTCGTCCACCACGATCAGTCCGAGGGCCGGGCAGGGCAGAAATACTGCCGAGCGGGTACCGATCAGGATGCGGGCGCGACCGGCACGGGCATCCTGCCAGGCCTGCAGGCGCTCGCCGTCATTCAGTCCCGAGTGCAGGCAGCTCAGGGCGATACCGGGGAAAAAGTGGTGAAAGCGCTGTACCAGTTGCGGAGTCAGGCCGATTTCCGGTACCAGTACCAGTACCTGCCGGCCCGCTGCCAGCAGCTCCCGGATCAGGCGCAGGTAGATTTCGGTCTTGCCGCTGCCGGTCACACCCTGCAGCAGAATGGGGCGCGGCTGTTCCTGCCGGCACCACGCCAGGCATTGGGCCAGGCAGTCCTGCTGCTCGGTGCTGAGCACGATGCTGCTTTGGACTTCCGGTGCCGCCGGGCCTTCGGGATCAGGCAGCGGTGCGGCAGTCTGCACCGCCAGTGCCTTGTCCAGCAGCCCCTGCAGGTAGCTGCGCCAGCCATCTCCCACCTGCAGGCGTAGGGCATCGGCGGACAGGGCCTGTCCCTGTTCCAGCATCCAGGTGTGCAGGGCCTGCTGGCGTGGTGCCCGTGCCAGCTGCTCGTGCTGCTGCGGATGGGGCAAGGCCCGCCAGTATGCTGGCTCGGACAGCATCCGGTCACTGCGCAGCCGGGTGGGCAGGGCGGAAAAGAACACCTCGCCGGGCGGGTGCTGGTAATAGCCGGCAGCCCATTGCAGCAAGGCCAGCTGCTTTTCATCCAGCAGCGGTTCCGTATCCAGCACCCGCCGGACCGGTTTCAGTACGTAAGCGCCGGGCTCCGGGTCGGTGGCGGTCGCCACCACCAGCCCTACACTGCTTCCGTGCCCCAGCGGTACCTGCACACGCATGCCGGGCACCACTTCCGGCATACCCGGTGGTGGCAGGTAGCTGAACAGGGTCGGCAGCGGTCTGGGAATGGCAACAAGCAGGCTGGTTTTCATGGCGGGCAGTGTACACCAGCCGGTCAGGGATGGCGCGGATGACGGGGTGTTGATTTGGCAGGGATTCCTGTACAAAATCTGATAAACCGGCGCCAAGTCCTTGCTGCAGCGACAGAAAAGCCGGTTATGCACAATATCTGTGGATAACTTTGTGGATACCCTGCGGAAAGCGGGCTGAACTGCTGGTGAATCAAGGCTTGTCTTGGGTATGATTAAAAAAACATCAAAACATTTTATTGTTTGATTTCAGTGGGTTAAAATAAGGCTGAAAAAACTGTAAAGAAAAATCTTGCGCTTGTCGGGTTTTTTTGCATGCCCCCGAAATCCTGCCGCTGTTGTGGAAAAGTACTTGACACCGGCATAAAAACTTACTGCAATTTTGCTGCACTGCAAATAGCGGATAAGGGCTGGTATAGTGGTGCCCTGACCGGCTGGCAGGCCGGAACATCACGGAAAACCATGGGGGAAAACAATGCCGGAAGCGGAACAAGCCCAAAATGCCATGCAGCAGCTGCTGGTGGTCATGCAGCGCCTGCGTGATCCGATAGGCGGCTGTCCCTGGGACCTGGCCCAGAGCTTTCGCACCATTCTGCCTTACACGCTGGAAGAGGTGTATGAAGTGGCTGATGCCGTGGACCGCAATGATGCAGCGGCCCTGTGCGACGAGCTGGGCGACCTGCTGCTGCAGGTGGTGTTCATGGCCCAGATTGCCAGTGATCAGGGCCTGTTTGATTTTGAGGCTGTCGCTCAGGGCATTGCCACCAAGATGATCCGCCGTCACCCGCATGTTTTCGCGGATACCGTCTATGCCGATGTTCAGGCCCGGAAGCAGGACTGGGAGGCCATCAAGCAGCAGGAGCGGCAGGAAAAGGCCCAGCACGGTTTCTTTGCCGGAATTCCGGCGGCCATGCCGGCCCTGCGACGCAGCCAGAAGGTGCAGAAACGGGCTGCACAGGTGGGTTTTGACTGGGATGACTGGCGACCGGTGATCCCGAAGATTGTGGAAGAGTTGACCGAGGTGACTGAGGCGGTGGAGAACGGTGAACCGTTTGAGCGCATTGAGGAGGAAGTCGGCGATGTCCTGATGGGAGCAGCCAATCTGGCGCGGCAGCTGGGTGTGAATGCCGAAAATGCCCTGCGGCTGGCCAATGCCAAGTTTGAACGCCGTTTTGAGAGCATGGCGGCATGGCTGACACAACAGGGCCTCAGTTTGGAAACGGCGACGCTGGCGCAGATGGAGGCCGCCTGGCAGGCCGTGAAGCAGCAGGAGAAAAGGGGGGAGGCAACCGGAGTGGGGTGACTCAGGGGGTGGGTGGCGCGAGTGCTGCATCCTGCTCCGTGACATGAGTAAGCATTCACGCCCTCTATTAGGCATTCCAGCGAACTTATAGTAAATTCTCCCTATCCCACCAGCGAGTCATTTTCCCCTTGTTAGCCACCGTCCCCACCTTGCCGACGACACTGGATGAAGCCCATCAGGTGATCGTGCGCCAACAGGAGCGGATAGCTGAGTTGGAGAAACAAGTGGCGAGGGTAGCGGTGCTGGAGCAACAAGTGGAAACGCTGCAAAAGCAAATTGAAGCACTGGTTGCCAAATTCGGCAGTAGTTCGCGTAACAGTTCCAAACCACCGTCCTCCGATAGCCCTGAACAACGGGCGTTGCGTCCCAAACGCAAGGGGAGTGGCCGCCCACACGGAGGGCAGCCGGGGCATCCGCGTCACGAACGGGCATTATTCCCTCCCGAACAAGTGACCCGCACCGAACAGTATTTCCCCGAAAGCACCTGCCCCTGTGGCGGGGCAGTGGCGATTGATTGGGACAACCCTTACCGTCATCAGGTCACGGACATTGCCCCACCGCCACCACCGGACGTGACGGAACACCAGTTTTACCCTGGTGTTTGCCAATCCTGCGGGGTCAAGCACACCAGCCGGTGGCCGGACTGGGTTCCCAGTGGTCAAATGGGTGCGGGCGTGATGGCCTGGATCGGGATTTTGAGTGGCCAGTTTCGCCTGTCGATGCGCCAGATCCAGGTGCTGTTGTGGGAAAGGTGCAACGTGCGTTTCAGCACGGGAGCCATCAGCCAGGCGCAAGGCAAAGCCATTCCGTGGATGGGGCCACTGTACCGTCAAGTGGGCCAGTATGTACGCGAACAGGCGGTGTGCCACGCGGATGAAACCCGCCATTATCGCGGTACGAACACCTACTGGTTATGGGCGTTGGCGGATAACACCGTCAGTGACTTCATGACCCATTACTCACACGGCAAGGTGGTGGCAGATGCTTTGCCGGACAGTTTTACCGGCTATCTGGTCACCGACCCTTTTAGTGGTTACAACAAGGTCCCGCCCGAACGGCGGCAACTCTGTTGGGCGCATTTGATCCGCCACTTCCGCAAAATGGCGGGACGCTGCGGCGAAGGGGGAACCATCGGCAAACGCCTGTTGTGATTGGCTGGTGCCACCGTCCGTACCCATCACCGTTGGAAACAACCGCCCGATGAAGCCGCCCGCTACCGGTGGCGGCTACGACGCTTGCGCCGCAGCTTCCAGGCAACGCTCAATCAGGGCGTGGCGTTGGGCAACTGCAAACGCACCGCCAACCAATGCAACCATTTGCTTAAAGATGAGGCCATGTGCTGGACGTTCCTCAAGGATGGCAGGATTCCCCTCACCAATAACTGTCAACAGCAATCGAAAACTGACCCACCCTACGGGTAAAAATGACAATTGAAAACTGACCCACCTGGGCTGATTTTCGGTCATTGAGTTAATGAGTTTTCTCCTCCCTGACAGGCATTGTACCTGCCATCTTTT
>JAGRJD010000136.1 GCA_020442915.1 Thiothrix sp. | reverse complement strand
CGAGCTGGAAATCCTCCATGGCCGGATACAGGATTTCCTCCACCACCGGACTGAGACGGTGAATTTCATCAATGAACAGGACATCATGCGGCTCCAGATTGGTCAGCAGGGCTGCCAGATCCCCGGCTTTTTCCAGCACCGGCCCGGAGGTCTGGCGCAGATTGGCTCCCATTTCTTGGGCGATGATGTGGGACAGGGTGGTCTTGCCCAGACCGGGCGGGCCGAAGATCAGGGTGTGGTCCAGTGCATCACCGCGTGCACGGGCGGCATGAATGAAAATTTCCATCTGCTCACGAACGACCGGCTGGCCGATGTAGTCCTGCAGGCGGCGCGGACGCAGATGGTCATCGGCGCGGGCTTCATCCTGTGAGCCTGCGGGCGAGATGAGTCGGCTGGACTCCTGTAGATTGCTCATGCGGTTCCTGCCATCCGGCAACGGTTGATGGCCCTACAACATAGCAAAAGGCGGATGAAAAGCACATCCGCCTTGTATTTCGGGTGATGACCCTGCCGGGTTACTCTGTGGAAATGACTGCCGGGTTGCTGATGACGATGGCATTGCCGTAACCGGCCTGAAAGTAGGCGGTTTCGGACTGCATTTCCAGGGTTGCCGCCAGTGAGCAGGCCGGGCTCAGCAGAGAGCCGTGGCAGCCCTCACTGAAGCGCACGGCACCGCTGGCAGTGGTGGTACTTTCGGTAATGGCCGGCAGACCCATGACCCGGATCAGCGCTTCGGTACCTGACAACGGCCAGCCAGCCACGCTGTTGACGACCACATCATCCGCACCGACACCATTCACGCCCACGACCTCCATCAGGTGAACCGGGTGACGTGCGGCTGCTTTTGCACCCAGCACCACGGGATCAATCGGGTCGACCACCATCTGGAAGGCAGCCATGAAGCTGTCGTAGGCACTGCTGCCCTGGGTCACACCATTGGCGGCCAGTCCGGCATGAATGGCAGGGCCAAAGGTCGGAGAGGCATCCAGCAGGCGCGCCACCCCGCCGCCGGGGGCTGCCAGTGAGGCCGGTGTGGTCAGGGGCTCCTGACTCAGGTAACTGGTACCCACCATGGCCCCGAGTGACAGGCCGACGAAGCCGACCCTGCTGTCATTGAGTGATACGGTACTGATGTTGCCGAGCGAACGCCGCAGTACCAGCAGGTCGGAAATGGCCTGACGGGCATTATCACGTGTGGTCAGCAGGCTGGAGAGGTTGATGAAGTAGGCCCCGGAGTCATCAGGCACGCCATCAGCCCCGCTGGTACCGGTTTCGTTGTTCTGCAGGTCCAGGTCAAAGGTGCGTTCGCCCGTATCGGCATAGAACGGGTTGCTGGTATCGGTGACACCGTGCAGGGGCAGGTCGATGGCGATCACGGCCTTGCCGGCATCGGCCAGCGTATCGGCAATGGCCAGCATATCGGTGCGGTTGCGGGTGATGCCGTGCTGGAAGATGACCACGGGCCAGCCGCCTTCAGGGGCTGCACCACCGGGCAGGGAATCGGCATTCGGGACGGTCATCAGGACCGGAATGGTCTGGGTGCCGCTGGCCACCGGGGTCGGATTGTAGCGGGTCAGGAATGAGCCGCTGACCCCTTTCCAGTAGCCGGACAGGGGGGCCTCGGCATCCAGGTAGTAGGGAACCTGCAGCACGCCGGCATGAATATTGGCGTGGCCGGGCAGGCCGGGATTGATGTCGGCGGTGGTGGCAATGGCCGGAGACATCAGGATGCCGCCCCCATCACGGGCCAGATCGCGGGTGGCGGTCATGACCGGTGTGACCGACTGGGTGGTGAAGGTCCAGCTCAGGATGATACGCTGTCTGGCGACCCCGGCGAGCGCTGCCGCTGCTTCCTGGGTGGCAATCAGCTGGCGCAGCGGCTCCAGGGCGGCATAAGCGGTACCGCTCAGGCTGGTACCGGCCTTGGCCAGCAGGTAGGCGGAGGGGCTGGCCGCTGTCGCACCATCGGTGTCCAGAATGCTGTTGGTCAGTACCACCATGTAACTGGTGCTTTCCTTCAGGGGCTTGAGCGGCATCAGCACCACCGCATCACCGTCCGCATTGGTGCCGGCGGCCACGCGTGCAGCGCCCAGGGCGTTTTTCACGCCCGTGACCGCACCGGTGCCGGCATCCTTGCTGATCTCAAACAGATAGACACTTTTACCGATTCTGACCGAATCGGGGTCGATGCTGTTGCTGAAGCCGGCAGTGATCGGGGTGGTCAGGCCGAAGCCGTCCAGGGTGTTGAGGGCGTTATAAAGTGCCAGTGTTCCACCCGTCACACCCGTGGTCGGAATGTTCAGGGTGCCGTCAGTACTGCCCTGAAACAGCAGGTCATTGGTTTGCGGAATAATGCCGTTGGCCGGATCAAACAGCGGGGCCAGGGTGGCACTTTCATTCGCAGCGCTCTGGGCCGCCTCCTCACTGGCATCGAAGTCGTAATTGCTGTCATCACTGCAGGCGGAAAGGCCGAGGCCCGTAACCAGACACAGGGCCAGCCAGCGGCGTTTTATCAGGTGTTGCATGCTTTTATCCCCTTGTTTCAGAATGACCAGTTGAACTGGGCACTGACAATATCCACCTTGGAGTCATACAGGCCACGCAGGGCATAGCCGTTGTCCTCGCTGGTGTGGTCAATGGCGCTCTGGTCCATGAACAGGTGGGCATAGCCCAGGTCCAGCGACATCTGCTTGTTGATCCGGTAGTTGGCGCCCAGTGCCACCCAGGTCCGGTCTGCATCCGGAGTCCGTGGCGTGCGCAGCTGTTCGTTCGGGGTCGGGGTTTCATCGTAGGCAACGCCGAAGCGGAGTTTGGTCTTGTCGTTGTACTGATAATTGGCACCGATGGCATAGCGGTTGACATCTTTCCAGCTCTCGTTGACATCGGTGACGATACTGCCGTCATTGGCGTTGACCACTGTCAGGCGTTCAAAGCTGCTCCAGCCGGTACGGGTGATGTCACCCAGCAGCTCCAGGCGGTCATTGACCTTGTGGGCGATGGACAGCGAAGTGGTTTCCGGCAGGTTGGCATCCGCCGTCACCGCCGTGTCGTTGAAGCGGGTCACGCCCGTAGCCGTCAGAATCGGCTGCAGGGCGGCATTGACGCTGTAATCGGCGTCACCCTCCAGCTCATGGTCGATGGCGGAGCGGTAGCTGAGCCCGATCCGGGTGTTGAGGGTTGGCTTATAGATGGCACCGATATTGAAACCCCAGGAAAGGTCATCGCCGCTGATAGTGGCCTTGCTGTCAGTGTTGACACTGGCCAGTCTGGGCAGGTTGTTGAGGCAGGCCAGCAGCAGGTCGCCACTGTTGGCGGCACTGGCAATGCTGCGGCAGGCGGCAGCGGAGTCAATGGCCGAGCTCAGCTTGACATCAATGTACTGGGCATTGAGGCCGGCTCCGATGCTGAAGCGGTCATTGACCCTGTAGGCGAAGGCGGGGTTGACGTTGAGGGTCATCATGGAGGACTGAAGCGCGTGGTAGCGTCCGATCCAGTCATTGTCATAGTTGGTTTCAAGCCCGAAGGGCGCATTGATGGCCAGGCCGAGGCTGAACTGGTCGTTGACCTGATGGACCAGATAGCTGTTGGGGACAATGGCGGTTTTGCCACCGTTATCATTGGTGCCGCTCATGGCTGCCTGGGCTTGGTTGATGTTGCCGCCGGTCAGGACCGGATTCACCCAGGAGCCCTTGTCGGTGTAGTCGGCTGAGGGGACGATGATGTGCCCGGCGACCGAGGTGTGGGTACCTGGACTCAGCTCCAGCATGCCGGCAGGGTTGAACCAGGTGGTTGAGGGGTCTTCTGCGATGGCAGCGGCACCCGCAAAGGCATTGCCCATGCCGGATGCGGAATTTTCGATCAAAGCAAATCCGGCGGCGTGTACCGCTCCTGTCAGCAGCATGCTGCTGACAAGGGTTGCCAGACCGGTTCGGGCCAGTTGTTTTTTCAAAATTGTTGCTCCTCCAGTAGAAGTTCCCTAAAGCTACCAGAAAAGCAGAAGAAAAAGAATGCTTGTCTTTTGTCAGCAACAGTGCGGGGCCGCAGAAGGCAAATCCCACAATAAGCGGTGGGATTTGTCGGTGTTTTTGTGGTAAGAATCAGACGATCGGGTTGCGATAGGTATCCACCCGGTTTTTCCAGCCACGCAGCCAGCGGGCTTCATTGCGGCTCGGGTCCGAATTCTGTACCCGGCGCTGGAGCACGCGGAAGGCCGCATCGGAAAAGGCATGCAGTGCCTGCTGTCCAGGGGCTGATGGCCGCATTTCCTCCAGTACCTGGCGCAGACCCCAGTTCTGGCCGCGATAGCCACCCCGGTTGCTGAGGCCTTCACCCTTGAAGTTCACATAATCAATCAGGGCGTACCAGCCGCCGGGTGTATTGGCAACGGCATTCAGGTTCTGGGCCACCCGTGGCTGCATGTTGCCGGCTGATGCCTGGACCAGGTTGGGCATGGCACGCTGCGCCCGCTCCACAATGTACTTGGCTTGCAGGTCTTTGGTACCGTTCAGCAGCTGGATCAGTTCCTGTACCTGGGGTGAGCTGCGCGCGCCCAGCAGCTCACCGCGGCTGCGCCAAGGGGCTCCGGTATTTTTGGCTTGCTGCAGCCAGGGAGAGAGCCTTACCCCTTCCTGCTCCATGTAGCTCAGCAGACCCGGAAAGGTGCTGCCAAAGCGCTGGGTACGCCCGGACGGGTACCAGGTGAAGTGACCGATTCCCATGGAGGCAAAATCCTCCCCATCGTTCCAGTGCACCAAGCGCAGGGGATTGCCGCCCCCTTCGTTGACGAAAATCTGATGACCGATCGCCTGCAGTTCGTTACGGGACAGATTGGGACCACGCTGGCTGGGTTGGGTAACCATGGCCGGGATGATGCGATTCAGGGGCTGTTGGGCTGGAATGGCCGGTGCAGCGGGGATCGGGTAATTCGGCTGCTGTGCCATGACGGGTGGCTGGTTGTAATGCGGTATGCGGGCCATCTGTACCTGCGGCGGTGGCTGCAGTGGCAGTGCCTGCGGAATGGCTGGCTGCTGTTGGGCCTGTTCCAGTTCCAGGGCCTTGGCAACGGTATCCGCTTCATCAGGGCTTGAAGTAGGGGTCTGGCTGCAGGCAGTCAGGGCAAAGCCCGCAAATACCAGAAAGGAGACCAGCGTTATATTGTTCATTGTTTGGCGTCCACTTGTTGTTGTTATTTTACTTTAGGAGGCGTCCTGAAACCTTACCTCAGTAAGGAAATCCTGTTCAATAACAACCGACGAAATGCGCTTGTCCGGTCGGCGATGACCACGCACAGGCTTCCGGGGTGGTTTGCTGCCGGGTGCAGTGTAGTATCATGGGGTGATTGCAAGCAGCAGTAAACAAGGTACGCCTATCATGACCACCCAGTTACCCCTGACTCCCAGTATCAAGGCCCCTGTGACCGCCCGGATTGAGGCCTTGCGCCCCTACCTGACTCCAGAAGAAAAACAGGTGCTGAAAGCGAAAATCAAACAGAAACTCAAGGATGAAGATGCCGTGCTGGTTGCCCACTACTATGTGGATGCCGATATTCAGGCACTGGCGGAGGAGTCGGGGGGGTATGTGTCGGACTCGCTGGACATGGCCCGTTTCGGCAACCAGCACCCGGCCGGTACCTTGGTGGTGGCCGGGGTGCGCTTCATGGGTGAAACCGCCAAAATCCTCAATCCGGAAAAGCGGGTGCTGATGCCGACGCTGGAAGCGGAGTGCTCGCTGGACCTGAGCTGCCCGGCGGATGCGTTCAGCGCCTTTTGTGATGCCCACCCGGATCATGTGGTGGTGGTCTATGCCAATACCAGTGCCGAAGTCAAGGCCCGGGCCGATTACGTGGTGACTTCCAGCATTGCCCTGCCGCTGGTCAGCTGGCTGCATGAGCAGGGTAAAAAGGTGATCTGGGCACCGGACCGGCATCTGGGCAGCTACATTGAGCGCGTCAGCGGAGTGGAGATGCTGCGTTGGCAGGGTGCCTGCATCGTGCATGACGAGTTCAAGTTCCGGGCGCTGGGCGAACTGGTTGAAAAGTACCCGGATGCCGCCGTGCTGGTACACCCCGAGTCACCGGAGGAAGTGGTGCGGCTGGCCGATGTGGTGGGGTCTACCACCCAGCTGATCAAGGCTGCCCAGTCCCTCCCCAACCAGCGTTTCATCGTGGCCACCGACCACGGCATTTTCTACAAGATGAAGCAGCTGGCCCCGGACAAGACCTTCATCGAGGCACCAACCATGGGTGAGGGGGCGACCTGCAGGAGCTGTGCGCACTGTCCGTGGATGGCCATGAACGGGCTGCATAACCTGCTGACCGTGCTGGAGCAGGGCAATAATGAAATTCATGTGGATGAGCAGGTGAGGGTCAAGGCGTTGCGTTCAACCCAGCGCATGCTGGATTTTGCCCGCTCGTTCATGCCCTGAACCGGTTTTTGTGTGCCCTGCGGCCAAGTTGAATGACCCCGATCCAGCACTGCAAGCCGTATGCTATTCCCCAGCGCGCTCAGGCGGGCCTCCACCGGCCCGCCGCCATGACGCCGGGCATTTTCCAGCAGGTTGCGCACCAGGCGCCGCAACAGGCGTTCATCACCCGGTACGGTCAATGGAAACAGGGCCACGCATGCTGCTGGCCCTGGTGATGCCTACTGTGCCACATTCCAGCGGGGCTGGCACCCCGGTCGGGTATGTGTACGGTTTCAACGGAACAGGTTGACGGCCTTCTCGCGCTGTTCCGGGGTGGCTCCGATGCCGTCCAGAATCCGGCTCATGGAGTCCGGGTAGCCTGAGCGCATCTCGGTTGTATTGCCACCGCGCTCGTAGCGGCTGTGTTTCCAGCCATCATGTGCGCCATGATGGTGTGCGCTGATACGGCCGAGGAAGAAGCCGGCCAGCAGCAGAAGGACTGCACCGATGCGCTTCCAGCGCCACTGGCGACCAGCGTCATCAGGCCAGCTGCAACGGGAGTGGTGTGGCGGCTCTGCACCCTGACCGCTTTCCTGTCGGGTGGTTTCTGTTTGGGCGGCGGTTTTTTCGGTACCGTTTTCCGGCATGGTGTTGGTCGGCTGTTCCGGGTTGGGGGCGTCGTTTACTGAATGATCGGTCATGAGGATGGCTCCATAAAAGGGTGAACGGGTTCCTGTCAGTCATCTCGGTCATCGGCTTGGCGGCCTTTGGCGGCCGCCGGTGCCTTGCTGACATGGGCTTATCATGCCGCTGTTGTATTGCCTGATTACGGTCTTTGGGTAAAGTTTTGTGAAGTTGGAGGGGGAGTGTTAACCTGCAGCTCATCCTGAGTTGTTTGTGCGAGGTTCTGCATGAAACTGTTCCGTTTGGTCCCGTTGCAGCTTGTCTGCCTGCTGGCATTGGCAATGACCGGTGTGGCATCCGCCGGGGAAAATGATCTGCATCCCTTCTTCGTAAAGGGCGGGCCGACTGCCGGGGGGACGGTTGAGCCCCTGCCGCTTGACCGCCCGGCAGCCGGGAATAATGGCGTGGTTGTCACGGAGGACGGGCGTGAGTATCCCTGGACCAGTGTTGATGAAGACAGCCCGCTGGCCAGCAGTTCCTCATTCACGCCGGTCAACAAACGTGATCAGGTGCGTGAACACCCCCTGCGCCTGTTTGACAGCCTGCTGGGTCCGCGCCCGGCACAGCCGGAAACGGCTGCGGCACCCGCTCAGCCTGAGCCGCAGGGGGCGGCGACGCCCGCCGGCACAGCCACAGCAGCAACCACAGCACCTGCCGCCACGGCAGCAGCTCCGAGAGTGGGAGGCGGTCTGTCGGGCAGTGACGCCTTCAGCAATGACCGACGGGGTGACAAGCCGGTCAGGGAGTATCCCATCAACTGGTTTTAGGTTTCCGCTTCTGGGGTGATTCGTCGGCTGCCACTTGTGATTGATTTTTCTTATTTATAAAATCAGAAAGTCTTATTGAATAACTATAATAACTACGGAGATCACAGGTATGGCGGGTTTTTTCAGGTACGGGGCCATGGCCCTGCTGGTATTGGCCCTGACGGCATGCGGCGGTGGGGGGGATACCTTCATCGGCGGTAATCACGGTTCGGATACGACGGGTACGGATACCGGAACAGATACCGGGTCTGGTACGGATACCGGTACAACGGTTGACAGCCGGGTGAAGGAGCTGGAGGTGACTGCCAGCACTTTCCAGCTGGCTTCTGATGGCAGCAGTCCGGTCATCATTTCGGCCATCGCCAAGGATGAAAACAACAATACCATCAAGGATACGGAAATCCTGTTTGCGGTGGATAACGGCGCAACCATCGAGCCGGACCAGGCGGCCGTGGATGAAGCCGGTACCGCGGTGCTGAGTGCACTCAAGACTGCCGTGCTGACACCGGGGTTGAACCGTCCGGAGAACCGTACCCTGACGGTGACGGTGACAGCCGGCAGCCTGACCCGGACCCTGAACGTGGATGTTGTCGGTACCACCCTGCTGATTGACGGCCCGCAGCGGATCGTGACCCAGTCACCGACCCGCTTCACCGTCAAACTCAAGGATGCCGCTTCCAAAGGACTGTCCAACCAGCTGGTGGCGGTCAGTTCGGACAAGGCCAACCTGATCACGCCGGTTGATGATTATTACACCGACAGCGATGGTGAAATCCAGTTTGACTATACTGCTTCGATCGGCGGAACCGACACCATTCGGGTCAGTGCCTTGGGTGCGGATTTTTCACATCAGGTCGAGATTTCCGGTGATTATTTTTCCCTGAGCAGCCCGCGTGATGAAATCATTGTCAATACCAGTGAGACTGTCAGTCTGGTCTGGACCCGGGATGGTTTTCCACAGGCGAACCGGACCATCTATCTGGCCACCACACGTGGTGCGGTACCCCACCAGGTAGTAACGGATGCACAGGGCAAGGCCAGCTTCAGCTTCAGCTCCACCACGGCAGGTGGCACGGTCATTACGGCGGTTGATGAGAGCAGCGGTCTGACCACCAGCATGGTGCGGGAGTTCATTGCCATCACCCCGACCTACCTGAGCCTGCAGACCGAGCGGACCATGCTGGCTCCGAACGGGCAGGTGACGCTGTTTGCCATTGTGCATGATGCCGACCACAATCCGGTTAAAAACCAGCGGGTCAATTTTGTGATTGAAGCGGATGCTGTCAATGGCAGCCTCAGTTCACCTTCCGCCATTACCGACTCCCTGGGTCGGGCCAGTGTGGTTTATACCGCGGGCGATGGCAGCAGTGCACTGGATGGTGTCCGGATCCAGGCCGCCCTGCAGACCAATGCCGCCATGGCTGATACCCTGAGTCTGACGGTCGGTGAGCGTTCCATGCGCATCGTTTTGGGAACCAATGCCAAGGTGGAAGTGGATGGTGTCTATTACAGTCAGTCTTTCGGTGTGATTGTGACGGATAGTGCCGGTAATCCGGTGGCCGATCAGGAAGTCAAGTTCAGTATCACGCCCATCCGCTATCTGAAAGGGGCACTGTCCTGTGGTGACGTACACAGTGATGGTTCCACCGTGAGCAGCTGGCATCTGGATGCGGGTATCTGGTGTGCGTCAGAAGATGCCAATGTCAATGGCTGGCTGGATGCCGGTGAAGACTATAACAACAATCTGGCACTGGACCCGACTCATGCCGCAACGGTTGCCGGTAGCGGTCTGACCGATGCCGATGGCAAGCTGACCGTGCCGGTAAGCTACCCGCAAAGCCAGGCTTGGTGGAATGAAGTGCGCTTGACTGCCACCACGACGGTTGAAGGTACGGAGTTTATGGAAAGCACCGAGTTTGTCTTGGGTGTGCTTGCTGACGATATGAACAGCTGTGCCTCCGAACCCCCGAATGCGGAGAGCCCCTACGGTTTTGAGCTGTCCTGTGGGTCGCCATACTGATTGATTTCAACTTTTGCCGGATAAGCAGAGCCCTGGTTTTCCAGGGCTTCTGCAGGCGTTTCCGGTGCCGGCGGGTTTACAGGTTCGCCCGCAGCACATGCACAAGGTCGTCCCGGCTCAGGTCATGTGGCAGTACGGTTTTGAACCGTCCCTGTTTGTCGATGATATAAAGTTGGGAGCTGTGATCCACCAGATACCCTAGGGCCGAATTACCGGGTTGCTTCTCAAAAAACACCCCGTACTGACGGGTGACCTGACGCAGCTGTTCTTCCGTACCGGTGGCCCCGATGAAATCCGGATAAAAATGCTGTGCGTAACCCATGAGTTTTTCACCCTGATCCCGTTCGGGGTCCACACTGATGAACAGGCCCTGCACCTGTGCGGCCTCTTCCGGCTTCAGAGCCTTGACTGCCGCTCCCAGCAGTCCCAGTGTGGTGGGGCAGACATCCGGACAGGAGGTGTAGCCGAAATACATGACCACTACCTTGCCGCGAAAATCCTGCAGCCTGACGGTTTGACCGTCACTGGTCAGCACGAAGTCACCACCAAACTGTTGGCCCTCGATCGGGATCAGACTGAGTTTCCTGTCCTGACTCAGGTAGTTGACCTGGATCAGGAAGGCTGCCAGACCGATGATCAGCAGCAGCACAAAAAACATCAACAGCCGTTTCGTTGCGGTTTTCATGGCAAATTCCAGACCTGTTTGAAACAGGGCGCATTATAGCGGTCAATACCGGATCAGGGGCAAGTTACCGGGAGCACGGCAGGGAGCATGGTATCCATGGTACCGGTCGTTTACCTTCATCATGCGGCTTCCAGCATCTGCGCCCGTCTGCGTGCCGTACCGAAGTCGGTCTTGCCGCTGCCCAGCTTCGGGACTTCCGGCAGGATATGGATGCTGGCCGGGAGCATGAGCGGGCTCATGCCACCCTCAACCAGCCGGCGACGCACGGCCCTGCCGTCATGCTCGCCGGCCAGCAGCAGCACGACCTTTTCCCCTTTTTTCTCATCCGGCAGATTGACAGCCACCAGTTCCAGCTCAGGCTCCTGCAGCAGGGTACGGATTTCCTGCTCCACAGCGCTCAGACTGACCATTTCCCCCCCCAGCTTGGCAAAACGCGAAAAGCGGTCCACGATGGTTAAAAAGCCGTCTTCATCCACATGGGCCTTGTCACCGGTCCTGTACCAGCATTGACCGTCCAGCTCAATCAGGGTTTCAGCCGTTTTTTCCGGCTGGTCCAGATAACCCTGCATGACCTGCGGCCCGCGGATCAGCAGCAGGCCGTCGGTACCGGCAGGCAGTTCCTCCAGGGTTTCCGGATCCACAATCCGGAAGCTGGTTCCTGGCAGTGGCAGGCCGACACTGCCGGCATGGCTGCCCGGCTGTACGGACCAGTCCGAGGTCTCCAGCCGGTCAGGAACATTGACGCTGGCAACCGGCGACGTTTCAGTGGTCCCAAAACCTTCCAGAATGTCTTTGTGGAAGCGCTGCATGAACAGCTCCCGCACTTCCTGGGGCAGTTTTTCCGCCCCGGCCACCACATAGCGCAGGCTCTGCAGCATCATGGGGGTGATGCGACGGTTGCGGGCATACAGGCGCAGGAAGGTGGCGGTACCGAACAGCACGGTGGCTTCATATCTGGCGACGCCCTTGGCGATATTCTCACCGTCCGTGGGGTCGGGGTGATAGACCACCGGGATACCTTCCGCCAGCGGCAACAGCATGCCGGCGGTGAGCCCGAAGGCATGGAAAGCCGGCAGGGTACCCATCAGCACGTCATTTTCCAGGGTATTGAGCACATCGGCCACCTGACGCACATTGGCCGCCAGGTTGCGGTGGGTCAGCAGCACACCTTTGGGCGCGCCTTCACTGCCGCTGGAAAACAGGATGGCGGCTATGGCGTCGTGCTGCGGATTCCGGATGAACAGCAGCTGCAGCAGCCGGGTCGGCAGGATCACGACCAGAATCAGGGTCAGTACCATCTGCAGCTGGCTGATTTCCTTGCGCAGGTCTTCCAGATAGATCAGCTGCAGGTCCGGCAGGATGGCCTGGATGTCCACGCCACGCTCCAGCAGGCGTTTCAGGAACAGGCGTGAGGTGAACAGGCGCCGGAGTCCGGACTGCTGCACAGCGCTGCGGATGGCATCATCGCTGGCGGTGTAGTTGAGGTTGACCACGGTCTTGCCCAGGCACAGGGCGGCCATGTTGGTAATGGCGCTGGCGGTGCTGGTAGGCAGCAGCAGGCCCACGTGCTGTTCGGGGTTGGACTGGCGCATCAGGGCTGAAAAGCGGATCACGGCGGTGATGAAGCGGTGGTTGCTCAGGGGTTCCCCCAGTGCATCGGTCACACCCAGATGGAACCCCCGGCGCTTAGCGACCCGCAGCCAGCTGAGTGAAACGGGTGGCATGTGCCAGGACCAGGCTTCCCAGGCAGTGCAGGCGAGTTCAAACACTTTCTGCTTGAGCTGGGCCGGACTGATGTCCGCTGTCAGCCGGGGACCGAAGGCTACCATGACATCGGTTGTGAAGCCGGACTGGCGGATCTGGTGCAGGAAGCCGCTGGAATGGGAGAAGCGGCTGCCCCACAGCCCGTGCAGGTAGAACGGAATCAGGCTGGCCCCCGTCCCTTCGATGGCATGCCGGTAATTGTCACGGAAGCGGGTCAGCTGGCCGGTACGGCTCAAGTGCCCCTCCGGGAACAGGCAGACCACCTCACCCTGCTGCAGCAGCTGGCTGATTTTTTCCAGTGAGGTGGCGCGGTTGTCATCCTGTATCGGGGTGATGCCGAACAGTTTCAGCGCCAGTTTCAGGGACCATTGTTCGTAGTAACCCTGCTCCAGTACGAAATGGACCTGACGTGGAATGGCCATCTGCACAATGGCCCAGTCAATCCAGCTGATGTGGTTGCCGACCAGCAGCATGCCACCTTCAGAGGGCAGGTGTTTGAAGCCCAGCACGGTCAGGCGGTAGCGGGCCTGAAACAGGCGGCTGATGATGAAGCGCAGCAGTGACTGGGGCAGTTTGTACACGGTATACACCGCTGTTCCCAGTGCCACCAGGGTCAGAAAACCGAACAGGTGCAGGCTGTTGACCCCGGCCTGGGCCAGCAGAATGGTCAGGATCAGGAATCCCAGCATCATCAGGTTGCTGATCAGGTTGTAGGTGGCCAGTACCCGTCCCAGCTGGGCTTTGGGGGCGTGGTACTGCATCAGGGCATTGAGCGGAATGATGAACAGCCCCCCCATGGTACCCAGCAGCATGAAGTTCAGTATCTGCAGCAGCGGACTTTCAAAGGCGGTGAGCAGGGCCATGTTGATCAGGATACCGATGGCACCGATCGGTATCAGGCCGGTTTCGATATGGTAGCTGGACAGTTTTCCCGCCAGCAGCGAACCGGCCATGATGCCGATGCCGGCAAAGGCCATGATGCCTTGCAGCTGGGCGGTATTGGTGATGCCGAGGTGTTCCTTGCTGTAAGCCGGATAGGTGGCCAGCACCACCTGGGACAGGGCCCAGAAAATCGAGACGCCGATGATGCTGAGCCAGATGCTCTGGTTGTTCCAGACCATGCGCACGTTCTCGCGCCCGGTGCGGCCATGCAGGTATTCCTGCCAGTCAAATTTCAGTGTCGGGCTGTGCTGGCCGGTATCCGGCAGCCGCCAGGCAAAGTACACCTCCAGCGCGGAAATCAATAGCAGCAGCCAGCTCAGCGGAGCAATGAGCTGCAGGATGTCGGCCTTGCTGGCATAGGTCATGCCGGCCAGGCGGTTTTCAAACAGCAGGGAGAATGCGAAGGTGCTGAGCAGGATGGAAACCATGACCACCGACTGGGCCAGGGCATTGCCCTGGGACAGATGGGTTTCGCCCACCAGTTCACGGATGTAACCCAGCTTGGCCGGTCCGTAAATTGCGCTTTGCAGGGCCAGCAGGAAGGTCATGGCAAAACCGAACCAGAACCAGCCCAGGTAGTAACTCAGCACAATCAGCAGAATCAGCCCGAAAGCGGCCAGGGCGCTGAGGCGCATGATGTGGTTCTTGGCGTATTTGTCGGACAGGAAGCCTGCCGGCGTGAATAGCATGATGAAGGGCAGCAGGATCAGGGCGTTGACAATGGCGGTCAGGATGATCTGGGTCTGGCCATCATAAATCTTGAAGATGGTATTCTGGATCATGATCTTGTGCCCCAGATCCAGAAAGGCATTCAGGAAGGCGACAAGGATGAAGGCGCTGAAGCCCCGGATGCGTAAAACGTCCATCATGGTATATTGCTCCTCAGTAGAGGCCCAATGGTACTGGAAATTTTGTCTGGCTGAAGCGGGTCGGGGCAGGAAATTTGCAAAACAGCCGCCGGATCCGCCTTCGCCCCCTGAAACCTGGCTGCCTCTGAACGCAATCTGAAAATATGAATTCCAGGGAGTTTTCATGGATAACATCGCCCTCAGTCTGGTTGCGATTGTGCTGCTGCTGTTTATCAACGGCTTTTTCGTGGCTGCCGAGTTTGCACTGGTCAAGCTCAAGGTGGTGCGTCTGGAGCAGCTGGCCAATCAGGGGTCGCGTGCGGCCCGACTGACCCGCAGCATTCACCAGAATCTGGAGTCCTATCTGGCTGCCTGCCAGCTCGGGATCACCATGGCCTCACTGGGACTGGGCTGGGTCGGGGAGCCGGCGGTTGCCGCCTTGCTGGAGCCCCTGTTTCATGAGCTGGGCATGTCGCCGGAAATGTTGTCCACCACCGCCTTCCTGCTGGGCTTCCTGATTTTTTCCTCCCTGCACATCGTGGTGGGGGAGCAGGTCCCCAAGACCTTTGCCATCCGCAAGCCGGAGCCGGTTTCGATCTGGGTGGCCTACCCGCTGCACGGGTTTTATCTGCTGGCCTGGCCGCTGAACCGGTTGCTGAGCCTTTCGACCTCGGCCATTCTGGGCTTTTTCGGGGTGGAGGAGGCTTCGCATGCGGATGTCATGACCGGTGAGGAGCTGCGTGGCATGATCGAGGTTTCCGGGGAGCATGGTGTCCTGGAGGCAGACCGGGCAGTGATGCTGGACAACCTGTTTGACTTTGATGAGCGTACCGTGGAAGAGGTGATGGTGGCACGCAAGGAAGTCGATGTACTGGATGTGCAGCGTCCGCCGGATGTGAACATCCAGATGATTCACCGTACCTCCCACTCGCGCTTTCCGGTCGTGGACGGGGAGCCGGACCGGCTGCTGGGGTTCGTGCTGACCAAGGACCTGTTCCTGGCCATGGTCGAGGGGGTCGAACGTCCGTGGGAGAACCTGACCCGGTATGTGCGTGAGGCGCTGGTAGTGCCTGAAACCCTGCCGGTGGCACGCCTGTTTGAAAGCATGCGCACCCAGCAGCAGCACATGGCATTTGTGGTGGACGAGTATGGCTCTTTCGCCGGGCTGGTGACCATGGAGGACCTGCTGGAGGAAATTGTGGGTGAGATTGCGGATGAGACCGACCTGATGGTGAGTGAGTACCCGATTGTCGAACTGGAACCGGGGCGCTGGGAGGCGCACGGGCTTTATTCCTTGAGTGATCTGGAGCGTGTGACGGATATTGATGTGCCGGATGGTACCGATGCCAATACCCTGTCCGGCCTGTTCATGCTGGAACTGCAGCGCATGCCCATGGTCGGCGATGTGATCCGTGTGGGCGGCTTTCGCATGGAGGTGCTGGAAACCCGCAGCCATCGGGTTGAGCGTGCCTTGATTGAAAGCCCGCAGTGGCAGGCTGATACAGAGGCGGATGCCGCAGGATCATTATCGGGAGATACGGGAAGTGAGTGACGAGAATCCGCAACTGCAACCACAACTGGAGCTGGAGTCCGATACCATCGCCCGCCTCATGGACCTGGTGGAGGAGGAGGATGCACAGGCACTGGATGCCTTGCTGGCTGCACAGGATGGGGTGCGTATTGCACATGAGCTGGCTGCGCTGCCGGCGCCGGTGCGGCAGGAAATCTGGACCCATGTTCCGGCGGTATTGCAGGCCGAAGTACTGGATGAACTGGATGACAGCGTGCGCAACAGCCTGCTGGAGAACATGACGCCGGAGTCGGTGGTGCAGGCGGCCTGCGAGATGGACCAGTCCGAGCTGGTCGATGTGCTGGAGTCGGTTTCCGATGAACTGGCGGAGGCGATTCTGCAGTCCCTGAGCGAGGATGAGCGCAGTGCCATCGAGGTGCGCATGAGCTATCCGGAGGACTCAGCCGGGCGTTACATGAGCGAGGAATGGATCGCGGTGCGGGCGGATGTCACGCTCGAAACCGTGGCCCGTTACCTCAAGCGTCTGGATGAGCTGCCGGCACATACTGACGGCCTGATGGTGGTGGACCGTCAGGGGATCTATCAGGGCAAGCTGCCCATCAGCCGCCTGCTGACCGGCAGGGACGAGACATTGGTGAGTGCGGTCATGGGTGCACAGGAGCAGTCTGTGCAGGTCACGACCGACGCCAGTGATTTTGCGCCATTGTTTGAGCAATACGAGTCAGAGTCGATTGCCGTCGTGAACCCGGAGCACAAACTGGTCGGGCGCATCACGGTGGGGGATGCCCTCGACATTATCCGGGAGCAGGCCGACCATCAGGTGATGCAGATGGCCGGTCTGGAAGATGACGAGGACCTGTTCGCCCCCATTATTCCGTCGGCCAAACGGCGGCTGTTCTGGCTCGGGATCAATCTGGTCACGGCGTTCATGGCCGCCTGGGTGATCGGCCTGTTTGAGGCGACTCTGCAGAAAGTGGTGGCGCTGGCGGTGCTGATGCCGATCGTGGCCAGCATGGGCGGTATCGCCGGCAGCCAGACCCTGACCCTGGCGATCCGGGGGCTGGCGCTGGGGCAGATCAATGCCGCCAATACCCGCTGGCTGGCGCTCAAGGAAGTGGCCATTGCCGGCATCAACGGAGTGGTGTGGGCGCTGGTGGTAGGGGCGATGGCCTGGTTCTGGTTTCAGGATCTGAAAATTGCCACCGTGCTCGGGTCGGCCATGATCATCAACCAGTTTGCTGCCGCCGTTTCCGGCCTGTCGGTGCCGCTGGTGCTGGATAAAATGGGGATCGACCCGGCCCTGTCCGGCTCGGTGATCCTGACCACGGTGACGGATGTGGTCGGTTTCATGAGCTTTCTGGGACTGGCGACGCTGGTGCTGTTATAGACGGTGGCAGGGATTGCATGGCATGGAGCAACCGGCCTGCGGTGATTTTCGTGCAGGCCGGTTGTGCACGGTGCCCGGCTCAGGGTTCCGGTACGTTGACGACCAGCCCGTCCAGGTCTTCGCTGACAACAATCTGGCAGCTCAGGCGGCTGTTGGGTTGACGGGGTGCATCCGTCATTTCCAGCAGGTCATTCTCTTCCTCACCCGGTGAGCCGCACTTGTCGATCCAGGCATCGTCGACCACCACATGGCAGGTGGCACAGGCCAGACTGCCGCCACAGTCGCCGAAAATCCGGGGTACGTCATTGTCCAGTGCTGATTCCATCAGGGTATTGCCATTGATGACATCCGCCGTGATTTCACTCCCGTCCGCCATGCGCCAGGTTACGGTGGCCATAGACTGCTCTCCTTTGATTCTGGTTGTGGAACTACAGACGATAACCGATTTTGACACATGAAAGTAGTGTTGCTGCTCCCTGGCTGGGGGTTGATCCATACCAAGGTAAAACCTAGTATTCGGTATCCTTGGACCCTGAGATACGTATGGCTATCAAGAAATCGGAACTTTACGCTTCCCTCTGGTCAAGCTGCGATGAGCTGCGCGGCGGAATGGATGCGAGCCAGTACAAGGATTACATTCTGGTACTGCTGTTCATCAAGTATGTCAGTGACAAATACACCGGCTCTCCCTATGACCCGGTGAAGGTTCCTGCGGGTTCACGCTTTTCTGACATGGTGGCACTCAAGGGCAGGAGCAGCATTGGTGATGACATCAACAAGAAGATCATCAAGCCGCTGGCAGACGCCAACAAGCTGTCCAACATGCCGGACTTCAATGACCCGGAAAAGCTGGGCAGTGGCAAGGAGATGGTGGACAAACTCACCAGCCTGATTGCCATTTTCGAGAATCCGGCACTGAATTTTGGCCAGAACCGGGCCGATGGTGACGACATTCTCGGCGACGCCTATGAATACCTGATGCGCCACTTCGCCACCGAAAGCGGCAAGAGTAAGGGGCAGTTCTATACACCGGCAGAGGTCAGCCGGGTGGTGGCCAGAATTATCGGTATTCATGCGGCAGAAACCACCGGCTCAACCACAGTCTATGACCCGACCTGCGGGTCCGGCTCCCTGCTGCTGAAAGTGGCCGATCAGGCCCAAACTGCCATCTCCCTGTTCGGGCAGGAAAAAGATGCCGCCACCAGTGCATTGGCGCGTATGAACATGATTCTGCACAACAACGCGACCGCTGTTGTCAGGCAGGGGAACACGCTGGCGAATCCGCTCTTTATTGATTACAACCGCCTGCAGCGTTTTGATTACGTGGTTGCCAATCCACCTTTCAGTGACAAACGCTGGAACAACGGTGTTCATACCGGGAATGACCCGTATGAGCGCTTTGATGATTATGGTATCCCGCCTGATAAAAACGGAGACTACGCTTACCTGCTGCACATTATTGCTTCGCTGAAAAGCCGGGGCAAAGGGGCTTGTATCCTGCCGCACGGCGTCCTGTTCCGGGGTAATGCAGAAGCCGTGATTCGTGAGGCACTGATCCGGCAGGGGCTGATCAGGGGGATTGTTGGCCTGCCTGCCAACCTGTTTTACGGCACCGGTATTCCGGCCTGTATCATCCTGATTGACAAGGAAGACGCACACACCCGCAAGGGTATTTTCATGCTGGATGCCAGCAAGGGTTTCATGAAGGACGGCCCCAAGAACCGGCTGCGGGAGATGGATATGCACCGTATTGTCGATGTGTTCAACAAGCGAACGGAGGTTGATGGTTATAGCCGCATGGTGTCGCATGACGAGATTGAGAAGAATGAATTCAATCTCAATATCCCGCGCTATATCGACAGTTCCGAGGCAGAAGATTTGCAGGACATTGAGGCGCATCTGCTGGGGGGGATTCCCAACCGGGATGTGGCGGCCTTGCGGGACTACTGGGAGGTACTGCCCGGTATCCGCTCCAGCCTGTTTCAGGTAGCAGAACGCAGCGATCATTACAACACCTTGCTGGTGGACAAGGATGCCATCAGGAGTGCCATCTTTGAGCATGCCGAGTTTGTGGCTTACATGGCGGATATGGCGCAGGTATTTGCGGCATGGCAGAAGGCTACCACGACTCGCCTCAAGGCACTGGAGCCGGGGTTTCATCCCAAGCCGTTGATTGAGGAGGTTAGTGAATCCCTGCTGGCGGCATATGGCGGGAAAGCACTGATTGATCCTTATGACATGTACCAGTACCTGATGAATTACTGGGCCGAGGTGATGCAGGATGATTGTTATCTGATCGCGGCAGAGGGCTGGTGGGCGGATACGTACCGGATTCTGGTGAAGAATGCCAAAGGCAAGGAAGTCGACAAGGGCTGGACTTGTGATCTGGTGCCGAAGGCTTTGGTGATTGCGCGTTATTTCAAAGAGGATCAGGAAGCGATTGATGCGCTGAAAGCCGAGCTGGACAGCATTCAGAGCGAGAAGACCGGGATGGAGGAGGAGCACGGCGGTGAGGAGGGTTTCTTTGCCGAGTTCGAGAAGGTGAACAAGGCGGCTGTCTCTGCGCGTTTGAAAGATATCAAGAGCGATGCGGATACCAAAGAAGAACAGGCTGTGCTGAGGCAATACCTGAAGCTGCTGGATAGTGAAGCGGTCAGGAAGAAAGCCATCAAGGAAGCAGAAACGGTGCTGGATAATGCCCTGCTGGAGCAGTATCCGGAATTGACGGAGGGGCAGATCAAGCAGCTGGTAGTTGATGACAAGTGGATGGCGTCGATTGCGGCGGATGTGCGTGGGGAGATGGACCGGATCAGTCAGCGGCTGGCGCAGCGGGTTCGGGAACTGGCGGAGCGGTATGAGTCGCCATTGCCGGTGTTGACGCAGCAGATGGTGGATGCTGAGGCGGCGGTGAGTGCGCATCTGGCGAAGATGGGGTTTGTATGGCAGTGAAGGCGGGGTATAAGCAGACTGAGGTTGGGGTAATTCCAGAAGACTGGGATGTTTCACAATTTGGGGATAATTTCAGCGTTATTGCTGGTATCGGGTTTAGCAAATCAGAATATACCAACTATGGCATTAGACTCATACGAATAGATAATGTTTCATACGGAGAAATTCAGTGGGATTCGCTGGCATACTTGCCAAATGAGTATAAAGACACATACTCAAAAGCTCTTTTAAAAGAAGGCGATATACTATTGGCTTTGAATAGGCCAATTACAAATAATCAATTGAAGATTGCAATCTTGAAAAGAGAGGACACTCCCGCAATACTTTATCAACGAGTCGGAAGAATTCAAATACTAAGTTCAAATATCAAGATTCTTTTCGCCTATTATTCATTTCTTGTCTACATAAGAAAGTTCGTAGAAGAAAGTTCTGTCGGGACTGATCAGCCATTCATTAGCACAGTTAAGCTTAAAAAAGTTAGGCTACCAATACCACCAACCAAAACCGAACAAACCGCCATCGCCAATGCCCTAAGCGATGCCGACACATGGATTCAATCCCTTACCCGCCTGATTGCCAAGAAACGCCAGATCAAACAAGGGGCGATGCAGAGCTTGCTGAATCCTTATGAGGATGGGGTTTTGAAGGGGGGGTGGGAAGTTAAAAGGTTAGTAGATATAGCACCGCTACAACGGGGCTTTGACCTACCAAGCTCTCAGTTGGAACGCGGAGAATATCCTGTCGTTTATTCAAACGGGGTTTTAAATTTTCATAATCAAAAACAAGTCGCAGGGCCTGGAGTCATTACCGGGCGCTCTGGAACTTTAGGAAGTATTCACTTTGTTACATCTGACTATTGGCCACACAATACAACATTATGGGCCACTAGCTTCAATGGCAATGTTCCGAAGTTTGTTTTTTATTTATTCAAGAGCATTGGTTTTTCTAGATTTGCTACTGGCTCGGGTGTACCGACACTCAATAGAAATGATGCACATGGATTTTCAGTTGGAATACCTCAAAATGCTGATGAGCAAACCCGCATCGCCACCATTCTCTCCGACATGGACAAGGAAATCTCCGATCTGGAAGCCAAGCTCGAAAAAGCCAAAGCCCTGAAGCAAGGCATGATGCAAAACCTCCTCACCGGTAAAATTCGGCTGGTGAAACCGGCACAGGAGGCCCCCCATGCAAACCCATAAACTCCCCACCCTCCCCAACCTCGGTGATGATGACATCGAAACCATCCCGGTTCTCAAACAACTCGCCCGCTCCCATCAGGCACTGGCCGAACTCAAAGGCGTGGCGCAAGGCATGCCCAATCAGGGCATCCTGATCAACACCCTATCCCTGCAGGAAGCCAAAGACAGCTCCGAAATCGAAAACATCATCACCACCCAGGACGACCTCTACCGCAGCGACTACCAAACCCAGCAATTCCTCACCACCGCAGCCAAGGAAGTCCACCACTACGCCAACGCCCTGCGTCAGGGTTATGAACGTGTGAAGCAAACCCGGCTCCTCACCAGCAACGACATCAAAACCATCCAGAGCAATATCGAAAACAACAACGCCGGTTTCCGCAAGGCACTCGGTACGGTCCTCAAAGACCAGTACGGCAACACCGTCTACACCCCGCCACAGCACCCGAATGAAATCCTCACGCTGATGGACAACCTCAGTGCCTTCATCAACGATGACACCCTGTCCGACTGGGATGCGCTCACCAAAATGGCCGTGATCCACCACCAGTTTGAAAGCATCCACCCGTTTTACGATGGTAATGGCCGCACCGGACGGGTGATCAACATCCTGTATCTGGTCCAGCAGGGACTACTGGATACCCCCATTCTCTACCTGTCGCGCTACATCAACCAGAACAAGGTCGATTACTACCACCTGCTGCAAGCCGTGCGTGATACCGGGCAATGGGAAGCGTGGCTGTTGTTCATGCTGACCGGGGTGGAAGTCACCTCCCGGCAGACCACACAGCTGGTACTGGCGATCAAGACCCTGATGCAGCACTACAAGCAGACCCTCCGGCAGGAGTCGCCCAGAATCTACAGTCAGGATCTGGTGAATAACCTGTTCCGTCACCCCTACACCAAAATCGACTTCGTGGTCGACGAGCTGCAAGTGACCCGGCAAACCGCAGCACGCTACCTGGATAACATCGTTGATCTGGGACTACTCAGCAAGCACAAGCTGGGCAAAGATAATTATTACCTGAATGATCAGTTATTTAAACTGCTATCAGGGGTGAGCGCATGAAAAGGGTTGCTGTGAGCAAAATAGCAACATGTTATAAAAAGCCGGTTTCGTTAACATGAGCTACTCCTCATGTTAAACAAATCACGATATCGTTAACATGAGTTGACTGAGGCCAGACATGAGTGAGTCCGTTACCAAACCAGAGCGCGTCACCCAGAACCGGGTGGTCAGATTATTCCGTGAGCAACTGGGCTACACCTGCCTCGACAATCTCGAAAACGAAACCGGCAACAGCAATATCGAGGAAAGGCTGCTGCGGAAGGTAACTGTTCACGCTGATCCAT
>JAGRJD010000033.1 GCA_020442915.1 Thiothrix sp. | reverse complement strand
CGCAAATTCTACTGAATCCCCTAAGGATGAACCCAACGGTCAAGGGACTGACCACTTGTTTGTCTTGTGGTTTCAGGGTTGGAGGCCCCCAGCCTTTCCGGGCCTTCAGTGTTCAGCCAGCTGTTTGACAACCACAAAGGCACCCCGCAGGTCGCCTTCCTGATAGCCGGTTGCCTTGTCTTCCGGATACAGCTCGCCGATTCTGGCCCTGATATCCGGTGCCAGTTCCATGCCGTGACAGGTCAGGCACAGGCCCTCGGTCGGAATCGCTTTCATGAAGCGGAATTCGTTATCCACCACGTCTGCATAGGCCAGCTGGTCCGGGGCCTCGCCGGCAGCCTTGCGGGTTTCAAAGTCTTCCAGTACGGCGGTCTGCCATTCATTCGGTACTCCGGCCTCCGGATTGCGGTTTTTCAGGCTGACACGCTTGATGCCGAGCCCTTTTTCTTCCGAAACTGCGCTGGCGATTTCCGGGGCACGGGTCTTGCAGACCGTGATGGCCTCACCCGGGCCACCGGCTTTCATGGCCGCCTGCAGTTCCCTTTTCAGGGTGCTGCCAAGGGCCATGACCGCCGTTCTGGCCTCCTCGATCAATGCCGCCTGGTCGGGTGTGGCCGCGGTCGGTGCCGTTGCCATCGCTGCTGTTGTCGCAGTGGCGCTGTTATCCGGGGCAGTGGTCGGCGTGGCTGCTGCCGTCGCAGCTCCCAGGGACAGGGTGATGAGGGCAGACAGCCGGGCGGACTTGTTCATGGCAGACTCCTGAAAATATCCGGGCAAACCCGGAAGATGGTGACACATGTATAAATGTAGCACGTCAATCCCCGGATATTGTTGCAAGAAGCCGGGTTTTGCATTGATACCGGTCAATCGGGGTGTCTGCCTTCGCGGCCTGCCGGCAGGGGCTGGCCTGATTTTGCCTTTGCACCCATACAATGATTGTGGTCAAATGCGCCGCTTCGGCCATTCGCAAAAAATTCAAAATGCTCAGTATTACCGAACGTATCGCCTCGGAACTCACGGCTTCTCCCGCCCAGGTCGATGCTGCCATCCAGTTGCTGGATGAAGGCGCGACCGTTCCTTTTATCGCCCGTTACCGCAAGGAAGCCACCGGCAGTCTGGATGATGGGCAGCTGCGTAGCCTGGAAGAGCGGCTGGCTTATCTGCGTGAAATGGAAGCACGGCGCACAACCATCCTCAACGGCATTGAGGAGCAGGGCCGGCTGACCCCGGAACTGAGGCAGCAGCTCATGGACGCGGATACCAAAACCCGGCTGGAAGACTTGTACCTGCCTTACAAACAGAAGCGCCGTACCAAGGGCCAGATTGCCATTGAGGCCGGAATCGCACCGCTGGCCGAGGCGCTGCTGGCCGATCCGGGCCTTGATCCGGTGCGGGAGGCGCAGCGCTACCTCAATCCGGGCGAAGCCTTCAAAGGGGCTTTCAGCGACAGCAAGGGCGTGCTGGACGGTGCGAAATACATCCTGATGGAGCGTTTTGCCGAGGACGCCGATCTGGTGGCCGGACTACGCACCGACATGGGGGAGCAGGGTCAGCTCGGTTCCAGCGTGATTCCGGGCAAGGAAGCCGAAGGGGCCAAATTCCGCGATTATTTTGAGCACCAGGCCGATATCCGCAAGCTGCCTTCCCACCGCCTGCTGGCCATGTTGCGCGGGCGTAACGAGGGCGTGCTGAGCCTGAAACTGGATCTGCCGCAGGAGGAGGGCGTGCCCCATCCGGGCGAGCGCCACATCGCCGCCCGCTTCGGTATCCGGGATCAGGGCCGTCCGGCGGATGGCTGGCTGCAGGAAGTGGTGCGCTGGACCTGGAAGATGAAACTGCACCTGAAGCTGGAAACCGATCTGCTGGGCGAGCTGCGCCAGCAGGCCGAACAGGAGGCGATTCAGGTGTTTGCGCGCAACCTCAAGGACCTGCTGATGGCCGCACCAGCCGGCCAGCGGGCCACCCTGGGGCTGGACCCCGGCATCCGCACCGGTGTCAAGGTCGCGGTGGTGGACAGCACCGGCCAGCTGCTGGAGCATGCCACCCTCTACCCGCATGCGCCGCGCAACCAGTGGGATCAGTCCATTGCCCAACTGGCGGTCTTGTGCGCCAGGCATAAAGTCGAGCTGATGGCGATCGGCAATGGCACCGCCTCGCGTGAAACCGACCGGCTGTGTGCCGACCTGATCCAGCGCCATCCGGAACTGCAGGTGCAGAAAATCATGGTCAATGAGGCCGGGGCTTCGGTGTATTCCGCCTCGGAAGCGGCAGCCCAGGAGTTTCCTGATCTGGACGTCACCATCCGTGGGGCCGTATCCATTGCCAGGCGGTTGCAGGACCCGCTGGCCGAGCTGGTCAAGATTGAGCCCCGATCCATCGGGGTGGGGCAGTACCAGCATGATGTCAGTCAGGTGCAGCTGGCACGCAAACTCGATGCCGTGATTGAGGACTGCGTCAACAGCGTGGGGGTGGAGGTGAATACCGCCTCTGCCGCCCTGCTGCGGCGGGTGGCGGGGCTGAACCAGACCATTGCTGACAATATCATCACCTTCCGCAACCAGAACGGGCGCTTTACCAGCCGCCAGATCCTATTGCAGGTACCGCGTCTGGGGGCCAAAACCTTTGAACAGGCGGCAGGTTTCCTGCGGATTCGGGGGGCGGACAATCCGCTGGATGCCTCTGCCGTGCATCCGGAAAGTTATGAAGTGGTGGCGCGCATGGCCGAGCGCAGCCATACCAGCCTGCAGACGCTGGTTGGTAACAGCACCGTGCTCAAAAGCCTGCGCGCACAGGATTATGCCGATGCGCGTTTCGGGTTGCCGACCGTGACGGACATCATTGCCGAGCTGGACAAACCGGGGCGGGATCCGCGTCCGGCCTTCAAAACCGCCCGCTTCATGGAAGGGGTGGAAGCCCTCACTGACCTCAAACCCGACATGGTACTGGAAGGCACGGTCACCAATGTCACCAACTTCGGGGCTTTTGTCGATATCGGCGTGCACCAGGATGGCCTGGTCCACATATCGGCACTGGCAGACCGGTTCGTGAAGGACCCGCATGAAGTCGTGAAGGCCGGTGACATTGTGACGGTCAGGGTGCTGGAGGTGGATGAGGCCAGAAAGCGCATCGCCCTGAGCCTGCGCCTGCAGGCGCCCGAACGCCCGGTGGCCAAAGCCCGTGATCAGGCCGGGGATGGCCGGCGTGACGGGCGGGAACGTTCCCGAAGGCATGGCGGCGGCAATCAGTCCCGACCGGCGCAGCAGGACCGTGCTCCGCTCAATAACGCTTTTGCGGATGCATTCGCCCGTGCGCGCGACAAAGACTAGCACCGGCACAGAGGGCGGTACCCGTGTTTGAGTGGGTGGTGACCGGGCTCAATATCATGGCGACCATGGTGCTGGCGATCAGCGGGGTCTCACAGGCTGCACGCCAGCGGATGGATTTTTTCGGGGCGCTGGTACTGGCCTGCGTATGCGCCCTGGGGGGTGGAAGCCTGCGGGATCTGCTGATCGGGGCCACACCGGTGTTCTGGACCCGTGACCTGACTTACCTGGCCGTCATTCTGCCCACGACCGTGGTGACCATTCTGGTGGTGCAGTACATCCCGCCGGGGCGTGGCATCCGCCTGCGTATTCTGGATGTGGCCGATGCGGTGGGGCTGGCACTGTTTGCGATTCTGGGGGCGCAGAAGGCGCTTTACCTGGGGTTTGCCGAGCCGGTGGCGGTGGTGATGGGGGTGGTCACCGGTATTGCCGGCGGCATGATTCGTGACCTGCTCAGCCAGTCGGCACCCATGGTCATGCGTGAGGAAATTTATGCCAGCGCCGCCATTGTCGGTATCATCAGCTATACCCTGCTGCGGCTGGTGCTGGAGGAAGTGCCGGCGATGGTGGCAGGGATGATTGTAGTGGTGCTGATCCGGCTGGCGGCCATTTTCTGGCACTGGCGCATGCCGATACTGAGGCGGGAATAGCACTCACCGGCCTGACCCGTGCCATCCTGTTGTCACACCGACGGACTATAATCAGGGTCAGATGGTCGTGCAGCGCATCCGCCGGGGCTGGCCGGTGGAGCAGGCATTTCATCAGAAAATTCATAAAACCAATGCAATGAATGCAATAGGAGAGGAGATAACATCATGTTAAAGCATAAAGTCGCATCATCCCTGCTGAGCGTCGGGCTGGCCATGCCCGGACTGGTGAGTGCAGAAAGTGGAGCGGTCTGTTCACCCCTGCTGGATTTCAGCCTGCGTACCCTGGACAGCGAGCGCACGGTGAATCTGTGTGATGATTTCGGTGACAAGCTGGTGCTGGTGGTCAATACCGCCAGCCATTGCGGTTATACCCCGCAGTTCAAGGGGCTGGAGCAGCTTTACCGCCAGTATCAGGGGCGCGGTTTCGTGGTGCTGGGTCTGCCATCCAATGATTTTGGTGGCCAGGACCCCGGCAGTGAGTCGGATATCGCCAGTTTCTGCAACCAGAAATACGATGTCACCTTTCCCATGTTTGAAAAAATCCATGCAGCCAAAGGCAGGGCGGCACCGTTTTATCAACGGCTGGGAGAGGCTGCCCGCGAGTATCCGCAGTGGAATTTCCACAAATACCTGATCAGTCGGGGTGAGCTGGTGGCCAGTTTTGCCAGCGAGGTCAAGCCGGAAGACCACCGGATCGTGAGCATGATCGAGGATTTCCTCCCGGCTGCAAACCCCTGAAGTTCCGGTTTTACAGGGACTTGGGAAAAACTGCCAACCCGTTATAATGCCTGCTTTGAGCGGGAGGGCAGCCCATGAGAATCTGGAATTACGGTTCCATCAATATTGATCATGTCTACCGCGTGCCGCATCTGGTGCAGCCGGGCGAAACCCTGACCAGCACCGGCTACGGACGCGTGCTGGGTGGCAAGGGAGCCAACCAGTCCATTGCCCTGGCACGGGCCGGGGCTGCGGTCACGCATCTCGGGCGCTACCATGCCGGTGATTTCGACCTGCTGGCTCCGCTGTTGGCCGCCGGTGTGGATGGCAGTGCCCTGCAGTCGGTTGCCCAGCCTGGCGGGCATGCCATCATCCAGGTTGATGACCGGGCCGAAAACACCATTGTGCTGTTTCCGGGGGCCAACCACAGTTTCACCCCTGCTGACCTGGACCGGCTGCTGGCGCCTGCCGCTGCCGGGGACTGGCTGTTGCTGCAGAATGAATGCAGCCATACCGGCCCGATGATCGAGGTGGCCTTTGCCAGGGGCCTGCAGGTTGCCTTCAACCCGGCACCCATGACGGACGCCGTGCACGAGCTGCCGCTGGACAAGCTCAACCTGCTGTGCGTGAACCGGATCGAAGTGCGGCAGCTGCTGGGTGCCGATCCCGGTCGGGCACCTGATCCGGACTGGCTGGCAGGGGAGCAACAGGGTGCGGCATAAAATCATTATCGATACTGATCCCGGTATTGATGATGCCATGGCCATTTTCGCCGCCTTGGGTGATCCGGGCCTTGAGCTGCTGGGGCTGACCACGACTTTCGGCAATGTGAGTGTGGAGCAGGCGACCCGCAATGCCCTGACCCTGGTGGAAATGGCCGGGCGCGACCTCCCGGTGGCCGCTGGTGTGGCCCGTCCGCTGCGCCATGCGCCGCTGCCGTATCCGGATTTTGTACATGGTCGTGACGGTTTCGGCAACCTTGGGCTGCCACCGCCGCAGCGTGCTGCACTCAGGCAGGATGCGGCTGATTTCATTGTCAGCCAGGTGCTGCAGTATCCCGGCGAGATCACAAATGAGTCTGGTTGCAGTGGATTATCAGGCCCCGGATGCCGCCATCTTTTGATGGTGAATACCGGCGACATGCTGCAGGAGGCTTCCGGTGGTTATTTTCCATCGACCACCCATCGGGTGGTCAATCCGCCGGTTGCCGATCGCAGCCGGGGGCGTATTTCCCTGCCGCTGTTCCTGCACCTGCGTCCGGAGGTGGTGCTGTCGGAGCGGCATACTGCCGGCAGTTACCTGCAGGAGCGTTTGAAAGAGCTGGGCTTTGGCTGATGTTTTCGGTTCTGGTACGTCTTCAGGGTGGGGCGGGCTGAAACGGAAACGTGGGGCCTGATCCTGAAACTGATGACAGTAAGATTCCGGGTGAGAACTTTGATGGCGATAGATCATGCCCTGATCGGGCGATTTGTTTCTGCTTTGTATGCTGCCGATTCGCTGGAGCAGCGTTTCCAGCAATATGGTGAGTATATCCGAAAGCTCGGATATGCCGGTGCGACTTATGCCTTTTCTGCGCGTATCCAGTACGAACTGCTTCCGGGGCTGCCGGTCCTGTTTCTGCATACCGACCCTTATCCGCTGGGATTTCTGGAACATTATCATCGTGAACACCTGGAACAGCAGGATTTTACCGTGCGCCGCTTGCTGGGCGGGGAAATGGCTCCCATGGACTGGCGTGAATATGAACTGCACGGTGATCTGAGCGCACAGGAGATTGATGTGATCCGGCTGGCGCGTGAAGCATACGGCATCAAAAATGCCATTTCCATTCCGGTCATGCTGGAAAGCCGGGGAGCAGCAGGTGTCAGCGTGATCAGTTTTCAGGATGATGAGCCCTTCAAGGCCCTCAAGCAGGACACGCTGGAAATCCTGTGGCGTCTGACGCGCCTGTTTCATGCAATCAGTTTTGCCGATCCGGACTGGTCGCAACGCTTTATTGAGCCGGTTTACCATTGCCTTTCGGAGAAGGAGGTCGCCCTGCTGCACTACCGGGCCAGCGGCAAGGTCATGAAACAGGTCGAGGATGAAACCGGGATTGATTACAGTGTAGCCAGCAATATCATGAGCAATATGCGCAGGCGGCTGGGCGGCGTCAATACCGAACGTCTCATGTACCTGTTCGGGCTGCTGAGCGCCTTTCATGACCTTCCGCACCAGCACCGTCCGCTGGCAGGACCCCGGAAGGAGCCCTGACGATCCGACAACTGCCGGGTGCAGCTCAGACGGGCTGGTGAGGATGCGGGAACCTGAGTTCATCATTGTCACCCCTGACGGCAGTCAGCAGCCGTTCCGGCGCGGGTTCAAAGTCCTGTTCGTTGGTGATACAGTAGTCGGCCTGTGTTTTCCAGGGTTCGACAAAGCGTGCGTGCATCGGGCGTACCGTGGCGAGGTATTGTTCCAGCACGGACCGGGGTGAGCGCCCGCGCTCGGCGACGTCGCGCAGCAGGCGCCGGGCCAGCCGAAAGTCCGCCGGTACGTCAACGAAAAGTGTGATATCCAGTCGGGAACGCACGGGTTCCAGTGCAAACAGCAGTACGCCATCCAGCAGAATGATCGGGCGGGGCTCCAGCCGGGAGGTCTTCAGGGTGTGGGTGTGGAAATCGGCCTGTTGTTGGTCATGTCTGACATTTTCTGGACTTTCGGCACAAATTTCTGGACTTTTGACTCGAAATTTCGAGTGACCGGGGCAGGTATACCCCGGTATGGCAGAATGGTAGCATGGCTTGATTCCGGGGCTGAATGGCTGTTGATGGGCAAGACCTTGGCGAGGCCCGGCCATTCTTGTATTTGCTGCCGGGTTGTGCTTTATTGCGCCATCGGAAAATGATTTTCAATATTACAAAGTGGATTTTTATGAACCCAGGCACTTCAAAACAGCGCGACTGGCGCGTTCTGCTTGTGAGTGTGGTCTGTGGCAGCCTGCTGGTCGGGGGGGGGATGGTCCGCTCCGAAACTGGCGGAACGGATGCGGCTGCAACGGCTGCGGATGCCAAGCCTGCCCTGACTGTCAATGTCGTCAAGCCCGAGCTGGAAGACTGGGCGGTGAATATCAGTGCCGACGGGGCCATCACTCCCTGGCAGGAGGCGGTGATTGCGGCGGAAACCGGCAGCCTGCGCCTGACTGACCTGCTGGTCGATGTCGGCGATGTGGTCAGCAAGGGACAGGAGCTGGCGCGCCTGTACCAAGGCAGTATCGAGGCCGACATGACCCAGCAGAAAGCCGTGATCTCCCAGGGCGAGGCGGGGGTGGCCCAGGCGGAAACCCAGCTGTCCCAGGCCCGTATTGCCGTGGCTCAGGCTGAAGCCGCCGTAGGACAGGCCCAGGCCGGGGTGCAGCAGGCCTATGCCGGGGTGGAACAGGCCAATGCCGGGGTGCTGCAGGCTGAGGCCGGCGTATCCCAGGCCAATGCCGGGGTGGTTCAGGCCAATGCCGGGGTGCAGCAGGCCAACGCCGGCGTGGTCCAGGCCAACGCCGGGGTGGTTCAGGCCAATGCCCAGCTGTCGGAATCCGGGGCCGGACTGCAGCAGGCTCAGGCCAGTGTGGCCCAGGCCAATGCGGGTATTGCCCAGGCCAATGCCGGTATACAGCAGGCCATGGCCAGTTTCAATGAAGCCAAGGCCAATGCGGATCGTGCGCGCAAGCTCAAGCCGACCGGTGCCCTGCCGCTGCAGCAGGTGGATCAGTACCTGACCGCCGAAGCAACCGCCCGGGCGGGTGTGGAAAACCAGAAAGCGGCCCTGAATGCCCAGAAAGCAGCCTTGAATGCCCAGCAGGCCGGATTCAATGCCAAAAAATCAGCGCTGGAGGCCCAGAAAGCCAATGTGGAGGCCAAAAAGGCTGCCATCAGCGCCCAGCAGGCTGTGGTGCAGGCCCAGAAGGCCGGGGTGATGGCCAGCAAGTCCCAGCTGCAGGCCCAGCAGGCGGCTGTGGAATCCAGCAAGGCCGGGGTCAAGGCCCAGCGTGCCAATGTGGCGGTGCAGCAGGCAGCGGTGACGGTTCGCGAGAAGGATGTGGATACCCAGAAGGCCGCCATCACGGTTCAGGCGTCAGTGGTCGAAGCCCAGCGTGCGGCACTCAAGGTGCAGCAGACAGCATTGGAGTCGCTGCAGATCCGTATGGACCAGACCGTGATCCGGGCCGTGGATGACGGGGTCATCAGTGCACGCAGTGCTGCGCTTGGCATGGTGGTGCAGCCGGGGACTGAACTGTTTCGCATGATCCGCCAGAATCGTCTGGAGTGGCATGCGGAAGTGGATAGCGATGTGCTGGGTCAGATCCGTGAAGGCCAGCCGGTCAGTATTACCCTGCCAACCGGTGAAGTGGTCGACGGGGAGGTCAGGCAGGTGTCTCCGGAGCTGGAAAGCACGACCCGGCGTGCGCTGGTTTATGTCAGCCTGCCGCAGGGCAGTTCCGCACGGGCAGGCATGTTTGTTCAGGGCCTGATCCGCCATGGCAGCGAGGATGCCCTGACCGTACCCCAGACGACCGTGATCCTGCGTGATGGCCGTCAGTATGTGTTTGTGGTCGGGGATGACAGCCATGTGCACCAGACCCTGGTCAAAACCGGACGGCGCATGCAGGACCGGGTGGAAATCCTGGAAGGCGTGGAGACCGGGGCCCGCCTGGTGGCCAGTGGTGGTGCCTTCCTGAATGACAATGATCTGGTGCAGCTGGCTGATGGCGAACGCGGTGCCGGAGGCAGCCAGTGAATATTTCAGCCTGGTCGATCCGCAACCCGGTCCCGGCGCTGCTGCTGTTCATGATCCTGACCTTTCTCGGTCTTCAGGGTTTTCGTGCCTTGTTGATCCAGCAGTTCCCGGATATTGAGCTGCCGGTCGTGACCGTCACTGCTACCATGGAGGGGGCATCGCCCTCCCAGCTGGAAACCGAGGTGGCGCGCAAGATCGAGGATGCGGTGGCTTCCGTGGGAGAGGTCAAGCACATTCAGACCACCCTGAGCGATGGAGCGGCCACCATTGCTGTCGAATTCGAGATAGAAAAGGATACCGAAATTGCCCTGAGCGAAGTGCGCAACGCGGTGGATTCGATCCGTGGTGATCTGCCGGGCAGCATGGATGAGCCGGTGATCTCCAAGGTCACGACGTCAGGCAATCCCGTGATTACCTACACGGTTTCCTCATCGCGCATGACGGAGGAGGCCCTGTCCTGGTTTGTTGACAATGAAGTCAGCAAGGCCATGATGGGGGTCAAGGGCGTGGGACGCAGCGCACGCATCGGTGGGGTGGATCGTGAGATTCAGGTCAACCTGAACCCGGCCCTGATGAAGGGGCTGGGCATTCGTGCCAGTGATGTTTCCACGGCCCTGGCCGCCATGCAGCAGGATGCGTCCGGTGGCCGTGGCGACATCGGCGGCGGAGTGCAGACTGTCCGTACCCTGGGGGCAGTACAGTCCGTTGATGAAATTGCCGCCATTACCATTCCGGTCAGCAATGGCCGTTATGAGCGTCTGGACCGGATTGCCAGCGTGGAAGATACCATTGAGGAGCGCTCGACCGCAGCGTTTCTGGATGGCCAGCCGGTGGTCGGGTTTCAGATCACCCGCATCAAGGGGGCCGGTGAGGTTGATACTGCCAGGGCTGTGCGGGCCGAAGTGGAGCGGCTGTCGGCACTTTACCCGCTGGTCACGTTCACCGAGGCCTACAATACCTACGTACCGGTCGAGGACAATTATAACGGTTCCATGCTGCTGATGTATGAGGGGGCGGGACTGGCGATTCTGGTGGTGCTGCTGTTTTTGCGGGACTGGCGTTCCACGGTGGTGGCAGCGACTGCCCTGCCCATGGCCATCATTCCGACCTTTGCCGCCATTCATTTCTTCGGCTATTCGCTCAACCTGCTGACCCTGCTGGCACTGGCGCTGGTGGTCGGTGTACTGGTGGATGATGCCATCGTGGAGGTGGAAAACATCGTGCGCCACCTGCACATGGGCAAGACACCGCTGCAGGCAGCAATTGAAGCGGCAGACGAGATCGGCATGGCGGTTATTGCCACCACCTCCACCCTGATTGCGGTATTCCTGCCCACAGCCTTCATGGGAGGGGTGGCGGGCAAGTTTTTCGAGCCCTTCGGGATCACGGCGGCGGTGTCGGTGTTTTTCTCGCTGGTGGTGGCTCGCATGCTGACCCCGATGATGGCGGCCTATTTTCTCAAGGCACCCAAACAGGTGCATGAGGAAAAGGATGGCTGGATCATGCGTCATTACATGGCAACCATGAAATGGTGCCTGCACCACCGTTTCATCACCCTGATCATGGCCATCAGCTTCTTCGTCGGTTCGGTCATGTTGCTGCCGCTGTTACCACGCGGCTTTATTCCGGCGGGTGATGAGGGGCGCACGACCGTCACGGTTGAGCTGCAACCCGGCAGTACCCTGGAGGAAACCCAGGCGGTGGCTGAGCAGGCGCGCCTGATGCTGCAGCCGATTGAGGAAATTCAGCGCGTTCTCACCCTGGTAGGGTATGAAGCCGGTGAGGAAGGGCCGTTCGGCGGCGGCGGCGGGACGGATGCGCGCAAGGCCACCATGACGGTGGTGCTGTCACACCGTACCGAACGCAAGCGCACCCAGCAGATGGTGGAGAACGATATCCGCCAGATACTGGCCGGTCTGCCGGGAGCACGCATCAAGGTCGGCAGTGGTGGTGGGGGCGAGAAGTTGCAGATCACCCTTTCCAGTGATGATGCCCATGCGCTTAATACCAGTGTGCTGGCGGTGGCGAAGGATCTGCGTACCCTGCAGAATGTCGGCAATGTGGTGTCCAATGCGAGCCTGCAGCGTCCGGAGATTCACATCGTGCCGAATTTTGCCCGTGCTGCTGATCTGGGGGTCAGCACCCAGGTACTGGCATCGACCGTTCAGATTGCCACGGCAGGGGATTTTGAAAGCCGCCTGCCCAAGCTGAATCTGCCCCAGCGCCAGATTCCGGTGCGGGTGCGTCTGGACCGGGATGTCCGTACCGATCTTGATGCCATCCGTCAGTTGCGTGTGCCGGGCAACCGGGGCGAAGTGGCGCTGGAGTCGGTAGCGGATATTTACATCAGCAGTGGTCCGGCCCAGATCAAGCGCTATGACCGCCAGCGCAATGTCAACATCGACGTGGAGCTGGGCAGCCGGGAGCTGGGTGATGTGCTGGCCGAGGCCAACCAGCTTCCCAGCCTGCAGTCCCTGCCGAAGAATGTCCAGCGTCCGGCCTCCGGGGATGCGGAAAGCATGCAGGAGCTGTTCAGCAGTTTCGGACTGGCCATGCTGATCGGGATCATGTTCATTTATGTGGTCCTGGTCATGCTGTTTCATGATTTCCTGCAGCCGATCACCATTCTGATGGCGCTGCCGTTGTCGCTGGGGGGGGCTTTTGTCGCGTTGCTGCTGACTCATAACAGCCTGTCGATGCCATCGGTGATCGGGCTGATCATGCTGATGGGGATTGTAACCAAGAACTCGATTCTGCTGGTGGAATATGCCACTGTTGCCATGCATGAACGCGGGCTGCCCCGTTTTGATGCGCTGGTGGATGCCTGCCACAAACGCGCCCGTCCGATCGTGATGACCACCATTGCCATGGGGACAGGTATGCTGCCGACGGCACTGGGGCTGGCCGTTGACCCGAGCTTCCGTTCCCCGATGGCGATTGTGGTGATCGGTGGCCTGCTGGCTTCGACCCTCCTCAGTCTGCTGGTGATTCCGGTGGTGTATACCTACATCGACCGGCTGGAGCATGGTCTGGTCTGGCTGTTTCGGCTGGGGCGCAGAAAGCATGAGCCGGAGCCGGTTGCCGAACCCGCCGCACCAGAGTCGCCCCGGCAGCTGGAGCAGCATTAGACCGGGATGCTTTTCGCCGCCTTTTTCCGGCCCGCGATCGCTCATAGGGCCGGCAGGCGAAAGGCATTCACAGGCTGCACCGGCTTCTGGCCGGTTTTTCCAATCTCACGTAAAGTAGTGATTCTGGTTGATGAGCTGCAGGAACGAGCGGATGACTGATAGTGACGATGACAATGCCCCCAGAGGCAGCATGATACTGCGTACCCTGGCCATGCCGGGGGACACCAATCCGAACGGGGATATTTTTGGTGGCTGGGTGCTGGCACAGATGGATATTGCCGGCGGCATTCTGGCCAAGGAGTTGGCCCGTGGGCGGGTGGTGACCATCGGGGTCGACAGCATGAAATTCATCCGTCCGGTCAAGGTCGGGGATGTGGTGTGCTGTTATGGTGAACTGATCCGGACCGGTACCACCTCCATCACCCTGCACCTGGAAACCTGGGTCAAGAAGGTTTTGAGCGACCAACCCGAGCAGCGCTTCATGGTCACCAAGGCGGAATTCACCTATGTGGCGATTGATGCGCAGGGAAAAAAACGGCCCCTGCCCGGCTAGCTGCTGCGCCTGAAAGCCCCGGCTCCGGTGGTTTGGAGCGCGGGGGGAACTTGTGATGCCGGGCCGGATGGATTCAGTCTGTGCCTTTCTCCGGCAGCTTGACACGGATGTTGAGTTCGCGCAGCTGTTTGAGGTCGACCGGGGCCGGGGCATCCGTCAGTGGACAGGCAGCGGTCTGGGTTTTCGGGAAGGCCATGACATCACGGATGGACTGACTGCCGGTCATCAGCATCACCAGCCGGTCGAGACCGAAGGCCAGACCCCCGTGGGGCGGGCAACCGTATTTCAGGGCATTGAGCAGAAAGCCGAACTTGGCTTCCGCTTCTTCATCGCTGATGCCCAGCAGCCTGAATACGGCCTGCTGCAGCGCCATATCGTGAATACGGATCGACCCGCCACCGATTTCGGTACCATTGAGCACCATGTCATAAGCGCGGGACAGGGCCTGACCCGGATTGGCGGCCAAGGCTTCCACCGTGCCGCCGGGGGCGGTGAACGGGTGGTGCAGGGCCGCCCAGCGCTTTTCACGCTCATCCCATTCAAACATCGGGAAATCCACCACCCACAGGGCCGCCCACTCGCTGGTCAGCAGCTGGCGATCATGACCGAGTCTGACGCGCAGGGCACCGAGGGCATCATTCACGACTTTGGCCTTGTCGGCACCAAAGAAAATCAGGTCGCCATTTTCAGCACCGGTACGTGCCAGAATGCCGTCTACCGTCGCATCCGGCAGGAATTTCAGGATCGGGGACTGCAGCCCTTCACGCCCGGCAACCAGGTCATTGACCTTGATGTAGGCCAGCCCCCGGGCACCGTAACGCCCGACAAAGGCCGTGTAGTCATCGATTTCCTTGCGCGAGAGCGCTCCACCTTTGGGCAGACGCAGGGCGGCGACACGGCTGTCCGGGTCTTTGGCCGGGATGGCGAATACCTTGAACTCCACGGACTGCATCAGGTCGCTGACTTCGACCAGCTCCAGCGGAATGCGCAGGTCGGGCTTGTCGGAGCCGAAGCGTGCCATGGCTTCACCATAGGGCATGTGCTGGAATTTTTCCGGCAGTGCCACCCCGATCAGCTCCTTGAACAGGCCGCGTACCATGGTTTCCATCAGGTTCATGATACCGTTTTCATCCAGGAACGAGGTTTCAATATCAAGCTGGGTGAATTCCGGCTGACGGTCGGCTCGCAGGTCTTCATCCCGGAAGCAGCGCGCAAACTGGTAATAGCGGTCCATGCCTGCCATCATCAGCAGCTGCTTGAACAGCTGGGGGGATTGCGGCAGGGCGAAGAAGCTGCCCGGATGGGTACGGCTCGGAACCAGATAGTCGCGAGCCCCTTCCGGGGTGGCTTTGGTCAGCATCGGGGTCTCGATGTCCATGAAGCCGTTCTGGTCCAGGTAGCGGCGCATGTAGCTGGTGGCGCGGGCACGCAGGCGCAGGCGTTGCTGCATTTCCGGACGGCGCAGGTCGATATAGCGGTAGGTCAGGCGGGTTTCTTCCCCGACATTTTCTTCATCCAGCTGGAAGGGTGGGGTTTCCGCCGTATTCAGGATTTCCATTTCCAGAGCCAGCACTTCAATACTGCCGCTGTGCAGGCTGTCATTGCTTGTGCCTTCCGGACGGGCGCGTACCCGGCCACTTACCTGCAGGACGTATTCATTGCGCACCCGTTCGGCGAGCTGGAAAATGTCCTGCCGGTCCGGATCAAACACCACCTGAACCAGACCTTCCCGGTCACGCAGGTCGACAAAGATGACACCACCGTGGTCACGCCGACGGTTGACCCAGCCACACAGGGTGATTTGCTGGTCCAGCAGCGTTTCATCCACCAGCCCGCAGTAATGGCTACGCATGATTGTTTTCCTGATTGAAGTTTTATGCAAGGCCGGAAATGTTAAGCGCTGCAAGGCGGATAAGCAAGCCGGAATCATGGCCTGCCTGTGTTGCCGGCAAGGTGGGTCGCCTGAAAAGGCAAAGGGTACCGGCGGTTCAGCAACAGGAAGGGTTTAACCCTTCCTGTGCGAGATTGCGGATTCCAAAGTCGGGTTTAAAAGGTGCTGTAAGTGATGCCGGCGCTGAAGGTGGTACTGTCGAAATCACCACCAATGTATTCCATTTCGCCACGCAGACCGAGGTTGTCGGAGATGTTCATCTGGGCACCGCCGCCGATCAGGAAGTCGGTACCGCCGTTGCAGATGTTGGCAACCGTGACTGAGTTGTCGCTCTCGGTGTCCCAGACCGCGACTCCGAGGCGGCCGAAGGCTTCGATATTGTCCTGAATCGGGTAAAAGCCGAGGACTGATGCGCTCATGCCGCCGGTGTCATAGGGTTCGCCATAATCTGCGCTGGCGCTGGATGTTCCCTTGAGGGTACGGAACAGGCTGCCTTCGACCGCGATCTTTTCATTGACACGATAGCCGACCAGGGCTTTCCAGGGCAGGCAGGTCAGGTCTCTCTCATCACAGAAGTCCTGGGCGTCACCGGCCACCAGGCCGATATTGGCACCCACATAGAGTTTCTGGAGATTGCTGTTGATACTGTCGTCTGCGGCGTAGTCATAGGCAAAGGCACTGGCCTGTGTCAGCAGCAGGCTGACAAGGCCTGCAAGCAGTACTGGTTTCATCGGTTGATTCCCTTGTGGTTGTTCTTGTTGGGGTAGGGAAAGGCGGCAGGACAGGACCCACCGCCGGGTACAGGTTTCCGGCTGCCGGATCAGAAGGTGTTGTAGACCACACCGGCAGAGAGGATGTTCACGTCACGCTCTTCGCCGGCAAAATCCTTGCGCTTGAAGTATTCGTATTCACCCCGGACGCCCCAGTTCTGGTCGAAGTCGTACTGGGCACCGGCACCGAGCAGCAGGCTGGTGCCATCAACTTTACTTTGTCCTGATTGAGAATCGGTCGAGCCATCAAGTGTGGCTGTTACGTCCAGATCACCCTTGGATTTCCACTTGATAACACCGGCCCGGCCCATGATTTTCAGGTTGTCCATGACCGGGTAGGAATACACGCCGGACAGGGCAATGCCCGAAGCCTCGCCAGTGGCCTGGATGCTGGCTGAGTTTTTGCCATCGGATGCTGCGAAGGATTCGTCTGTATCTCCCAGATTGTAATAGCCACCCTCAATGGCCAGATTGTCCATGATCTTGTAGCCGCCATAGACTTTCCAGCCGGGATTACTGCAGTCCTCTTCATGGGGAATGCCGTAATTGGCTAGATCTTCACTAGGATCGCTAGAGACAGATGCATAGGCTGATGATAAATCCGATAGCATGCAATTGGTGGTAGCCTGACCATAGTTGCCGCCGACATACATGCCGCCACCGCCCAAGCCTTCACCGAAAATGCTGCCACCCCCGGCATGGGCTGTGGATATGGAAAAAAGTGCAGTGCTGAGGAGTGTGAAGAACAATGACTTTTTCATTTTTATGTTGTCCTTGTTGTGATGTCTTGTTGTTGTTTTATGGAGTTGTGTTAGTCGATGTCTGATGGCAACCATTGTTATATGGCGGGAAAGTGGTTTGCAATTAAAGCCGACGAAATTTCCGATAAAGGGTTGTGTTGGTTGTTTTTTTCTCAAAATGAGCCGCCTGAAAGGGCAATTCGACTATTTTTTGTGCCAGTTTTGATGCCGAGGCGGCCCTGATGTCCGGGGACCAGCGGTTTATGAGCAGGTCGGGCACGTGCCGCCGCCACAACTGTGGCCACTGCTGGCTGAAGTGGTGGTCTGGGTCTCGGTTGAAGGGGGGGATTTGGCACCTGCATCCGCCTGATCCGGCTTGTTGATGTTTTTCTGGCCGTTTTTCTTGAAGTCGGTCTCGTACCAGCCACTGCCGCTGAGGCGAAAGGCGGCTGCGGTGACTTTCTTGGCCAGCGTGGGGGATGAGCACACCGGGCAGTCCGTCAGCGGGGCATCACTGAGTTTCTGCAGGGCTTCCATTTCATGATGGCAGGATTTACATTGGTAGGCGTAGATTGGCATGGCTTCAAGGCTCCCGAAGTATTTGGCTGTGCGGCGATTATAGGGGTGATTTTCCTGATTTCAACAAGGGGTTTGCATGCGTAACATTCTGGTGACCGGGTGTTCCAGCGGGATTGGCTATTGTGTGGCCAGAGGATTGAAGGAGCGTGGCTACAACGTGTTTGCCACCGCACGCAAGCCGGAAGACATTCAGCGTCTGGAGCAGGAGGGGTTCCGGGTGATTCCGCTGGAGCTTGCGGATCCGGAAAGCGTGGTGGACTGTGTGCATGAACTCATGCTGCGCACCAATAACGAGGTTTATGCCGTGTTTCACAACGGGGCCTATGGCCAGGCTGGCGCACTGGAAGACATCCGGCGTGAGGTACTGGAGCAGCAGTTTGCCGTGAATGTCTTCGGCTGGCACCAGCTGACCAATCTGCTCCTGCCCCTGATGCGGCACCGGGGCGAAGGGCGCATCATCTACAACAGTTCAGTGCTGGGACTGGTGGCCATGCCCATGCGCGGTGCCTATAATGCCAGCAAGTTTGCCATTGAAGGTATGGCCGACACCCTGCGGCAGGAGCTGCGCCATTCGGGCATCAGCGTGAGCCTGATTGAGCCGGGACCGATCCTGAGCCATTTTCGCCGGAATTCGCTCAGGGCGCTGCGCGACCATGTGGATATTGATGCCAGTGTCCACCGGCGCAGGTATGAAGCGGCCATTCGCAGGCTGGAAAAGGAAGGGCCGGCGGCTCCGTTCACCCTGCCCCCGGAGGCGGTACTGAAGCGGGTGCTCCACGCGCTGGAAAGCCCCAGGCCCAGAGCCCGTTATCCGGTCACGTTTCCGACCTACCTGTTTGGTGTGCTGCGCCGGGTGCTGCCGGTGCGCTGGCTGGATGAAGTGCTGGTGTATGCCGGTAAAAGCGAGGGCAGGCATTGAACCGGCATGAATTGATTGTGCATGAGGAGATGGCATGAGTGAGCATGAACTGAATGAAGTGCTGGAATACCTGTTTTTCACCCGTACCGTGGCGGACGAGTTTGCCGGCTGCCTGCGGGAACGGGGTCTGAGCTGGCGTGAGCAGCTTGAGCCGGTACAGGACGCCTGGGTGCTGGCGGTTGATGAAGGGATCAGTGATGCGCTCTGGGATGAGCTGGATGCCCTTTACGATGAGCATGCCCTGCGTGACCAGCAGCTGCTGGAACAGGGCATGGAGGATGAAACAGCGCACAGCATGGCCGGCATCTACCTGCAGCTGGAAGGCGGGCGTCAGACCATTGCCCAGGTGGATCCGGCGCTCATGAACCGTATCCTGTCGGTACTCAGCATGGATGAGCTCAACCGCTTTCTGGATGTGGTGGTCCGGAGTGTCGAGCATCCGGATGATTCCGCCATCTGCCAGCATCCGGAGTCCTGAGGACCGGGTTATCCGCCATGCTGCTCCACATATCCGGAAAATTCTGGCCCCGATGGGCGTTGTGCTAGAGTGTCGCCGAGGTCATGAAGGTCTTCCGGAACGGCGCTGTCGGCTGCTGATCCGGGCACGCCATAACAATAATTAAAAACAAACCCATAGGGTCACAGCGATGAGTAACATGGACATGCCCCCCCCGGAAAACGGCGCAGCGGAGCAGGCACTGGTTCCCGAACAGCGGGAGCACCGCCTCACCGAACTGCAGCAGATTGGCGGCGAGCGGGTATCCGAAAAAAACCTTGAAATGGTACGCAACATCCTGTTCGGTGAGCAGGTGCGGGAGAGCGAGCGCAAGCATGCCTCCCTGGAGCGCTTCATCCGGGTTTCCGTCAGCGCACTGAATGAGGAAACCCACAAGAAACTGGACGAACTGCGTCACGAACTGAACCTGCTGCGCGACATGCTGCGTGAGGAAACCCGCAACCGCAAGGATTATGTTGCCGGTGCCCGTACCCGTTTTGAAGCCATTGAGCAGCGCAGTGAGGAACTGAACCAGCGGGTCAGCCATGAAGTGTCCGAAATCGGGCAGCGCATGGATAACCAGCGCAAGGAGCTGCTGGAACAGTTGCAGCAGGCTGCCGAACAGCTGCGCCATGACAAGGCTGACCGCAAGGCACTGGCCGCCCTGCTGAATGGTATGGCACAACAGTTATACAGCAGCGGTGATGAGCAGCACCATTGAGCGGGTTGTCCGTCAGAGACCGCCGGGAATGAATGAGCAGACAGGAAAGCGTGCGCGTGGTCCGGCAGGCAAAGTAGCTGCCGGGCAGGAGCTGGAGCACCTGCGCGAGCTGTTGCTGGGGCAGGACTACCAGGCCCTGCTGGAGCTGAAGCGGCAGCTGGGCAACCCGGAGCGTTTCAGCCGGCAGCTGGCCGGGGTGATCAGCGAGGCGCTGTCCCTGCGCATCGCCCGTGACAGCAGTGTATCATCAGTGCTGGCACCGACCATCGAGCGTGCACTGAGCGAGTCGGTGGCACGTGACCCCGGCCATCTGGCCGATGCCCTGTATCCGGTCATGGGGCCGGCCATCCGCAAGTCCATCAATGAAGTCCTGAGCCAGACCCTGCAGACTTTCAACCAGTTGCTGGAGGAAAGCCTGTCGGTGCGCTCCCTGTTGTGGCGCTTTGATGCCTGGCGCACCGGGCGTAGTTATTCCGAAGTGGTCTTGATGAAAACCCTGGTCTATCAGGTGGAGCAGGTCTTCCTGATTCATCGCGAGACGGGGTTGCTGTTGCAGCACGTGGTATCGGAGCAGGCGATCACCAAGGATCCGGATATGGTTTCGGGCATGCTGACTGCGATTCAGGATTTTGTGAATGATTCGTTTGAGGTCCGGAATGGCGACAGCCTCAGTACCCTGAAGCTGGGCGATCTGACTGTGCATGTGGAGCAGGGGCCGCATGCGGTGCTGGCCGCTGTGGTGCGTGGTAATCCGCCGGCTTCGTTTCCGGCCCTGCTGCGTGATACCCAGGAGGACCTGCACCGCCAGATGTCCCATTCGCTGCAGACTTTTACGGGTGACAGTGAGCCCTTTCTGCGTATCCGCCCGCTGCTGGAGCGCTGTCTGATCCTGCAGACCCAGCGGGAGAAGGAAGGCCGGCGCACGCCCTGGCTGCTTTACCTGCTGCTGGCGGGTGTCATGGCCGGGCTGGGCTGGTGGGGGTATCAGGCTTATCAGGAGCGCCGGCAATGGCAGGCGGCAATCGAACACCTGGGTGCCGAGCCCGGCATCGTGGTGACTGGCGTGCAGCAGCGGGACGGTGTCTACCGGATTGAGGGGCTGCGTGACCCGCTGGCCCGTGCACCGGCACAGGTGTTGCAGGAGTCGCTGGCCAGTCCGCCCCCCGCAGATTATGTTTTCAGTACCTACGTCTCGCTGGACGAGCCGCTGGTTCGGGCACGCCTGCTGCGGGCTCTGGAGCCGCCACCGGGGGTAACCCTGGATTATGCGGATGGCCGCCTGCAGGTGACAGGCCGGGCACCGCTGCCCTGGGCAGAGCGTTTCCGGCAGTCCTGGCCGCTGGTGGGGGGGATACAGGCGGTGGATGAGTCCGGACTGACCGTGTTTGATGCCGGTGCCGAACGTGCACTGGCACAGCAGGCGGCGCTGGAGCGGCAGTTTGAAACACTGCAACGGGAACTGGGCGCTGAAGCGGTCTGGTTTGAGGTTGGTGAAACCGGATTGCCGCCGGGTGAGCCGGGTCTGGAACAGGCGCGGGTACTGGCCGGAAAGCTGCGTGAACTGGTGCGGATGGCGAACCGTCTGGATCACCAGCTGGTGGTGTATCTGAGCGGAAATACCGATGAAAGTGGTACGCTGGCTTTCAACCAGACGGTGGCTCGCAAACGGGTGACCGTCGTGAAAACCGCCCTGATTGAGCTGGGTTTGCCGGAGTTCCTGTTCCAGCCGGATAATGGTGACCAGTCACGGCGGCAGGAGCGCAGCGTGAGGGCGAGGGTGGTGGTTTTTTAGGTTTTTCAGGGGCTCTTGGCAGGAGCCTGCAGTATTAAGCGGGTAACAACTAGTGATACAGAAAAAAATCTGCCTGCTCGGGGCGTTCTCGGTGGGCAAGACCAGTCTGATTCAGCGTTATATCAACAGTCTGTTCAGTGACAGATACCATACAACGGTTGGCGTCAAGGTTGACAAGAAAATGGTGGATGTGGACGGGCAGGCGCTGATGCTGATGATCTGGGATATTGCCGGTGAGGATGCCTTCACCAGTATCAAGCCGGCTTACCTGCGTGGCATGTCTGCCTGTATCGTGGTGATTGATGGTACCCGGCGCAATTCGTTTGATGTGGCACTGTCCGTGCATGAAATGGTCCGGCAGCAGCTGGGGGAGATTCCGGTGGTATTCGCCCTCAACAAGGCTGATCTGAAAGGGGAGTGGACGTTGGGTGAGGAACAGCTCCGCACGCTGGCGCAACTGGGGCAGCCGATGCTGGAAACCAGTGCCAGACTGGGGCAGGGTGTGAATGAAATGTTCATGGCCCTGGCGCGCCGTCTGTGCTGACGGGGTTCGGCAGGCGGCCTTCTGCATTTGCAGTGATCACAGCAACAATCACGCCGATTACGCCGGGTCAAACCGGGATAATGACAAGACAACCCAAGAGAATACTTTATTGATGACCACCCTGCTGGAACAAACCTGTGCTTCACTGGACATGGTGGTATTTACCCATACCGGTGCCGACCGTTTCCGGCCTGAATCCGTATTGCCGGAATGGATGCTGGGTCTGCTGGGCACACCGCATGAAACCGATGGCTATGATCTGGTGGATGCTTTTCCGTTTCTGAGCTGTTTCATGGATGAGGCCCGGAGTCAGTGGCAGCAGGCATTGTCATATCCGGTCCGCTCCGGTTCCTGGATTGAAACCGACCTGTTCGGCCGGGAGGTGCCGCTGGAAGCCAGCGCCCTGTTCGTGAACGGGTGCGAGGTGCTGATCCTGCAGCAGCTGGGGGAAAAATACCGTGCCGAGGTGACTTTGCTGCAGCATGTCCGGGATGGTCTCCTGAACCAGGAGTTTCTGGAAGCCGAGGTGCGTAAGCGCACGGGTGAAATCCGCCAGCGCGAAGAGGATATTGCCCTGAAACTGATCAGTCTGACCAGCTTCCGGGATCAGGAAACGGGTGCCCATGTCCGTCGTATCGGGCTGTATGCCGCTGCCATGGCACGGGCACTGGACTGGAGTGAAACCGAGGTCGACAACATCCGTATCGCCGCGCCCATGCATGACATCGGCAAGATTGGCATTCCGGACAATATCCTGCTCAAGCCGGGCGCGCTGAACGAGGACGAGTTTGCGATCATCAAGCAGCATGCACGTATCGGGGCTGAAATGCTGTCCGGGACCGACATTCCGGTTCTGGAGATGGCGGCAGGCATTGCCTGGTGTCATCATGAACGCTGGGACGGCAGCGGTTATCCACGTGGTCTGGCCGGAGAACAGATTCCGGTCGCCGCTCGCATCACTACGATTGTCGACATTTATGACGCCCTGATCCATGAGCGGGTTTACAAAAGAGCGTTTGATGAGGCAGAAGCGGTGGCCATCATGAGGGGGTTGTCGGGCAAGAACCTGGACCCCGGCCTGCTGAAGGTATTCCTGTACCTGCTGCCGGTCATGCGCCGGATCAAGGATGAGGTGCGCGAGGAGGATGAGGGCCTGCAGTCGCTTGCCCTTGACACGGGTGTCCGGTGAGGATGTTTCTGCTGTATTGTCAGCAATTTCATTTTTTCGGTATACTCTGCCCGTTTCCGTCTGAGCCGGTTCAGTGTGTCTGGCCTCAGCCTGTCAAGTCAGTCACCGGAGTCTGCATGGAAAACTCACTGTTTGCACAAGGATTCAGCCTCATGCTGTATGGCATGGGGGTCGTGTTTGTATTTTTGACCCTGTTGATCTATACCGTGAAGGGAGCCTCTGCCGTCATCCTGCGCTGGTTTCCGGAGCGGCTGCCAGTGGTCAGGGCACCTGCCAGAAAAAAAACACTACCTGCATCCCTGCCACCGCTGACCCTGAAAATCATCCAGGCCGCCATTGATCAGCATCGCCGGCCACAGCGCTGATCCGGAGCCCCGAGCGGACAAGGTCTGCTGCAGACCCCCACCATTGAAGCCAGTAGGAGTCCCATGAGCGAGTCAAACCCAATCTCGACACCTGCCCCACGTCTGGGCATTACCGACGTGGTGCTGCGTGATGCGCACCAGTCCCTGTTTGCCACCCGTCTGCGTCTGGATGACATGCTGCCGATTGCCGCCAAGCTGGATCAGGTCGGCTTCTGGTCGCTGGAAAGCTGGGGGGGCGCAACCTTTGATGCCTGCATCCGTTATCTGGGGGAAGATCCCTGGGAGCGCATCCGTGAACTCAAGGCCGCCATGCCCCATACCCCGCAGCAGATGCTGTTCCGAAGCCAGAACATTCTGGGCTATCGACACTATGCCGATGACGTGGTGGAGAAGTTTGTCGAGCGCGCCGCCGTCAACGGTGTGGATGTGTTCCGCGTCTTTGATGCCATGAATGATCCACGCAATATGGAACTGGCACTCAAGGCGGTCAAAAAGCAGGGTCGACATGCCCAGGGAGCAATGTCCTATACCCTGAGCCCGGTGCATAACCTGCAGCTGTGGCTGGATCTGGCCCGGCGGCTGGAGGATTTCGGTTCCGACTCCATCTGCATCAAGGACATGGCCGGGCTGCTGAAGCCTTATGCCGGTTATGAGCTGGTGAAGGCGCTCAAGGAAACGGTATCCGTCCCGATTCACATTCAGTGCCATGCCACCACCGGGATGTCGACTGCGACCTACCTCAAGTGCGTGGAAGCCGGAATCGACAATCTGGACACCTCGATTTCCTCCATGTCCATGACTTACGGCCATTCACCGACCGAGTCGCTGGTGGCCATTCTGGAGGAAAGCGGGCGTCCCACCGGGCTGGACCTGCCGCTGCTGGAGGAAATTGCTGCTTATTTCCGTGAAGTACGCAAAAAATACGCCAGATTTGAAGGTTCACTCAAGGGCATCGACTCCCGCATTCTGGTGGCTCAGGTACCCGGTGGCATGCTCACCAATATGGAGAACCAGCTGCGTGAGCAGGGTGCCGCCGACAGGCTGGATCAGGTGCTGGAGGAAATTCCGCGTGTGCGGGAAGACCTCGGGTTCATTCCGCTGGTGACACCGACATCGCAGATTGTCGGCACCCAGGCGGTGCTGAACGTCCTGACTGGTGAGCGCTATAAAACCCTCTCCAAAGAGACCACCGGGCTGTTGCGGGGGGAATACGGAGCCACTCCGGCACCGGTGAACGCCGAATTGCAGCAGCGTGCACTGGCAGGGGATGAGCCGGTGACCTGCCGCCCGGCGGACCTGCTGCAGCCGGAGCTGGAGCGCCTGACCCGGGAGCTGGGTGCACTGGGGCAGGAAAAGTCGCTGCGGCTGGAAACGGGCGAGCGGCTGGTGGACGATGTGCTCACTTATGCCCTGTTCCCGCAGGTGGGATTGAAATTTCTGGAGAACCGCGATAATCCGGCGGCATTTGAACCCAGGCCGACCGCCAATGACAGTGCTGTTGTCATGAGTGATGCCGGCGAGGAAGTCTATACCGTCGAAGTGGAGGGGCAGAAGTACACTGTCACGGTCAGCAATGGGGGTGATATTTCCGGCATCGTCCCGGTTGGCGGGGCTGCAGTGGCCGGCAGCACGACTGCCGGTGCGCCGGCTGCCGAAGGCGAGCCATTCCCGGCTCCGCTGGCGGGCAATATTTTCAAGGTGCTGGTCGGGCCGGGGGATGAGGTGTCCGAGGGGGAGCCCATGATCATTCTGGAAGCCATGAAAATGGAAACGGCCATCAGTGCCCCGCGTGATGGTGTGGTTGCCAGCGTGCGGGTCAAGGAAGGCGACGCCGTGGCGGTGGGTGACACCCTGTTGACGCTGGGTTGAAGGAGGTCGGTATGGAACCCTTGTTACTGTTGTGGCGTGAGTCCGGGCTGGCCCTGATGACACCGGGACAGGCCGTGATGTTGCTGATCGGGCTGGTACTGCTGTATCTGGCCGTCAGCAGGAAATTCGAGCCCCTGCTGTTGCTGCCGATCAGTGTCGGCACCTTGCTGGTCAACATGCCGGGAGCCGGGTTTGAAACCGCGCCGGTGTATGATGCCGCCGGCCACCTGCTCAGCCCCGGCGGGCTGATGTACTATATCTACGAAGCCGGTATTGCTACCGGTCTGTTTCCACTCATTATTTTCATGGGTGTGGGCGCGATGACCGATTTCGGCCCGCTGATTGCCAATCCCAAGACCCTGCTGCTGGGTGCTGCGGCACAGTTCGGCATTTTTGCTACCGTGCTGGGTGCGGTTGCCCTGAGTATGCTGGGGATTCTGGATTTCAGCATCCAGGATGCCTCGTCCATCGGCATTATCGGCGGTGCGGACGGGCCGACAGCCATTTTTGTCACCAGCAGACTCTCGCCCGACCTGCTGGGGGCGATTGCGGTGGCAGCCTACTCCTACATGGCGCTGGTGCCCATTATTCAGCCCCCCATCATGCGTGCCCTGACCACCCCGGCAGAGCGTGCCATTAAAATGGAGCAGCTGCGCCCGGTTTCCAGAAATGAAAAGATTGTCTTTCCGATTGTGTTGATGTTGCTGGTGGCTATTTTTCTGCCCTCGGCTGCACCGCTGCTCGGCATGTTCTGCTTTGGCAACCTGATGCGTGAGGCCGGTGTGGTGGACCGTCTCAGCGAGACCACTCAGAATGCCCTGATTAATATTGTGACCATCTTTCTGGGGCTGGGGGTCGGTTCCAAGATGAGTGCCGACAAGTTCCTGAATGCAGAAACCCTGGGCATTCTGGTGCTGGGGGCGATTGCTTTCTGCATCGGTACCGCCAGCGGGGTGCTGCTGGCCAAGCTCATGAACCGGCTCTCCAGACACCCGATCAATCCGCTGATCGGTTCTGCCGGGGTGTCCGCCGTACCCATGGCGGCACGGGTGTCCAACAAGGTCGGTCAGGAAGCCAATCCGCACAATCACCTGCTCATGCATGCCATGGGGCCGAATGTGGCCGGTGTGATCGGCTCGGCGATTGCCGCCGGGGTCATGATTGCCATCGTTGGCCGGTAGTGGAAGCGGGTGCCGGGGTAAACCACCCGGCAGGGGCGACAGCTGATCAGCTGTCCCTCAAGGTAAGGGTGGGTACGGGGTTTGCCGACGGAAAGTTCCAGGGGGTGGATGCGGAGTGTTACTAAAATCAGAGGGAAGGTGAAAATGGATCGGAAAACCCGTGCCATCATTGTTGCGTTAAGGAAATGAGAAGCTGGCCCTGCCTGGCAGGGTTGCTGTCAATCCAGCATCGCCAGCAGTGGGGAATCCGGCTCACCCAGACCCTCGATCACGGAAAAGTGGTGTTTCCCGGCTTCCTCGACCACCTGGGTATCCGCACCCAGCCCGGTCCAGACATTGGCCAGCAGGGCATTCTGGCGTATAAATTCAGGGCGTTCATCTGCTCCCACCCAACAGGTGAGGTGTTTACCCGGCAGCGGTTCCAGCAGGGCCGGGCTTTCAGCACGGGCCGTGGCCTGATCCAGTTGCAGGGTCTGGTTCATGTCGGTTTTCAGCAGCGGGCGCAGGTCATGTACGCCACTGATGGAGAGAACCGTGCGGATGCGTGCCTGTACCTGTGGTGGCAGGGTTGAATCGGTGCATACCATGCGGCTGGCCAGATGACCGCCGGCGGAGTGACCGGACAGGCAGATGGGGCCGTCAACCAGCCCGGCAGCATGGCTGATGGCCGCGCTGACCTGGTGTGTGATGGCCGGAATGCGCAAGGCCGGCGCCAGGGTATAACCGGGCATGGCTACGGCCCAGCCGCGTTCCAGTGCGCCGCGGGCCAGATGGGACCAGACCGACTTGTCAAACAGCATCCAGTAGCCGCCATGAATGAAAACGAACAGGCCCTTCGGTGTGGCTGCAGGCCGGAACAGGTCCAGTTTTTCCCGCTCTGCCGGCCCGTAGGCGATCGCCGTTTCAAGCCGGGGGCACTGGGCACGAAAGGCACGTGCCAGCCCGGTCCAGCGTGATGGATAGGTATCCCCGTCCGGGATGTGGGAACGGTTGGCATAAGCATCATTCCAGTCACTGATCACAGGCATGGGACAGCGCTCCTTGGGTATGGACCATGAGTGCTGATTTTAGCGCTTCAGCCGAATTTCAGGCCAGTAAAAAAACCGGCACCGGCACTGACCCCCTTGGTTGTGATCCGGGACAGGCGCTCCACCAGAAACTGCCCCGAGTCACGTGCCATGTTGGTGGCCGTATTGGCGGCATCCTGAAGGCCGGTATTTGATACCGTGGTCACGCCGTAGTATTCGGCCACAAACAGGGCCACAATGGCAGCCCCACCCAGAAACAGGGCTATTTTCAGGACTTTCTTGGTGAAATAACCGACGGCAAGGCCGATCACGAAAGGAGCCCCCACATTGCCGAGCAGGAAGCTGCTGGACAGGAAGTCCACGCCCTCCGGGGTCTGCTGGGTGATCTGAGCGGAATCATTGGCCATGCGGGTCATGTCCTCCTGATTCAGGGGCACCCAGCCGGACTGGTCGGGGGCGGTGGTGCGGGTGATGGTTGTCAGCAAGCTCATGATGGATCGATCCTTGTCTTGTTTTCGCTTATTGGATTAGTGGCCCTTATTGGCGGGAAGTTTAACGAAACCGTCCCGTTGACGGAAAGGTTTCGCCGATAATATGACGGTTATGGTTAAAACCTTGTCAGAGCCCGGTATTTGGGTGTCTGGGCCGGTGGCTGGTTGAGGTACTCCTTGACGCCCCAGAAACCGTAGTGGCCATTGATGCGCGGGGAGGAGAAGGCCATGAACAGCGTACCGCCTGCCTGCCGGAAGCCCTGCAACAATTTTATATAGGCCTGCTCCATACGGGGGTCCCGATTGGCTGCCTCCAGGATGGGATTGGGATGCTGACGCCGGGACTGGGTGCCATAATGCACCAGATGCTGCCCGCCTTCGTAGGCAATGAGCGGGATTTTGTAAGGCTTCAGTACCTCGGCGTGTTTGCGCACCAGGTTCAGGGTATTGTCGACTGAATAGTGCTGCTGCGGGTCATTGATCAGCCTGAAGACATCATCAACATTGCGCACCTGCATCAGTTCATCCTGGGAGGCGTAGAAATAGGGTGCAATTGCAAAGGCATCGGTTTCCCGGTACGCATTGCTGCCGGTCAGGATCGGGGCCGTGGTGGCCGGATTGCCGGACCAGCCGCTCAGTACCCGCACCAGCCGCTGGCGGTTGCCCTGGAAAGCCTGATCCCAGGCACGAAATACCTGCACGCTCCTGAAGCTGTAGAACTTGAGCCCGGCCAGCAGCGGGTCGGCATCCAGCTGGTCACGGTAGCCTTCACGCTGGGCATACTGGGCCTGTGAAAAGGCCGTGTTCCACATTTCATTGCTGTATTCGATGTAAGCCTTGAGGTTGGGACGCAGGTTCCGGGCGACATATTGAGCGAACTGCTGAATGTAATCCGGCTCTGCCAGATGCGGAATGTTGAACCAGGCATTGGCATTCAGGCGGTTGGCCAGGTCCACCATGACTTCGATGGGGATGCCGCGCTCGCCATAACCGCCACTCCAGGTGGCTTCCTGCAGGTTGGCACGCTGATTCCAGGTCACCTTGCGCTCATTGCGGGTGATGCCGGACATGCCCATGAAGCGCAGGGTACGGAACTGGCGCATGAAATTCAGGTAGTCGGGATTGAAGCGCACCTGTTCGGTGTGATTTTCAAAATCCAGAAACGGTTTTCCACCACACTGGGCTGCACTGTTGACACGTTGAAACGGATTGCCCTGACAGATACCACCGGGCAGGGTGATGCGGATATTGCGGACCGGGTTGGCCGGATCGGACTGCTGGATAATCAGGGCCGCCGAGATTTCATTGTCGGCGTTCGGACGCAGGGTGATCACATCGCGCCCCGGCTGGCTGGAGACCAGGGCCGCACTTTCGGTATAGGCCAGTCTGCCGCTGCCGTCGTAACGCACGGTGTAATTGCCCGATGGCAGGGCATCCACCGGCAGCCAGCGCACGAAATAGCCACCGGCCTGCCCGCCGTTCAGGTTGCTCACCCAGCCGCTGGCATCGTACCGGATATTGCCACGGGTCAGTTCCCGGTTGTCACGGAAGGGTTCCGAGGTCTTGAACAGGTCCACGAACGGCACACTGGCATCGAACCAGACCGGTTCATTGGTGTTGATACCGATGAAGGGTGAGATGGCGAACAGTGGGGTGCTGAGCAGAAACAGCCCGAGTGCCGTACCGGCCCTGAAACCGGCGACCTTTATAGCCCTTGCAAACATGCGTCTTCCTTTTCCTGTTGAGATTGAGTTGGTGCTTCAATGCGCAATTCCGGGATTATTGCAGAAAGCAGGCAGGGCTGACATGAATGCGGCATGAATGCGGGCAAAAAACTGTCATGCCGCCGGTCCGGCACACTCACAGGCGACGGGGGAGTCGTGTAGCCAGTACCGCCACCAGGATCAGCACTGTTCCCAGCAGCAGGTAGAAGGTCCGGAACGGCAGCACCAGCGTCAACAGGGTGATGGTCAGGGGCGTGAGCAGTTCCGACATCTCGCGCCAGGTGGAAAATACCATGGTCATGTCGGTGCGCTCATAGGGCTTGACCATGCGCATGAACGGAATGTTGCCCAGTACATCCAGGCAGGCACAACCCATGGCGGCTGTGAACCAGAACAGCAGGCCGGCGGGGCGGGGCGGTCCCAGCACGCCGAGCAGAAAGACCGAGCTGCCGGCTAGGGTAAGGGCACTCATGATCACGTTGCGGGTACCGAAGCGCTCCGAGGCTCGCCGCACCAGCGGGCTGAAAAACAGGAAGCCGCTCACCAGCGACAGGAAGGCCCCGGCAAGCCAGCCCGGTAATCCGGCCTCTACCACGTAGATCGGCCCGTACACGAACAGGGTGACCCAGAAAGTAGCCCGCGATAGGGTGATGAAATAAGCGATACGCAGGCGTTTCTGGCTGAAATAGCGCGGGACGGCTTTGAAGGGGCTGAGCGGCCGGCTTCGGGCGGCACGCAGTATCTGGTTGTGCCCCAGCCGCAGCCACCAGAAGAAAGTCACCATCAGCAGGGCCGAGGTCACGGACAGGAGGAAGGGATGGGTATGCAGGCCCTGATTCCAGAGCCAGGTGCCTAGGAAAGGGCCGGTGATCCAGGCGGCACCGGTATAGAGCATGCGCCGGGATTCATTCAGGGCCAGGTGCTGCTTGGTGATGTAGTCCATAATGTAAAGCGACAGGCAGACGGAAAACAGTGAAGCCGCCGAGGCGCGCAGGCCGATGCCCAGTGCAAATGCCAGCCCGTGGCCCCAGTACAGCAGGGCAGCAGCCAGACACAGGAAGCTGCCTGCCAGTGTCACTACCCAGCGCCGCTGCAGCAAGCGCTCCAGCTGGCTGAAGTTGAGGGTGATGCACAAGGTGAACATGGCAGCCAGCAGGTACATGCGCGCCACCGCCTCCTTGCTGCCCAGTGCCTCCAGTGCCAGCAGCGGCACCACGCCCACCAGCACGGCACGGGCGAAACCTTCCAGGGCATTCAGGCGTGCCAGCGAGCGTCCGGCATTGGGGGTCAGGCTGTTCAGGCCAATGGGGCGGCGATGGAACATGAGCTGTCCTTGGTTGTTGTTTTGGTGGTTCGGGTAGCGGCTGCGTTGTCAGGCCGTGTGTGTCTGTCCGCAGTTTACGCTTCCCGGCAGCTGGCCGACAATGTTCCTGTTTGGGGTTGGGACTTCATTCCCTTTTTCAACGGCAATCAGCTGTTTTGGTATTGACATGGCTTTTGTACTGCTTGTGGCAGTCAAGGCGTGGGTTCGGGGATTAAGGTGAAATACTCAATAGTGGAGGCGGTTGATGGTATTTTCTTCTGTTGAGCGGGCATGCATGATCCGGTGCAGCCAGGGCTTGTACTGTCGGATTTCCTCGGCACTCAGGTCACGCATCTCATAGGGAAACACCAGCCAGTCTTCGGTCTCGTGCAGAAAATAATCCGGCTCCAGCCCGGTCTTGTTGAAGCTGGGGCGCTTCCACAGCGCAGCAATCCGGATGTCGGTCGGCATGTTACGTTTCAGGTTGTGCCGGAGCCGGTTCAGTACTGCCTGCACGCTCAGGCCGGTACTGAAAACATCGTCCACCAGCAGCAGGCCGTCGTCAGTATTCAGGTTTTCCAGCAGGTACTGGGTACCGTGCACCCGGATGCGGGGATCGGGGGAGGCGACCTGACTGAAGTAATGTTCCTGACCCTGATAGGAGGTGCGCAGGGCGATGTGATCGGTCTGTACCCCGAGCGTCTGCAGGCATTCCTGGACATAAATACCGACCGTGCTACCACCGCGCCACAGCCCGACAATGAAGGTAGGCCGGAAGCCGCTTTCAAAAATCCGGACCCCGAGCCGGAACGCATCCAGAATCAGGGTTTCTTCATCCAGAAAGCGTTTTTCCATGGCAAGCCTCTTGTCAGTGGGGGTAAAGGTGGACACTATACAATAATTTGGAAGGGTCTACGGGCTTATGCACAAACAGTATCTGTCAGCCCAGGGGCTGCTGGAGGATTCATTCCGGCTGGCGGCCCGCGTGCTGGAAAGCGGGTTCCGGCCCACCTTCATGATTGCGGTCTGGCGCGGCGGGGTGCCGATCGGGGTGGCGGTACAGGAATACCTGGATTTTCATGGCATCCACACTGACCATATTGCCATCCGGACTGCTTCCTACAGCGGTATTGACCATCAGGCCCGCGAGGTCAGGGTGTTCGGCCTCAACTATCTGGTCAAGAATGTCCAGCACACGGACCGGGTACTGATTGTGGATGATGTATTCGATACCGGGCGTTCGGTTGAGGCCATCCTACAGGAGCTGCGTCGCAAGACCCGCCGCAATACCCCGGAAGATATCCGGGTGGCGGTACCTTATTACAAGCCTGCCCGCAGGCAGGTGGATTTTGAGCCGCATTACTACCTGCATGCCACGGCAGACTGGTTGAAGTACCCGCATTCACTGGAAGGTTTGAGTGTGGAGGAGATGAAGGGCAACAGGCCGGAAATCTACGCAATCCTTAAAGATCACCTCGGACGCCAGTAAGCGTTCGGGAAGCCAGACGCCAAGACAGTAGGAGGAGAGTACGTCTTGATCGGAGGAGGAGTCATGATCTCAAGGCGTCTGGCTACCGGAAAGCTCATTTTGATTATTTGAGACATCCGCTGAAATCATGTAACCCATTTTAGGGCAGCGCAACTGAACCCACGCTGAGTAAAAATCATCTGCTTTGGCAAACCGTTGGTCTGTGTTAGCATGCGCTCCCATTCTGACCCTCTGTCAAATGGTGGACGGCTTTTCTATGGCACGATACATATTCATTACCGGTGGCGTGGTCTCTTCGCTTGGCAAGGGCATTTCGGCTGCCTCACTGGGCGCCATTCTGGAGGCACGCGGCCTTCGGATCACGATGATGAAGCTGGACCCCTATATCAATGTCGACCCCGGTACCATGAGCCCGTTCCAGCATGGAGAGGTGTTTGTGACCGAGGACGGGGCGGAAACCGACCTGGACCTGGGCCATTACGAGCGCTTCGTCGGCTTCAAGGCCAGCAAGCTCAACAATTTCACGACCGGGCGCATTTACGAGAACGTGATCCGCAAGGAGCGCCAGGGCGAATACCTGGGGGCTACGGTACAGGTCATTCCCCATATTACCGACGAAATCAAGCGCTGCATCCGGGCCGGGGCTGGCGATGCCGATATTGCCATGGTCGAGATTGGCGGTACGGTCGGGGATATTGAATCACTGCCATTCATGGAAGCCATCCGCCAGATGCGGGTGGAGGAAGGGGTATCGCATGCGCTCTTCATTCACCTGACCCTGCTGCCTTATGTCGCCGTGGCGGGTGAACTGAAAACCAAACCGACCCAGCACTCGGTCAAGGAGCTGCGCTCCATCGGCATCCAGCCCGATATCCTGCTGTGCCGCAGTGACCGCCCGATTCCGGAGAATGAGCGCAGGAAGATCGCCCTGTTCACCAATGTCGAGGAGCGGGCCGTCATTTCCGCGCTTGACATGGACAACATCTACAAGATGCCGCTGGCCATGCATGCCCAGAAGGTGGACCGTATCGTGACCGAGAAATTCGGGTTGTCTGATGTGCCCGAGGCGGACCTGTCCGAGTGGCGCAACGTCATCAGTGCCATGGAGTTTCCGGAAGCGGAGATTACCGTGGCCATGGTCGGCAAGTACACGGACCTGACCGAATCCTACAAGTCCCTGAATGAGGCCCTGACCCATGCCGGTATCCACACCGGAACCCGGGTCAACATCCGTTATATTGACGCTGAACAGCTGGAATCGGGTGAAGGCGCTTCCGAGCAGGAAGCCTTGGGCATGGCGGATGCCATTCTGGTACCGGGCGGGTTCGGACGCCGGGGGGTGGAAGGCAAGATCAGTGCCGTGCGTCATGCGCGCGAAAACCGGATTCCCTATCTGGGTATCTGCCTCGGGATGCAGGTGGCCGTGATTGAATATGCCCGCCACTGTGCCGAGCTGCAGGATGCGAACAGTACCGAGTTTGTGCCGGAAACACCGCATCCGGTGATTGGCCTGATTACCGAGTGGATGCAGGACGGGCGTCTGGAGCAGCGCAGCCGGAATTCCGATCTGGGCGGTACCATGCGTCTGGGCGGGCAGAGTTGCCAGCTGGTTGACAATACGCTGGCCCATGAAATTTACGCTGCGGACTCGGTCGTGGAGCGGCATCGCCACCGTTACGAATTCAACAACCATTATCGCTCCCGGCTGGAAGCGTGCGGTCTGGTGTTTTCCGCCAGCTCCGTCGAAAACGCTGCCGGGGCGTCGCTGGTAGAGATGATCGAACTGCCGCAGACCGTACATCCCTGGTTTGTTGCCTGCCAGTTCCATCCGGAATTCACTTCACGCCCGCGCCAGGGACATCCCCTGTTCAGCAGCTTTGTCCGGGCCGCACGAGCCTTTCATGAACAGCGCCAGTTCGGAGGTGTGTAATGCAGCTGTGTGGTTTTGAGGTCGGGCTTTCGCAACCGTTCTTCCTGATTTCCGGCCCCTGTGCCATTGAAACCGAAAAGCTGGCGCTGGAAACGGCGCAGGCACTCAAGGAAATGACCGCCCGGCTTGGCATTCCGTTCATCTACAAGTCTTCGTTTGACAAGGCCAACCGCTCCTCCCATACCAGCCCGCGCGGTGTGGGGCTGGAGGAGGGCCTGCGCATTCTGGCGCGGGTGAAGGCCGAAGTCGGGGTGCCGGTCCTGACCGATGTGCACGAGGACACGCCCATGGATGAGGTCGCCAGTGTGGTGGATGTGCTGCAGACCCCGGCTTTCCTGTGCCGCCAGACCAATTTCATCCAGTCGGTGGCGCGTGCGGGCCGGCCTGTCAATATCAAAAAGGGGCAGTTTCTGGCCCCCTGGGACATGGGCAACGTGGTGGAGAAGGCACGCGCCACTGGCAATCTACAGATTATGGTCTGTGAGCGCGGCTATTCCTTTGGTTATAATAATCTGGTATCGGACATGCGCGGTCTGGCCGTCATGCGTGCCACCGGCTGTCCGGTAGTGTTTGATGCCACCCACTCGGTCCAGTTGCCGGGCGGGCAGGGCAGCCGCTCGGGTGGCCAGCGCGAGCATGTGCCGGTGTTGGCCCGGGCGGCAGTAGCTGCCGGTGTGGCCGGGCTGTTCATGGAATCACACCCTGATCCGGCCCATGCCCTGAGTGACGGCCCCAATTCCTGGCCGCTGGATCGCATGGAGGAACTGCTGCAGTCCCTGCTGGCCATTGACCGGGTGGTGAAGGCACAGGGTTTTATTGAAGCCTCGCTTTGAGCCGCCGGCTGGCTGTGTCCGGGTGATTTGGGTGTTCAGGTGGCCTGAGAGGAAAGGCAACCGTTTTTGTTTTGGGAAATTGACTCATGTCTGAAATTAACGCTGTAACTGCGCGGGAGATCATTGACTCCCGTGGCAACCCGACCGTTGAGGCCGAAGTGCTGCTGGCCAGTGGTGCGCTGGGCCGTGCCGCCGTTCCCTCTGGAGCCTCCACCGGCAGCCGCGAGGCGATTGAGCTGCGCGATGGCGGCCCCCGCTTTCTGGGCAAGGGGGTTCAGAAGGCCGTTGCCCATGTGAATGGTGAAATCGCGGCTGCCGTCACCGGTATGGAGGCTGCCGACCAGACGGCTCTGGATGAGCGCATGCTTGCGCTGGATGGCACCGAGAACAAGGCACGTCTGGGGGCGAATGCGCTGCTGGCGGTTTCGCTGGCCAATGCCCATGCCATTGCCCGTGAGCGCGGGCTGCCCCTGTACCAGTCCATCCGGCAGGCTGACAGCTATATGCTGCCGGTGCCGATGATGAACATCATCAATGGCGGTGAGCATGCCGACAACAGTGTGGATCTGCAGGAATTCATGATCCTGCCGGTCGGGGCTGCCGATATGGCCGAGTCCATCCGTTATGGTGCCGAGGTATTTCATACCCTGAAATCGGTGCTGAAAAAACGTGGCCTCAATACTGCTGTTGGTGATGAAGGCGGCTTCGCCCCCGACCTTTCCTCGAATGAGGAGGCCATCGAGGTGATTCTGGAAGCGGTTGACCAGGCCGGTTTCAAGGCCGGCAGCGACATCTATTTGGGTCTGGATGTGGCCAGCTCCGAATTTTATCAGGATGGGCGTTACGTGCTGGAGTCTGAAGGACGCAGCTTTGACGCGGAAGGGTTTGCCGACTATCTGGGTGGCTGGGTGCGTCAGTATCCGATCATCAGCATTGAGGATGGCATGGCTGAAGATGACTGGGCCGGCTGGGCGCTGTTGACGCAGAAGCTGGGCGACCGGGTACAGCTGGTCGGGGATGACCTGTTTGTCACCAATACCCGTATTCTGGCTGAAGGCATTGAAAAGCACATTGCCAACTCGATTCTGATCAAGGTCAACCAGATCGGCACCCTGACCGAAACCCTGCAGGCCATCGAGATGGCACACCGGGCCGGTTACACCGCCGTGGTTTCGCACCGCTCTGGTGAAACCGAGGACACCACCATTGCCGACATTGCCGTGGCGACGAATGCCGGTCAGATCAAGACCGGCTCGCTGTCACGTTCCGACCGCATTGCCAAATACAACCAGCTGCTGCGCATCGCCGGGCAACTGGGCGATAAGGGCCGGTTTGCCGGGCGCTCGGCCTTCAGCCGTCTGGGTTGATGAACAGGTGTCGGGGTATCATTTATCTGCCGGGCTTGGGTGGCGGCACGGATTCCGCCTTTCCGAGCCGTCCGGGATCATGACATGAATGTTACCCGTATCCTGTTTGTTCTGGTGTCCCTGCTGGCGCTGGCACTGTTCCTGCGCCTGTGGTTCGGTGCCGGCAGTCTGCCATCCATCTGGGAACTGGAAGCCCAGATTGCGCATCAGCAGGAGCAGAATGAGGCACAGCTGAACCGTAACCAGCAGCTGGAGGCCGATGTCTCCGAAATCAACCGTGATACGGAAGCCATTGAGGATCATGCCCGCAGTGAGCTGGGCATGATCAAGCAGGGCGAGACTTTTTATCAGGTCATCCTGCGTGGTGAGCAACAGCCATCCTCCGTGGTGATCCTGCCGGAAACCGGGGAGGAGGAGATGCCCCGTGCCGAGTAGCCGTGTCTGGGTCGTGATTCCGGCTGCCGGTATCGGAACGCGCATGCAGACCGCTTGCCCCAAGCAGTATCTGGAACTGCAGGGGCAGACCGTGCTGGAGCATACCCTGGACTGTTTTCTGGGACACCCCGGTATTCAGGGTATTGTCGTGGTGGTGAGTCCGGATGACGGTTGGTGGCCGCAGGTCAGGGCCCGGCTGGTGCAGCCGGTCATGACGGTGACAGGCGGGGCGGAGCGGGCTGATTCCGTGCTCAGGGGGCTGGCGTTCCTGCTGCAGCAGCCGGGCGTGAGTCCGGATCAGGTGGTGCTGGTCCATGATGCGGCCCGTCCCTGCCTGTCAGCGGCGGATCTGGCCCTGATGCTCAGCGCAGCGGAATCCTGTGCCGATTGCGGTGCGCTGCTGGCCCTGCCGGTGCAGGACACCATGAAGCGTGCCGGTGCTGACGGTCGCCATGTGGCCTGTACCGAAAGCCGCGAACGGCTCTGGCATGCCCAGACACCCCAGCTGGCGCGCCTGAGGGTGCTGCATGCGGCTTTGCAGCAGGCATTGCAGAACGGCTTGGCCGTAACCGACGAGGCTTCGGCACTGGAGCAGGCCGGTTTGCATCCGCGCCTGCTGGAAGGGCGTGCCGCCAATATCAAGATCACCCGCCCTGCTGATCTGGAGCTGGCCGGCTTTTTGCTGAGGCGGCGTCTGGCTGAGGAAGAGGAGTAGCGCGGCAATGATGCGGATCGGGCATGGTTTTGATGTGCATGCGTTTTGTGAGGGGGGCCACCTGATGCTGGGGGGAGTGAGCATCCCGCACAATAAAGCCTTTCTGGCACACTCCGACGGCGATGTATTGTTGCACGCGGTCTGTGATGCCTTGCTTGGTGCATTGGCACTGGGTGACATCGGCCACCATTTTCCGGACACGGACAGCACGTTTGCCAATGTTGACAGCCGCCTTCTGCTGCGCCGCGTTTTTGCCCTGGTGCAGGCACAGGGTTATGTGCTGGGTAATCTGGATTGTACCGTGATTGCCCAGAAGCCCAGACTGGCTCCCCATATCGAAACCATGCGTGCTCATCTGACGGTGGATCTGGCTTGCCAGGCCGGACAGGTCAATGTCAAGGCCACCACCACCGAGCGTCTGGGTTTCACCGGGCGGGAAGAGGGCATTGCAGCACATGCCGTGGTGCTGCTGCTCAAAATGCCTGTGCCAGCCTGAGTGTTCCCGCGACCCGTTTGAGTGCCCAGTGGCGGATGGCATGGTCCCAGAATTCCCGCACCGAGCTGAAATCACCGGCCTGCAGCGGAGGCTGGTTCAGTGCGTTCCAGACCCGGCACAGGCTGGCAAGGGCCTGATTCGACTCCAGGGCCACGGCAAGGGTCTGCTTGCTGAGTTTCTGTCCCTGGGCGTTGCAGGCTTGCGGGATATGGGCATACTGTGGCTGTGCCAGCCCCAGCTGTTCCTGCAGGTAGTACTGGCGCGGGGTATTGTCCAGCAGGTCGGCACCGCGTACCACATGGGTAATGCCCTGTGCGGCGTCATCCACAACCACCGCCAGCTGGTAGGCAAAAATGCCGTCAGCCCGCCGCAGCACAAAATCACCCAGCGCCAGGGCCGGATTCTGGCAGAACAGTCCCTGAACCTGATCGGTGAAGCAGATGTCCCGATCCGGAACCCGGATGCGGATGGCGTGTCGGCGTCCGTCCGGAACAGCCTGCCGGTGGCGGCAGGTACCGGGATAAATGAGGCCATGTGCACCAGTGCGGGCCTGTTGCTGCAGGGTGCTGCGGGAGCAGGTGCAGGGATAGGTGAGGTGTCGGTGGTTGAGGGCCTGTAAGGCCTGCTGGTAAAGTGCCAGCCGCCGGCTTTGGTGAAGGATGTTTTCATCCCAGACAAAGCCATGCAGGGCCAGTGTCCGGATAATGGCCTGGGTGGTTTCGGGGTGAATGCGTGTTGTATCCAGATCTTCAATGCGCAACAGCCATGTGCCGCCCTGGCTGCGTGCTTCCAGATAACTGGCCGTCGCCGTCAGCAGGGAGCCGAAGTGCAGACGGCCAGTGGGTGAGGGTGCAAAACGGCCTCTGTAACTCACACTGTCAGGAGGCGAGCTGCTTTTCCTTGATTTCCTGGGTGGTCTTGCAGTCAATGCACAGGTCGGCGGTTGGACGGACTTCCAGGCGCTGCAGGCCGATTTCGACCCCACAGGCATCACAGTAGCCGTAATCGCCTTCATCCAGGCGCGAAATGGTGTTGTCGATCTTGCGGATCAGTTTGCGCTCCCGGTCGCGGGCACGCAGTTCCAGGGCAAACTCCTCCTCCTGGGTGGCGCGGTCTGCCGGGTCGGAAAAGTTGCTGGCCTCTTCCTTCATGTGGCCGACAGTACGGTCAACCTCCTCCATCAGGGCCAGCTTCCAGGCCACCAGGATATCCCGGAAGTGCTTCAGCTGGTTGTCACTCATGTACGCTTCGCCATCTTCTGGAATGTAGGGATCAATTCCTTCAACAGGTAACGCTGCTTTCCGTCTGAGATAGGCTACGTTGTCAGCGGTCATTATTTTTTCTCCTGAAAGGTGATTCAATGGAATCAATTATTTAGTGACTTCGGAAGTGAGATCGTGTCTGATTGTGGCCTGCCCTGGCTTTGAGGCGCGGCATTATAACGAAATTTTTCCTGTTTGGCATGATTTTCATCCTTGATTTGGGTAATAGACTTTCCCGGTTCCGGTCAGTATCAGGTACTCCATGGTCATGTTCATAAAAGGTTCAGTTGAAAACGTACCGCCTTGTCACCCGGATCGGCAATGTTGAGTGAAAACGCTCTTGGCAGGCCGGGCGGCATGAGCTGGGTGGCCATCTCTGCACTGAGGTATTCTTCCGGACGGAAGCGGCGCAGGGCCACAACCTGGGCGTTATTGTTCAGAAAGCTGATTTCCAGCATCGGATAAGGTTGTTCAAAGCTGGCTTCGTTTTCAATCGAGCTGCTGATGATCAGTACGTTGGGGGAGTTTGGATGCGTGTAAACGCTGTGGCTGAGCATTTTGATCTGCCTGAGGTCCCTGGGGGCGGGTGACTGGCACCCGACCAAGGTACAGATGCTTTGTGACAGTTTGGCGAAAAAGGGATTTTTGTCAGCCCAGCCCCGGGCTCCGAACAGGGCCAGCTGCAGAACCAGCAGCAGGCCCAGAATGGCGAGGCTGGCAACCAGCAGTTTACTGGACTTTCTCCGGCGTGCGGGTGCGGTCTTTTCCGGCTGCTCATGGCTGGTTTTTGAGCGACCGGGCAGTACGCGGATGTTGTTGTCGGCTCCGGGTGGTTTCAGGTCACCCAGAACGCTCGGATCATGTGTCTGGCCGGCAAACTTCCTTTCTTCCGGTATGGTCGTGCTGAGTGCCTTCATGGCATCAAAAATGGTGTCGCACTCCCCGCAGCGCAGCAGCCCCTGCGCTGCTGTCAGCTCTTTCATGGTGACACGAAAGACAGCCTTGCAATGACTACACTGGGTGTACATGATGATCTACTGCTTGAGTGGTCAATAGTGAAATGCTTCCAACAGCCTGCTTATTGTATTCTGATTATAGAACGCTGCACATAAAGGCAGTGATCCATATCTGCCCAATTATGCAGGTAACAGGTCAAAAAATTCACTTTTGCGGGGACAGGCGGGGTAAAATTCCGGTTAATCTGTCAGATTTTCCCTCCGGTAAAGCGTAGCCATTCATCCTGCACTGCAACAGACGACGCCCGCAGTGCCGGTGCGTAAGCTTTCCTGATCAGATCTGCCTGGCTGGCGAGAATACCGGACAGGGCCAGCTGCCCGCCGGGACGCAGGGCACCCAGCAGGGTGGGTGCCAGTTTGATCAGCGGGTTGGCAAGGATATTGGCCACTACCACATCATAGGCCTGTAGCTGGCACTCCTCGGGCAGGGCGGTCAGCAGCTCCGCACCGGGATGGATGCCGTTACGGCGGGCATTGTCAGCAGTGGCCTGCAGTGCCTGCGGATCAATATCAACCGCAAGCACGCTGGCAGCCCCCAGCTTCAGGGCTGCAATGGCCAGAATGCCGGAACCACAGCCATAATCCAGCACGGTTTTGCCCGCAAGGTCGGCACCATCCAGCCACTCCAGACACAGCGCCGTGGTCGGGTGGGTGCCGGTACCGAAGGCCAGACCGGGATCCAGCAGGATTTTGATGGCGGCATCCTGAGGTGGTGTGGTCCAGCTCGGGTAGATCCACAGGTGCTTGCCGAAGCGCATGGGCTGGAACTGCTCCATCCACTCGCGCACCCAGGGACGGTCTTCCAGTGTTTCCAGCCGGATGCTGACAAGGGACCAGGCGGCACGCTGAAGTTCCAGTTGCAGCAGGACGCCCGTGAGGTCCTGGCTGGCAGGGAACAGGCCGGTGACCATGATGTGGTCCCACAGCGGTGTTTCACCGGGTAATGGTTCCAGCAGCGGCTGGTCGGCGGCATCCTGCAGGGTGACGGATGCGGCACCAGCTGTCTCCAGCAGCTCGCTCAGGGCCTGTTGGTGCTGGCTGGTAGTCTGACAGGTGATTTGTTGCCAGGTCATTGAATGCCCAGTTTCTTTTCCAGATAGTGGATGTCGGTACCGCCCTTGCGGAAATTGGTGTCGGTCATGATGCGCCGCTGCAGCGGAATGTTGGTCTTGATGCCTTCAATCAGCATTTCGGTCAGCGCTCCGTTCATACGGTTCAGGGCGGTTTCCCGGTCTTCACCATGCACGATCAGCTTGCCGATCATGGAATCATAATAAGGCGGTACAACGTAGTCGGAATAAATGTGGGTATCGACACGGATACCGAGACCGCCCGGTGGGTGGTAACGGGTGATGCGTCCGGGTGAGGGGGCAAAGGTGCTCGGATCTTCGGCGTTGATGCGGCACTCGATGGCATGGCCGTGCGGTTTGATGTCTTCCTGACGCAGCTGCAGTTTTTCGCCAGCCGCGATCAGAAGCTGCTGCTTGACCATATCCACCCCGGTGATCAGCTCCGTGACCGGGTGCTCCACCTGCAGGCGTGTATTCATTTCAATGAAATAGAACTCGCCGTTTTCATACAGGAACTCGAAGGTCCCGGCACCCCGATAACCGATCCGGCGGCAGGCTTCCGCCACCCGTGCACCGATGCGCTGCCGTTCTTCATCGCTCAGGCCGGGAGCCGGGGCTTCTTCCACCACTTTCTGGTGCCGGCGCTGCATGGAGCAGTCGCGTTCACACAGGTGAATGGCATTGCCATATTCGTCGGCCAGCACCTGAAATTCGATATGGCGCGGATGGGCCAGGTATTTTTCCATGTAGACCACATCATTGCCGAAAGCCGCTTTGGCTTCCGAGCGGGTCATGGCAATGGTGCTGACCAGTTCGGCGGCTTTCTGCACCACGCGCATGCCGCGCCCGCCACCGCCGCCGGTGGCCTTGATGATGACCGGATAGCCGATGGCTTCAGCCATGGCCAGGCACTCGGCTTCGGAATCGGGAATGGCGCCGTCCGAGCCCGGTACACAGGGAACCCGTGCCTCCAGCATGGCCTGCTTGGCGGAAATCTTGTCTCCCATCAGGCGGATGGTTTCCGCACGCGGGCCGATGAAAATGAAACCGCTGGACTCCACCTGTTCAGCAAAGTCGGCATTTTCCGACAGAAAGCCGTAACCCGGATGAATGGCATCGGCACCGGTGACTTCCGCAGCACTGATCAGGGCCGGAATATTGAGGTAGCTTTCCGTGGAGCGGGCCGGACCGATACAGACCGACTCATCGGCCAGCCGTACGTGTTTCAGGTCCCGGTCTGCGGTCGAGTGCACGGCAACGGTTTTGATGCCCAGTTCACGACAGGCACGCAGGATACGCAGGGCAATCTCCCCGCGATTGGCAATCAGCACTTTTTTGAGCATGGCCATGGGCTTGCCTCAGTCAATGATCATCAGGGGCTGGCCATACTCAACCGGCTGTTCGTTTTCCACCAGAACGGCTTTAACCGTCCCGCTTTTGTCGGCCTGAATCTGGTTCAGCATCTTCATGGCCTCGATGATGCACAAGGTATCGCCGGTCCTGACTTCCTGTCCGACTTCGACAAAGGGTTTGGCGGTGGGGGATGAGGCGCGGTAGAAAGTGCCCACCATGGGAGAGGTGACGGCGTGGCCTTTGGGCAGGCGCTCTCCACCGTCTTCTGCCGCATCCTGTGCTGCGGGAGCCGCCGGGGGGGCTATTGCCGGGCCGGGGAAAACCGGAGACGGCTGATACATGGCCGCAGGCATGGGGGGCAGGGCAGAGCCGGTGCGGCTGATGCGCACGGAATCTTCACCTTCTTTGATCTCGATTTCAGCAATATGGCTGTCTTCAAGCAGATCAATCAGTTTCTTGATTTTACGAACATCCATCATGGATTTTTCCTGGTTTACTGTGCGGTATGATGGTCGGTGACCTCACCAGCCGCGGGTTCCAATGTGACTTTACTGCCTGTATTCTGCGCAATATGCCCGAAACCTGCTGGATGATTCCGGCCTTGAAGTTGCAGAAGAATGCCGGACCAGGCAAAAGAGCATTTCGCGGCAATTGGTGACATGATCGGGCAAGTTTACCCCCTTTTGGGGTATGATGCAGCATTATTGCGGCACTGCAGCGTTATCTTCCCCGAAACAGGGAGCCGAGGATGCCGCGCACGATCTGCTGCCCCAGCCGGGTTCCTACGGTACGGGCCATGCTGTTGATGAAAGCCTCGCCGGTGGATTGGCGGGAGCTGCTGCGGGCTGGGGCCTGATAGCGCCGGGCGGCTGTTTTTTCCTGCTCCAGACGCAGGTTGTCCTGCGCCAGTTTTTCGGCCCGGGCCTGCAGTATTTCGTAGGCGGATTCGCGGTCGACTACCGTGTCATAACGCCCGGCAAACGGGCTCTGGCGCAGCAGCGTGGCGCGTTCACCCGCCGACAGCGGCCCGATGCGGGATCGGGGTGGCCGGATCAGGGTGCGTTGCACCATGCCGGGAATGCCCCCGTCTTCCAGCACCGATACCAGTGCCTCGCCGACCCCCAGTTCGGTAATGGCCGTTTCGGTATCCAGTTCCGGATTGGTGCGGAAGGTCTGGGCTGCCGCCCGTACCGCCTTCTGGTCTTTGGGGGTGAAGGCCCGCAGGGCGTGCTGGATGCGGTTGCCGAGCTGCCCCAGCACCGACTCCGGGATGTCGAGGGGATTCTGGGTCACGAAATAGATGCCGACACCCTTGGAGCGGATCAGTCTCACCACCTGTTCCACCTTGTCGACCAGAATGGATGGGGCATCATCAAACAGGAGATGGGCCTCATCGAAGAAAAACACCATGCGGGGTTTGTCCTGGTCCCCGACTTCCGGCAGGGTCTCGAACAGTTCCGACAGCAGCCAGAGCAGAAAAGTTGCATACAGCTTCGGGGTCAGCATCAGCCTGTCGGCAGCGAGGATGTTGATCTGGCCATACCCGCTGGGTGCCGTGTGCATGAAATCCTGGAGGTCCAGTGCCGGTTCGACGAAAAAGCCTTCAGCACCCTGCTGCTCCAGTATCAGCAGGCGGCGCTGGATGGCACCGATCGACGCTGAGCTGACATTGCCGTAGGTGTGCTGGAACTCCTTCTGGTTTTCGCCCATGAACCGCAGGATCGCACGCAGGTCCTTGAGGTCCAGCAGCAGCATGCCCTGATCGTCAGCAAACTTGAAGGCGATATTGAGCAGGCCGTCCTGGGTTTCATTCAGTTCCAGCAGGCGTGACAGCAGCAGGGGCCCCATGTCCGATAGCGTGGCATGCACCGGATGCCCCTGAACACCGGGCAGGTCCCAGAACACGGTTGGGCAGCCCTCAAAGCGGAAATCCGGAATGCCGATGTCGGTAATGCGCTGGCTGACCCGGGGGTTTTCCGTACCGGCAGCCGCAATGCCGCTCAGGTCGCCCTTGATGTCGGCCATGAAAACCGGAACGCCGAGGCGGGAAAAACCCTCGGCCAGTATCTGCAGGGTGACGGTCTTGCCGGTACCGGTGGCTCCGGCAATGAGGCCGTGCCGGTTGGCATAGCGGGGGTTGAGGAATAGCTGCTGCTTGTCGCCCCTGCCGATCAGAATGCGGTTTTGTTGTGTCATGTTGGCTCCTTCTGATAACCCGATGAGTCTGCGATGGAGTTTAACGGAAAGTCTTTTCTGCGGCTATTGGTCCAGCAGTGCCATGTGGTTCAGGGTTTCGCGGGTAAAGGCGCCGGCGGCCAGCTGGTTGTCATGCTGGTACCGGTGCAGGGCGCTCAGGGTAAGGGTGTCCAGTGTTCCGGTGATGGTGCTGAGGTAGCCTGCCTGCTGCAGTTTCAGCTGGATGTGCCGCAGCTGGCCGGGTTGCAGCCTGTCAGTGCAGAGGGCCGGCATTTTCAGCAGTTGCTCGGGGCGCTGCTTCAGGTGGAGATGAAAGGTTCGGGATGTTTGGGGAACCTGCCTGCTGACCCGGATCTGCCAGGGTTTGCTGACCCGCCTGACCTGGATGGTGCGGTATCTGGCCGGGATGATGCCGGTGCCCTGTCCGGTTTTGATGCGGATGAGGCGCTGGACTTCCATGTATTCAGCCGGAATGCGCGTTTGTACCACGCGGGCCGGTACGTCGACCAGGGTCTGGGTGACGCTGGTATAGCGGGCCGGGGTGGTTTCCAGACAGGTGGCGGCATTGCCGTCACCCTCAGCACGACAGCCCGGTTTCCAGCGGGTCCGGGGGTCGGAAAGCTTGATCTGCTTGGTGGCGGTGCGGTACACCGGTGGCACGACATCCAGCTCGATACGTTCGTCCATGATGCGGATTTTTTCGGTGCGTTCCACAAATTCGGAAGCAACCTGTTCATGGGCAAAGCGGGCCGGCTCAGTCTGGATACGGATGTCATGATGGCTGATGGTGCTGGGTATCTTGCTCAGCTCCAGAACGTTGTCCGTCACCGGTACATGTTTATCCTGTTCAGTAAACACTGCCGGGCGCAGTACTTCGGCCATGCAGGTCAGGGAAAAGTCGGGGCCGGCCACACGGCTGGCAATGGCCACCGGATCACTGTCCGTGCCGGTGACAAGGCAGCCGGCCAGCGGAATGCCCGGCACAAGAGCCAGCAGGGACCGTATCACCGATGTTGGATCAAATACCCGCATAATGTCTGTCATGGAGAGGAAAATATCGGAGCGGATTGTACCGGAAAATATTTTTTGATGCTGCAGTCTGCCGGTTTTTCCGATGATTATTTTGTGGAGGGTGGCCATGGCGGTATTTCAGGTTTCGATCTCCACCAGATGAAAAATTTCACCACTCAGTTTGTCGACCCGCTCAATCAGCCCGTGCCCCTTGCGCCAGACAACCTTTTTCCGGGCTGGCGGTGTTTTTGCTGTTGCCGCTCGGGTGGACGGTGGGGGCTGTACTGCCGGTGTTTCGGTGCCCGGTGCAGCCGGGGGTGTGGTGGTAGCGGTGTGCCATGACCGGCCTTCCAGTGTGACCGGCGGGCGCCGGGTCGGGGGCGGCGAGGGCCGGAAATTTTCCGGGTACAGGGCTTCGCTCAGTGATATGGTATGGGCCGGCTGGTGCTGCCTTGTATGGCGGTAGGCGGGCAGCAGGCAGTAGCGGTTGTTGAGCCGGTCATACCATTGACGCGGCAGGGCGGTGGCGCTCTGGAACAGTTGCCGGTAATGGTAGCTGTGCAGATTGGTCAGTGGCATGATGCGGTTTCGGGGGTGATGGCAAGCGACAGTCACAGTATCCGGCGCCGGCAGGTGGAATTCAGCAACCCGCAGGACGGGGTTTGTCAAAGTCGGGACAAATGGAAACGGGGTGAGCAGTATGGGGATTTTTCGGGGACAGACGGGAGTAGGGGCCGATGCAGGTACGTGCAGACCAGATTGATGAGCATCTGGCTCATGGCCTGAAGCCGGTTTATCTGGTCAGTGGTGATGAGCCGTTGCAGCTGATGGAGGTGGCGGGGGCCATTGGCAGGGCGGCCGTGACAGCAGGTTATGCCGATCGGATGCTGTTGCAGGTTGACAATGCGTTTGACTGGAGCCATCTGCAGCTGGAGGCCGGTGCACTGTCGCTGTTTGCCGAACGCAAACTGCTGGATTTGCGCCTGCAGGCCAAACCCGGAATGGCGGGCAGCAAGGCCCTGCAGCAATACCTTGAAAACCCGCCCCCGGACAAGGTACTGCTGATCCGCTGTGGGCGGCTGGACCGGTCCGGGCGCAATGCCGCTTGGGTCAAGGCCGTGCTGGCGGTCGGGGTCATGGTGCAGGTATGGACACTGTCGGCAGCCCAGACCCAGGGCTGGGTGGCACGGCGCATGCGGGCCGCCGGGCTGCAGGCCGATGAGCAGGCGGTGCGCTACCTGAGTGAGCGTATCGAGGGCAACCTGCTGGCAGCAGATCAGGAAATCAGTAAACTGCAGCTGCTGCACGGGCGTGGTGCCATTGGGCTGGAACAGGTGCTGGCTTCAGTTGCCGACAGTTCGCGCTTCAGCGTGTTTGATCTGGCCGAGGCCGTGCTGGGAGCGAAGCCGGCCCGGATCCGGCATATCCTGCAGGTGCAGCAGCAGGAAGGCAGTGCCATGCCCCTGCTGGTCTGGGCACTGGCGGACCTGTTGCGCCAGCTCAATACGGCCTGTGTGAATCAGGCTAACGGACGTTCTTTCCAGGCCCTGCTGCAACGCATGCCCAAAGCCCGTCAGGCCCTGTTCCAGCAGGCCGTACGCCGCATGCAGGGGGTGTCGCCGGCAGGCTGGGCCGGATTCTACCGCCGGCTGGCGCTGCTGGACCAGCACAGCAAGGGGGTGGGACGCGATGTCCCGCATCAGGAGCAGCGGCTGTGGGATGAGCTGCTGGAACTGGCCCTGCGTCTGGCCGGGCAGCCCCTGTCAGGAGCCGGGAAAGCATGAGTCTGGCCCGCACGGTTTTCAGTTCGCCGGTACACTGGCTGGCTTTCGGTCTGGGCAGTGGCCTGGCACCCCATGCGCCCGGTACTTTCGGTACCCTGGCCGCCATTCCTTTATACCTGATGCTGGCCCTGCTGCCGTTGTGGGCCTATGTGGCCGTGGTTGCACTGGCTTTCGGTATCGGGGTGTGGCTGTGCGGCGAGTCTTCCCGGCGTCTGGGTGTGCATGATCATGGCGGGATTGTCTGGGACGAGTTTGTCGGATTCTGGATCACCATGACAGCGGCACCGGCAGGCGGGTTCTGGGTCATGACCGGTTTCATGCTGTTTCGGGTATTTGACATCTGGAAGCCGTGGCCGATCCGCTGGTTTGACCGCCGGGTTGCGGGTGGACTGGGAATCATGCTGGATGATGTGCTGGCCGGACTGGCCGGCTGGGTACTGCTGCAGGGGCTGGTATGGCTGGCCGGTTAACAGTCTGTATCAATACCCGCCTGGACAATTTGTCTGGCATTCTGGTCCAATAGCGTTGGAGGATACCATCGTTCAAACACGCCAGCAGTGCCGAATTAGAAAAGCTTGCTGAAGTCAATCGACAGGCACAAGCTTATTTCTGCTGCTCCACATACCAGACCGCTGCCTCCACCCGTGAGCGCAGGCCCAGCTTGCGTAGCAGGTGCTTGACATGCACCTTGACCGTGCCTTCGGCAATACCGAGGGCACGCGCCACCAGCTTGTTGCTTTTGCCGGCGGCGATCAGCTCCAAAATACGCTGCTCCTGTTCGGTCAGCCCGGCTTCAGAAGGGGTTGAGGGGCGGAGTGCGTCATGGCGCATGGCGTGTGCCAGCAGGTTGATGAGGCGTTCGGTGAGGGTGATTTGCCCGGCAGCGGCTTCGGCCAGCTTCTCCACCAGAGCCTCCGGCTCCATTTCCTTGAGCAGGTAGCCGTCCGCACCGGAGCGCAGGGCCGTCACCAAGTCATCAGCCTGATCGGATACGGTGAGCATCACCACCCGGCTATCGGCCCCACTGGCCTTGACAGCTTTCAGAACCTCGATCCCGCTCATGTCCCGCATGTTCAGGTCAAGCAGGATCATGTCTGGCTCCAGTGCTGCTGCCATGTCGATGCCTTCCTGTCCGGATGAGGCTTCACCAACAATGGTGAAACCCGTCACCATGTTGACCAGATAGCGTACCCCTTTGCGGAACAGGGGATGGTCATCGACAATCAGCAGGCGTTGGGGGGTGTCAGGCGGCATGGTGAGTCCTTGTTTCCGGCATGGCGGGTCTGGGGTGGCCGGGGATGAAGTCCAGTTGTACCACCGTCCCGCCACCCGCACGTGCCAGGTACCGGATCATACCATGCAGGGCACGGGCACGCTCCTCCATGATGGCCATGCCGTAATGGTGCATGGCTGCCGATTTCCGGATACCGATGCCATTGTCTTCCACCCGCAGGCAGACCACGCCGGCGGCGCCCGGTTCCAGTACGACCCAGGCCTGATCGGCCTGAGCGTGCTTGACCACATTGGACAGGGCTTCACGCACGATCTGCAGCAGGTGGATTTCCTCGTGTGGTGACAGGCTGAGGTGGTCGAGACCGAACCGGAGGGTGATGTTCAGCCCGGACCGGGCTGCAAATTCATTGCCGGTCTGTTCCAGGGCATGGCCAAGGTCGGCATCCTCCATGCGCAGGCGGAAGGTGGACAGCAGTTCACGCAGCTGCTGGTAGGAGCTGTTCAGTCCCTCGCGCAGTTCTTCCAGTGCCTCGGCGGCCTCATCTTCGGTGGCGGCCATCGGTCCCTGCCGGAGGGCATGGCGCAGGCGACTGACCTGAATGCGCATGTAGGCCAGTGACTGTGCCAGCGAGTCGTGCAGTTCACGGGCAATCACCGCCCGCTCCTCCAGCAGGGAGACCCGGCGGTTCTGCTCGATGCGCTGTTCCGAGGCGATGGTGACACCGATATGGTGCGACAGGGCTTCCAGCAGCTGGACCTGCCAGTGCTCAGTGGCGGTACCGGCGGGAATATCCACCGCCAGCATGCCGTAATGCTTGTCCGCATTGGTGAGGGGCAGGCGCAGGCGCTGACCGTCCGCATGGGGTTCCAGATGACCGGGTGCGCTGAAGTTGCAGGACACACAGTCCCGCTGGTCCCCGCACAGGGGACTGGTACCATCCGGCCCGGTGGTGGCGATGATCCGGCCTTCGCTGTCCTGCGTCTCCATGAGGCAGAGGGTTCCGTTTTCAAGGCCGAGCAGGTTTTCTGCATCCTTGAGCACGGCATGGAACACGGTATGGTCCGGCGTCATGCCGTGCAGGCGGGAAATGGAACGGTACAGGAGGTCCAGCGAGCGGTTGCTGCGGGTCAGCTCGGCGGTCTTCTGCTCGACGCGGGATTCCAGATTCTGATACAGCTTGGACAGGTCATGCGCCATCAGGTTGAAGGCTTCGCCCAGCTGGCCGATTTCATCCTCACCCGCCAGCGTGGTCCGGGCGGCCAGATTGCCCTGACGCAACTGGCCGGTCAGGGCCAGCAGGTCCTTGAGCGGTACCACCAGCAGGCTGTTGAGCAGGTAAACCGACAGGGCCGCCACCAGTGCGGTACCGATGAGGGAGACCCCGAGAATGACGCGCAGTACGAAAATTTTGGCTTCGGTGGCTTCCTCGACCTGTTTCACCAGATGGTCGATCAGGGCCACAAAGGCGCTCATTTCCTGACTCTGTGACGGCAGGACGGACTGTTCCGGCGATATTTCAAGTGCAGGGCGGATCTGTGCGTGCCAGTGGGCCGCAATCTGGTGGTAGGTCTGGTTGAGCGGGCTGGTGGCATCGGTCGGCAGCACTGACTGGATTGGTGCCGAGTTCAGGTCGCTCTCAAAGCGGGTGATGGCGGCGAGCAGGGTTTCACGCCCGCCGGGCCGGTCCTGTTGCGCCTGCAGGGCCACCATGCGCCAGCCCTGCATGCGCAGGCTGCCGGCAATGTTGATGGCGGCACCATTGCCCTGGGCGGTATCGGCCACCATCCAGGAGACGGACAGACCCACCAGCCCCATCAGGATAATGGCCGCCAGCATGCCGCCGACCCGGATCAGCAGGGAACTCTGCAGTTTTCCCCGGTCCAGCAGGTTGATCAGCCTGCGACCGGCCTTGTTGTGCTTCAGGAAATGGATCAACAACCTGTCTTCTACCTGCCCTTGCATGCCTGACCGTTCACCTGATTATAGGCACCCCCCACGTTGGAATATAGCCGATTATTGGTTATACCCCTTTTGTGCCGGTTTTTTGCTGTGGCCGGGGCCGGCTGGTTTTTCTGCTGATTAAACAGCAGGCTACAGGATACCTTGCTACCACCAAAGTGGTATTCCGCTTCCGGAGCCGCCGGCCCCTGTTGGTACCGGGGACTGGACCCGGTGCCCGACCGGCCTAGAATGGGCCTGTTCGCAACCGTTGTGAGGGTTTTAGCGGTTGTACCTGCCTTTATACACGCTTTACCTGCCCGTTTTCTGCCTGGGGAGTCAATTCATGTCGACACAAAACTACAAGGCCTGGTCGGTGCTGATCATGAGCACGCTGGCCTTTACTGTCTGTTTCATGATCTGGATGATGTTTGCCGTGATCGGCATTCCCATCAAGGAACAACTGGGGCTGAATGAAACCGAGTTCGGCATTCTGGTGGCGACACCGGTGCTGACCGGTTCGCTGGTACGCCTGCCACTGGGGATGTGGACTGACAAATACGGTGGCCGCATGGTCTTTTTCGTGCTCATGCTCTGTACCGTGATTCCGATCTGGCTGATCAGTTATGCCACCAGTTTCTGGCAGCTGCTGGTTACGGGCCTGTTTGTCGGGATTGCTGGTGGTTCCTTTACCGTTGGCATTGCCTACTGCGCACGCTGGTTTCCCAAGGATCAGCAGGGTACCGCCATGGGTATCTTCGGTGCCGGCAACACGGGAGCTGCCATTACCAAGTTGCTGGCTCCCATTATTGTGGTCGGCTATGGCTGGACCATGGTGCCCAAGGTCTATGCGGTACTGATGCTGGTCACGGCGTTGCTGTTCTGGTTTTTCACCTTCAGTGACCCCAGCCACAAAGTTGATAAATCCGTCTCCATCCGGGAACAACTGGCCGCGCTCAAGGACCCCAGGGTCTGGCGTTACAGCCAGTATTATTCCATCGTGTTCGGCGGCTATGTGGCGCTGGCGCTGTGGATGACCAAATACTACGTCAGCGAATACGGCTTCGGGCTGGAAACCGCAGCCTTCCTCGCAGCAGCCTTCAGCATCCCCGGCGGTTTGTTGCGGGCCGTGGGTGGCTGGTTCTCTGACCGCTTCGGTGCTCACACCATGACCTGGTGGGTGTTGTGGATTTCCCTGGTATGCCTGTTTTTCCTGTCCTACCCGCAAAGCGATATTACCATCCAGACCGTCAACGGCCCGAGCACCTTTCATATCGGCCTGAACCCGACCCTGTTCACCATCCTGCTGTTCACGCTGGGCGTGGTGTTCGCACTTGGCAAGGCTTCGGTCTTCAAATACATCTCGGATGATTATCCGCAGAACATCGGCGTGGTCTCGGGCATCGTCGGGCTGGCCGGCGGCATGGGCGGCTTCCTGATGCCGATCATGTTCGGGGCGCTGGTGGACCTGACCGGCATCCGCTCTTCCGCCTTCATGCTGATGTTCGGCGTGGTGTGGGTATCGCTGATGTGGATGTATTTCACGGAAGTACGGCCCGTCTACCGGGAGCGCGAAGGCCAGCGCCCCAGCCAGCCGCTCAAACAGGACGCATCCATTGCCTAGGTTCGGGTCGGCTTGAGCCATTTTTAATTATTTTTGACCACACTTTTGACAAGTTCTGACAAGCTTCAACAAGGAGGCAGCATGGCTGACATCAAACACTGGGACGTGGAAGACAACACGTTCTGGGAGCAGACCGGCAGGAAAATTGCCTACCGCAACCTGTGGATTTCCATTCCGGCGCTGTTATGCGGTTTTGCGGTGTGGATGATGTGGGGCATCATCACCGTGCAGATGCTCAATCTCGGCTTTCCGTTCACCCAGGAGGAGCTGTTTACGCTGTCGGCGATTGCCGGTATTTCGGGTGCCACCATGCGGATTCCGTCCTCCTTCTTCATCCGGCTGGCCGGCGGGCGCAATGTGATCTTCCTCACCACCGCGATGCTGCTGGCACCGGCGATCGGCACCGGCATTGTGCTGCAACACCCGGACTGGCCCTTGTGGTCGTTCCAGCTCATGGCGCTGTGGTCGGGCGTGGGTGGCGGCAACTTCGCCAGCTCCATGTCCAATATCAGCACCTTCTTCCCCAAGCGCATCCAGGGCACCGCGCTGGGGCTGAATGCGGGCCTGGGCAACTTCGGCGTCACCAGCATGCAGATCATTATCCCGCTGGTGATGACGGTGGGTATTTTCGGTGCCCTGGGCGGCGAACCCATGACCCTGGTCACTGACAGCGGCTGGATTTTCGGCAAGATTGCTGCCGGTACCCCCACCTGGATCCAGAATGCCGGGTTTGCCTGGGTGCTGTCGCTGGTGCCGCTGGCAATACTGTGCTGGTTCGGCATGAACAATCTCAAGCCGATTTCGCCCGATACCGGCTCTCCCCTGGTTGCCTTTGCCAAAGTCACCTACCTTTATACCCTGGCCTTCATCCCCTCCATCACCATCCTGTACCTGTACCTGCCGGCACCGACCGGGCTGGGGCTGTTCAGCATGTGGGTGGCGGTACCACTGGATATTATCGCTGCCGTGCTGATGATGAAACTGGCTGCCTTTGGCGCCATGAAGGAAAACGTTGCCAAACAGTTCGCCATCTTCAAAAACAAGCACACCTGGTCGCTGACCGCGTTGTATGTGGTCACTTTCGGCTCCTTCATCGGCTTTTCCATGGCGCTGCCGCTGTCGATTTCGGTGATTTTCGGGGAAACCCACACCCTGGATGCCACAACTGGCGTGTGGACGCACGCCAAGAACCCGAATGGCCCCTCGGCACTGCAATACGCCTGGATCGGCCCCTTTGTCGGCGCGCTCACCCGTCCGGTAGGTGGCTGGATTGCCGATAAAATGGGCGGTTCCATCGTGACCCAGGTCATTTCCGTGATCATGGCGCTCGCCTCGGTGTATGTCGGCTACCTGATGATGCTGGCTTTTCACTCGCCCACCCCGGAGCAGTATTTCATGCCGTTCCTGATTACCTTCATTGTGGTGTTTGCCGCCTCCGGCATTGGTAACGGCTCGACCTTCCGCACCATCGGCGTGATCTTCGACCGCCAGCAGGCCGGGCCGGTGCTGGGCTGGACTTCAGCGGTAGCGGCTTACGGTGCCTTCATCGCCCCGGTGGTCATCGGTGACCAGATCAAGAGCGGTACCCCCGAAAACGCCATGTACGGCTTCGCCATTTTCTACGCCCTGTGCCTGATCCTGAACTGGTGGTTCTACCTGCGCAAAGGCAGCGAAATCAGGAATCCGTAAGGCGCTTCAAGGAGACAATCATCATGAGCCATTTCATTGATCAACTGAATTTTTTCAAACGCAGCAAAACCGCCTTCTCCGGTCAGCATGGCGTCACCACCGACGAAAACCGCGACTGGGAAAACAGTTACCGCCAGCGCTGGCAACATGACAAGGTGGTACGCTCCACCCACGGCGTGAACTGCACCGGCTCGTGTAGCTGGAAAATCTACGTCAAGAACGGCCTGGTCACCTGGGAAACCCAGCAGACCGATTACCCGCGCACCCGCCCGGATCTGCCCAACCATGAACCGCGTGGCTGCCCGCGTGGTGCCAGCTTCTCCTGGTACATCTACAGCGCCAACCGCCTCAAATACCCGCTGATGCGCAAGCCATTGATGGAACTGTGGCGCGCCGCCCGCCAGCAGCACAACGATCCGGTGGCGGCCTGGGAAGCCATTGTGGAAAACCCCGAGGCCACCCGCCAATACAAAAGCAAGCGCGGGCTGGGCGGTTTTGTGCGCTCGGACTGGGAAGAGGTCAATACGCTGATTGCCGCCGCCAATGTCTACACCGCCAAACAGTACGGGCCGGATCGCATTGTCGGTTTTTCACCGATTCCGGCCATGTCGATGGTGTCCTATGCCGCCGGCAGCCGTTACCTGTCGCTGATCGGCGGGGTCTGCATGAGCTTTTATGACTGGTATTGCGACCTGCCACCGGCATCACCCATGGTGTGGGGCGAACAGACCGACGTGCCCGAATCCGCCGACTGGTACAACAGCAGCTATATCATTGCCTGGGGTTCCAATGTGCCGCAGACCCGTACCCCGGACGCGCATTTCTTCACCGAGGTGCGTTACAAGGGCACCAAAACCGTGGCCATTACCCCGGATTATGCGGAAGTTGCCAAACACGCCGACCAGTGGCTCAATCCCAAGCAGGGCACCGATGCCGCGCTGGCGCTGGCTTTCGGGCATGTGATCCTGACGGAATTCCACCGCGACAAGCCGTGCGAATACTTCACCGAGTATGTGCGCCAGAATACCGACTGGCCCAATCTGGTGCTGCTGGAGCCGCGTGCTGACGGCAGTTATCAGGCCGGACGCTTCGCCCGTGCCAGCGACTTTGTGGAGAACCTGGGTGAAGCCAATAACCCTGACTGGAAAACCGTCGCCATCGATGACGCCAGCGGCGACATCATTGCCCCCAATGGCTCCGTCGGCTACCGCTGGGGCGAGGATGGCAAGTGGAATATCCAGCAGAAAAATGCCGCCACCCAGAAGGAAGTCAGCCTGCGCCTGTCCCAGGTGGCGCAGCATGATGCCGTGGTGAGTGTCTGCCTGCCTTATTTTGGCGGCGTACCCAGTGATTATTTCCCCGGCAATACCCTCAAGGATGTGCTCAGTTACCAACTGCCGGTGCGCAAGGTGACGCTGGCCGATGGCAGTGAAGGGCTGCTGGTCACGGTTTACGACCTCAATATGGCCAGCTACGGCGTCAGCCAGGGCCTGGGTGAGGATGACTGTGCACAGGATTTTGATGATGCCAACGCCCCCTACACCCCGGCCTGGCAGGAAGCCATTACCGGGGTGGCACGCGCCAAGGTGATCCGCATTGCGCGGGAATTTGCCGATACCGCCGCCAAGACCCAGGGCAAGTCAATGATCATTGTCGGTGCCGGCATGAATCACTGGTACCACATGGACATGAACTACCGGGGTCTGATCAATATGCTCGCCATGTGCGGCTGTGTGGGGCAGTCCGGTGGCGGCTGGTCACACTATGTCGGCCAGGAAAAGCTGCGCCCGCAGACCGGCTGGCTGCCACTGGCGTTCGCGCTGGACTGGAACCGCCCGCCCCGGCACATGAACTCCACCTCCTTCTTTTACAACCACTCCAGCCAGTGGCGCTATGAAAAGCTGGAGGTGAAAGAAATCCTCTCACCCCTGGCGGATGCGCAACGCCATAGCGGCAGCCTGATCGACTACAATGTACGCGCCGAACGCATGGGCTGGCTGCCTTCCGCACCGCAACTCAATACCAACCCGCTGCGTATTGCCGAGGCCGCCAAAGCCGCTGGCCTGAGTCCACAGGATTACACCGTGAATGCGCTCAAGTCCGGGCAGCTTGCGTTTGCCGCCGAAGACCCCGACAACCCGCAGAATTTTCCGCGCAACCTGTTTGTGTGGCGCTCCAACCTGCTGGGTTCCTCCGGCAAGGGGCATGAATACATGCTCAAATACCTGCTGGGCACCAAAAACGGGGTGCAGGGTCAAGACCTGGGTGAAGAAGGCGGTGCCCGCCCCGAAGAAGTCCAATGGCACGAGCAGGCTCCAGAGGGCAAACTGGATCTGCTGGTGACGCTGGATTTCCGCATGTCCACCACCTGCCTGCATTCCGACATTGTATTGCCGACCGCCACCTGGTACGAAAAGGACGACCTCAATACCTCCGACATGCACCCGTTCATTCACCCGCTGACCGCCGCCGTCGACCCGGCCTGGGAGGCGCGCAGCGACTGGGAAATCTACAAGGGCATTGCCAAAGCCTTCTCCGAGGTCTGTGACGGGCATCTGGGCGTGGAAACCGACCTGGTCACACTACCCTTGCTGCATGATGCACCGGCTGAAATGGCGCAGGCCAAGGACGTGCGTGACTGGAAAAAAGGCGAATGCGAGCTGATCCCCGGCAAGACCGCCCCCAACCTGATCGCGGTGGAACGCAATTACCCGGACACTTACGCCCGCTTTACCGCCATTGGCCCCTTGCTGGAAAAACTCGGCAATGGCGGCAAGGGCATCAGTTGGAATACCGACAAGGAAGTGGCGTTGCTGGGGCGGCTCAACCATGCGCATGCCGAGGGCGCCAATGCAGGCCGCCCGCGTCTGGAAAGCGCGATTGATGCTGCCGAAATGATCCTGTCGCTGGCCCCGGAAACCAATGGTCAGGTAGCCGTCAAGGCCTGGGGAGCACTCTCGAAACAGACCGGCATCGACCATACCCATCTGGCGCTGCCCAAGGAAGACGAAAAAATCCGCTTCCGTGACATTGTGACCCAGCCGCGCAAGATCATTTCCAGCCCCACCTGGTCGGGCCTGGAGGATGAGCATGTTTCCTACAACGCCGGTTACACCAATGTGCATGAACGCATTCCCTGGCGCACCCTCACCGGCCGTCAGCAGTTCTATCTGGATCATGCCTGGATGCGTGATTTCGGCGAAAGCCTGCTGGTGTATCGCCCGCCGATCAACACCAAGACCATCCAGCCGCTGTTGAACCAGAAGTCCAACGGCAACCCGGAGCTGGCGCTGAACTGGCTCACCCCGCACCAGAAATGGGGCATCCANNCCACTCCACCTACACCGACAACCTGATCATGCTCACGCTGTCACGCGGCGGGCCGATTGTGTGGATGAGTGAAACCGATGCCCGAACCCTGGGGGTCGAAGACAATGACTGGATTGACATCTTCAACGCCAATGGCGCGATCGCGGCGCGTGCGGTGGTCAGCCAGCGCGTCATGCCCGGCATGGTGATGATGTACCACGCCCAGGAAAAGATCGTGAATACCCCCGGTTCCAGCATTACCGGCAACCGGGGCGGCATCCACAATTCCGTCACCCGCGTGTGCCCGAAACCGACCCACATGATCGGTGGCTACGCCCAACAGGCCTACGGCTTCAACTACTACGGCACCGTGGGTTCCAACCGCGATGAATTCGTCATTGTGCGCAAGATGCGCAAGGTCGAGTGGCTGGATGGCGAAGGCAATGATTACACACAGGAGGCCGTGCAATGAAAATCCGTTCCCAAGTCGGCATGGTGCTGAATCTGGACAAGTGCATCGGCTGTCACACCTGCTCGATCACCTGCAAGAATGTCTGGACTTCCCGCGAAGGCATGGAATACGCCTGGTTCAACAATGTCGAAACCAAACCCGGTATCGGCTACCCCAGGGAGTGGGAAAACCAGGACAAATGGAAAGGCGGCTGGCTGCGCAATGCTGCTGGCAAGATCGAGCCGCGCATCGGCGGCAAGTTCCGGGTGCTGGCGAATATCTTTGCCAACCCCGACCTGCCGGCGATCGATGACTATTACGAGCCGTTTGATTTTGATTACCAGCACCTGCACACCGCGCCGCTGGGCGACAGCCAGCCTACGGCGCGCCCGCGTTCACTGATTTCCGGGCAGCGCATGGACAAGATCGAATGGGGACCGAACTGGGAGGAAATCCTCGGTGGTGAATTTGCCAAACGCCGCCAGGACAAGAACTTCGACCAGATCCAGGCCGATATTTACGGCGAATTTGAAAACACCTTCATGTTCACCCTGCCGCGCCTGTGCGAGCACTGCCTGAACCCGGCGTGCGTGGCGTCCTGCCCCAGTGGCGCCATCTACAAGCGTGAGGAAGACGGCATTGTGCTGATCGATCAGGATAAATGCCGGGGCTGGCGCATGTGCGTGAGTGGTTGCCCCTACAAGAAGATTTACTACAACTGGAAATCCGGCAAGTCCGAGAAATGCATTTTCTGTTACCCACGCATCGAGGCCGGCATGCCGACCGTGTGCTCGGAAACCTGTGTCGGGCGCATCCGCTACCTGGGGGTGCTGCTGTACGATGCCGACCGCATCGAAGCCGCCGCCGCCACTGCCAATGTGCAGGATTTGTACGAAAAGCAACTGGAAGTCTTCCTCGACCCGTTTGACCCGGCCATCATCGAGCAGGCGCGCCGTGACGGCATTCCCGACAGCGTGCTCAAGGCCGCGCAGGCATCGCCGGTGTGGAAACTGGCGATGGACTGGAAACTGGCGCTGCCTTTGCACCCGGAATACCGCACCCTGCCGATGGTGTGGTATGTACCGCCATTATCACCGATCCAGTCTGCCTTTGAAGCCGACAAGCTGGGGCAGGATGGCGTATTGCCGGATGTGGACAGCCTGCGCATTCCCTTGCGTTACCTGGCCAACCTGCTCACGGCGGGTGATGAAAAGCCGGTAGCACGGGCGCTCAAGCGCCTGATGGCGATGCGCCATTACATGCGCGCAAAAACCGTGGAAGGCGAGCACGATACCCGTGCGCTGGAACAGGTCGGCCTGAGCGAAGCGCAAGCGCAGGATATGTACCGTTATCTGGCGATTGCCAATATCGAAGACCGTTATGTCATCCCCACCAGTCATCGGGAACTGGCGCACGATGCCTTCCCGGAACGCGGCGGCTGTGGTTTCAGCTTTGGTGACGGTTGCAGCAGCAATGGCAGCAGCGATTTCACCCTGTTCGGCGGGCGTAAACAGACCGTGACCATGGTGCAGAAAATCGAATTCGTCAAGCAGGAGACGCCCCATGAATAACCCTGGCCCGGCCACTATCAACCCCGGCCTGCACAGCCTGATCGTGATTGCACGGCTGCTGGATTATCCCACTCAGGATTTGCAGGACGCCGCCCCGGCCATGCTGGACATTATTGACACGGAAACCCGCCTGCCAGTGGCCCAGCGCCAGGCATTGATGCAGTTTATCCAGCAGTTGCAAACCGCCATCCTGCTGGATATTCAGGCGGATTACGTGGAAACCTTCGAGCGTGGCCGGGCGCTGTCCCTGCTGCTGTTTGAGCATGTACACGGTGAATCCCGCGCCCGTGGGCAGGCCATGGTGGATCTGCTGCAACAATACCGGCAGGCCGGGCTGGAACTGTCTGCGCGGGAGTTACCGGATTACATCCCCTTGTATCTGGAATACCTCGCTACCCGCCCGCAAGATGAAGCCGCCCAGGGGCTGGGGGATGTGTACCCGATACTGGCGCTGTTGTCAGCGCGCTTGCAGGAACGTGGCAAGGCTTATCACCTGCTGTTCGATGCCTTGCTGGGGATGATTAATATCCAGCCGGACATGGCCGGCTTGCGGCAACAGGCGGCGGCGGAAGCCCGTGATGACACCCCGGCAGCCATGGATGCGGTCTGGGAAGAGGAAATGGTCAACTTTGTCGACGACCAGGGAGCCTCCTGCCCCAGTCAGATGCCCCTGCCTCAGGCAACACGCCGTACCACAACCCATACACTGCATTTTCAGGAGCCTACTCATGTCACACCTTGATACCCTGCTGTTTGGTCTTTACCCCTATCTGGCCGGCACCGTGTTTCTGGTCGGTAGCTGGCTGCGCTACGATCAGGCGCCATACACCTGGCGCGCCGGTTCCAGCCAGATGCTCAACAAAACCGGCATGCGCTGGGCCAGCAACCTGTTTCATGTCGGCATTCTGGTGATCTTTTTCGGGCATCTGGTCGGCCTGCTGACCCCGCACTGGGCTTACGACTGGCTGATGTCTGCCGGCACCAAGCAGGTGCTGGCCATTGTAGTAGGCGGTATCGCCGGGATCATCTGCTGGATAGGCGCTTTCATGCTGTTCAAGCGCCGCCTGACCGATCCACGGGTGCGGGCCAGCGGCTCGACCATGGATCTGGTGGTGATCGGTATCCTGCTGTTGCAGGTCACCCTCGGCTTGCTCACCATTATCCCGACCCTGGGGCATCTGGATGGCAGTAACATGCTGAAACTGGCCGCCTGGGCGCAGGCGATTGTATTCTTTCAGGGCAATGCGGCGGCGTATCTGGCCGGTGTCGGGCTGATTTTCAAGTTGCACATTTTCCTGGGGCTGACCATTTTCCTGCTGTTCCCGTTTACCCGGCTGGTACATATCTGGAGCGTGCCGCTGCAATACCTGGGGCGCAATTATCAGGTCGTGCGTCAACGCAACTGAGGAGAAACCATCATGACAGTAGCTATTTACACCCCGCAGGCGAACCCTGCCCCGTCAGGCAAAGGCATGCAGGAAATCTGTGTTGGCCATGTGGTGGTGGCGGAGGCTGCCATTGCGCAGGAATTGCAATACCATCCGGCAGATACCCTGGAGGACGCCTGGCAGGCAGCAAGTACCAGCCTGGTGATCCGCGAGCTGCTGGCACAACGCGCCGCCACCCTGAATATTCAGGCAGCCAGTGAAGAAGAACGCACCGCGCTGCTGCTGGAGCAGGAATTGCAGGTGGCGGAACCCGCTGAGGCCCAGTGCCGCCATTATTTTGAGCACAACCGCGAACGCTTTCAGACGCCTGCCCTGCTGGTGGTCAGTCATATCCTGCTGCCAGCCGCAGTGGACGACTTCCCGCAGCGCGAGGCACAGCGTGAACTGGCACAAACCCTGCTGGCACAATTGCAGCTTGATCCCGACCGCTTTGCCGATCTGGCACGCCAGCATTCAGCCTGCCCTTCTGGCGCACAGGGCGGCAGTCTGGGGCAATTAACCAAAGGCCAGAGTGTGGCCGAGTTCGAGCAGGCGGTCTGGGCCTTGCCGGTGGGGCTGGGTGATTTTCCGCTGGAAACCCGCTTCGGCTTTCATCTGGTGCGCATTGACCAGCGCGAGGAAGGCAAGGCGCTGGATTATCCGCAAGCGGCTGCGCGTATCCGTCAGTACCTGCTGGAGCAGGCCACCCGTAATGCCTTGAGCCGTTACCTGCGACAACTGAGCGTTGACATCGGGGTGGAGGGAGTGGTGCTGGCGGCGTAAGTGAAGGGTTTGCAGATTTTGGGTTTCGGCATGGAGGTTGTCAGGCGTGGGGGTAGTACTGAGTCCTGAAGCGTTTTATGATGCCATTTTCTCTGGAAGTTCCGGATATAAAGCGATGCAACTCAGACGGAACACAAGCGGAACAGTGAAATGAAAAAACAGGTCGCATTAAAATTACTCACCGAACAATTTTCGGAAATCAGCCAACGCTTCGGCGTCCGGCGACTGGCGTTGTTTGGTTCAACTGCCCGCGACGAAGCACAGCCGGATAGCGATGTGGATATTCTGGTGGAATTTGAGGGCAAAGCTGATTCCAGCCGTTATTTTGGTCTGTTGTTCTATCTGGAGGACAAGCTGGGTTGCCCGCTGGATTTGGTGACAGACAAGGCATTGCGCCCTGAACTCCGTCCCTTTGTGGAAAAGGATGCCATCTATGTTTCTTCAAGTCGATCCCCTCATCAGGCATCTGTATTCCGCGTTTCCAGGGGAAGCGTGATCACGAATTTCGTGCCGCTGCCTTCAGGTCTTACAAAACTGACACGACCATGGTGATGGGTGGCAATCTGCCGGACAAGCGCCAGGCCAAGGCCCCATCCCCCCGCATCCTCTCCATGACCGGCGGGGCGGTAAAAAGGGTCGAATATGCGTTCGGCATCAGCCGCCGGAATGCCCTGGCCGTGGTCACGGATCGAGAGTTCAGCCTGCCCGGCATGGCGCGCCACGGTGATCGTAACCGGGGGTGCGCCGTGACGCCGGGCATTCTGGATCAGGTTGCGCACGGCGCGTGTCAAAAGGCGCACATCACCCATGACCTCTGCGTTGTCGCCGCTGACCTCAAGCCCGGCGCGAGCCGCTTCTTCCGCAGCCAGCGCCAGCAGGTCGATCGCTTCAAACGGTCTGCTCGATCCAGCGCTTTCGAGACGGCTGGACAGCAGGATTTCGCCGACGAGATCATCCAGTTCGCCAAGATTGCGGCGAATCTCTGCCGGGCGTGCGCTTGACGGATTCTCTTCGAACAGGTCGATGGCCATACGCAGCCGTGCCAGCGGAGAGCGCAACTCGTGGCTGGCATTAGCCAGCAATGCGCGGTTGGCGGCGACCAGGGATTCAACCCTTGCAGCGGCATGGTTGAAACTCATCGCGACAGCAGCAATCTCGTCACTGCCCTCGACCGGAACGCGGCGGGACAGGTTGCCATGACCCCAGTCCTCGACACCCTGTCGCAGCCGCTCCAGGCGTCCGGTCAGATTGCGTACCACCGGCCAGGCGGCCAGCGCCGTGATCACTGCCATGGCAGCGAGCAATGCCAGCGGATTGCGGTTCCGTGACCCAAAAGGGGACGGGAACTGGGCGCTCAGAACCGAACCATCAGGCAAGACCGCCCGCCCGCGCAAGGCTTCAGGTGCAACGGCAGGCTCGTAGGCGGCCAGCGCCTTACCATCGGCATCAGTCAGTAACAGCAGCGCCCCGCTGGCCTTACCCAGCCGCTCGAGTGTGTCCTGCAACAGGATGGGGTCGTTGGCACGTGGCAGTGCAGCGGCGATCAGCTCGGTGCGTTGATCGCCCAGACGCCTTTGCTGTTCCGGCCCGATCAATAACGCCAGTGCCGTGAACCCCGCCAACGCGAGGATGGCGATGCTGCCGAGAACGGTGAGGTAGATTTTCAGGAACAGGCGTCTGCGCATGGGTTATCAATCCGTATCCTGATGCCGGGCGAAAACGTAACCCGAGCCACGCACGGTGACGATACGCCGGGGATGTTTCGGATCATCCTCGATGGCGGCCCGGATGCGCGAGATATGGACATCGACCGAGCGGTCGAACGGATCACCCCGCCCATGGATTCGATCCAGCAATTGTTCACGACTGAGGATACGGCCCGCATTCTCGGCCAGGGTGGTGAGAATATCGAACTGGTGTCCGGTGATGTCGCAAACCTGCCCGTCGAGACTGGCAATACGCGAGCTGCGATCAATCTCCAGCCGACCGAAGCGTAGCAGCCCAGGGCTGCCGGAAAAACCACCCCTGCGCCGCAGGATGGCCCGCAACCGTGCCAGTAGTTCACGCGGCCCGAAGGGCTTGGGCAGGTAATCATCCGCTCCGATCTCCAGACCAACCACCCGGTCGGTCTCATCGCCCCGTGCGGTCAGCATCAGGATTGCCAGGTCGGAACGGCTGCGGATGCGTCGCAGTACCTCGAACCCGTCAATATCCGGCAGCATCACATCGAGGATGAGCGCGTCGGGCGGGGCACGGGCCAGATCAGCCAGCCCGGCGGTGGCTGTTGCCGCTGTCCGCACCCCATAGCCGTTTTCCGACAAATAATCGCGCAACATGGCGGACAGCCGCGTATCGTCGTCAATGATCAGAATCTGTTCCGCCATGGCTTTTCCTACCGTTTTACGTTGCTACTGTCCCGGCTATACCACATCCGTGCGAAGATGCCGTCATGCCGAATGAAATGATGATAGAGGGCCGCGCCGCTATGCAGCACCAACAACAATAGCAGCAGTATCGCACCACCGCCATGCACTGTGAAAGGCGTCAATGTGGTGAAATCAGGCAGCGTGCCCGTGCCGAACAACACCGCCCCGGCCCCGCTCAGCGCCATCAGGGCAATACCGCTGCCGAACATGGCGAACAGGATGAGATAGAGGGTGACGTGGACGGCGCGGGCCAGCCCTTCCTGCCAGCGCGGAACCGAGGCGATGGGCAGCGGCTTGCGATCCGCCAGCCACCACCACGCCAGGCGCGCCACGGTCAGCACCAGTACGGTAATGCCGACAGGGACATGGATGCGCAGAAACAGGGACTCATCAGGGCTGCCTGCGTTTGCGACAGCAGAAAAACCGCTGATGAAGAGTGTGAGTATCAGTATCGCAGTCAGCCAGTGAAGGGTGACGATAACCGCGCCATAGCGTTCTGGATGGCTTTTTAACATGACAGTATCCTCCGTCTGGCCTGCACGGGGCAGGCATGTTGTTGCATGTTCGGGTGAAATGCCCCGGTACAACCACGACCAGGGCAGCCTGTGTGCGTCAACGCCAGCCGGGGCCGAAGCCGCGCCCGAAACCGGGTTTGTGGTCAAGCAGCGTTGCGCGCTGTTCCGGGGTCAGGACTTCCGCCGCATCAAGCAACGCGGTCATGGCGCGTTCGCTGACGGAATCGGCAAGTCCGACAGTTGATTCCCGCAGGTTTGAGACCGCATTTCGGTCGATGGTGTCGGCGTGCAGCAATTGGGCGAATGCCATGCGATTTTCTCCGATATCGCTGAGTACCGGGGAGATATCCGTCCGGGCAGTCTCGAAGATTTTACGGATAGCTGCCCGCTGTTCATCGGTAGCCTCCACCCGCTCAAGGGCGCGTTCGATACCCCGGTCTGCACCCCGCTCTGCCACGTTTCCACCGTGAAATGGCCCCCAGCCGCCCATCCGATGCTGTGCCTGCACAGCACCAACAGCTCCGATGCCAATGCCAAGCATCGCGATGCTTCCGGCCAGAATGAACGTGCGCAGGTGGCGCCTGCCGTGCGTGGATGTGGTTTGGTCGTTCATGTCATGTCTCCTTGGTTATGCAGCGTTTCATACTGCGATGTAACCAGAATGGCATCCTCATGTTTCCGCCTATCCAGACCAATGTGAAGATTTGTGAAGATGCGCCATGACCTGCACACACTGTCCTGCAACGCCAGGGTTCGAGGTGAATATCCGGTTGCCATGCTATCCGGATTGTCGGGAATAAAAATTCTGGACTAATCAGTCCTGAATACCTATATTAGGGCACATCGGCATCGAACCGGTATGACATTGCGGTTAGGAAAACCATGCCATTCGCGCCATTATTGAACCCATTGGTTCGCAACATGCAAAGGATTACGAAATGACCTATCAATCCCCCGAACGCCTGCTGTCCCCGACCAGACTTGGCCCACTCTCGCTGTCAAACCACATGGTGATGGCACCACTGACGCGCAGCCGTGCGGGCAAGGATGATGTCCCGACCGCGCTAATGGCCGAATATTACGTGCAGCGTGCCAGCGCTGGGCTGATCATCACCGAAGCCTCACAGATTTCGCCGCAAGGCAAGGGCTATCCGCGCACACCAGGCAATTTCTCGGCTGAGCAGGTCGAGGGCTGGAAGTTGGTGACTGACGCAGTCCACGCTGGTGGTGGCAGAATATTCCTGCAACTCTGGCATGTCGGGCGGCTGTCGCACAGCAGCATCCAGCCAGGCGGCGGATTGCCCGTCGCACCCTCGCCGATTGCGGCAGAGGGAACCATCTTCACCGAAACCGGCCTGAAGGAGCTGGAAACCCCACGCGAGATCAGCATTGAGGAAATCCCCGGCATCGTCGCCGATTACCGCCGTGCCGCAGAGCACGCCAGACTGGCCGGGTTCGACGGGGTCGAGATTCACGGAGCCAATGGCTACCTGATCGACCAGTTCCTGCGCGATGGCAGCAACCAGCGCACGGATGCTTATGGCGGCCCGGTCGAGAACCGCGCACGCTTCCTCAAAGAGGTGGTTGAGGCAGTGATTCCGGCCATCGGCGCGGATCGCGTTGGCGTTCGTCTGTCGCCAGTCTTCGACGGCTTCTCCATGAGCGACAGCAACCCGACCGAGACCTTCGGCTATATCGCCGGGATGCTCAGTGGCTATGGCCTTGCCTATCTGCATGGCGCACAGCTTGGCTCAGCGCCGTTCGATTACGCCGGTTTCAAACACCGCTTCGGTGGCACCTACATCGCCAATGGCGGTTATGACGCCGCCCGCGCTGAAGCGGCGCTGCGCGATGGAACAGCCGATCTGGTCGCTTTCGGATCAAGCTTTCTGGCCAATCCTGACCTTGTTGAACGCTTCCGTCGCGGAGCAGCACTCAACCAGCCCGATCCAAAGACCTTTTATCAGGGCGAAGAGCGGGGTTACACTGATTACCCCACGCTCGACGTTGCCTGATGATATGAACCACAGGCCGGAGCTGCCATCCGGCCTGCACAACAAGCCGTTTCATGACTGAAGGGAACAATGGAGGAAGCAGCCATGGCGCGCCCCAGAAAATTCAATGAAGACGAAGCCCTGTTGCAGGCCACCCGGCTGTTCTGGAACAAGGGCTATGAAGCCACCTCAATGACGGATCTGCTGTGCGCCACGGGCCTGAGCAAGAGCAGCCTCTATGACACATTTGGCAGCAAGCGCGACCTGTTCCTCGCTGCGTTCGAAGCCTACCGGGTGGAAAGAATCCGGGTCTTGCGCAGCTATCTGCAAAGCAGGCCGACCGCCTATGACTCGATTGCGGCATTTTTCCAGATGGTGCTGGAACACGCCCAGGCGGAGGAACGTCCGTTTGGTTGCATGAGCTGCAATGAGGCCGCCGAGATGGCACCGCATGATGAAGAGGTTCAGAAGCTCATCGAACGGGATTTCGACGGCATGGAAAACGCCTTCGCCGACGCCATCACCCGAGGCCACACGGACGGCTCGATCCCCGCACATCACAATGCCCGCCAATACGCCCGTTTCCTGAACGCGACCCATCACGGGCTTCAGATCATGGCTCGCACCAGAACCCAGGTTAACCGTATGGACGATGTGCTGGCGGTGATGCTTCGCACCCTGAAAGGTGATGATTGACGACTACGACGACTACGTGATCAGCCCTTTTCTGTCATTCAGGCGTCCGGGCGGGATGCCTGCATCAGTGCCAGAAAGTCTGTCAGGCCCTGGCCGGGGCACTCGCTAAAGGTGCCGGACAGGGCATTCAGACGCTGGATGCGGTCGAGCCGGAAGTTGCGGAAGTCAGTGCGCAGCTCGCACCAAGCCGCCAGGGTCCAGACATTACCCCAGAAAAACAGGCCCAGCGGCCTGTGGAGTAGCTCAATGGATGTCCAGCCCGGTTAAGGGCAATACTGTTTAGTTAGATACAATGCGCGTGACCGGCGCATACGGTTGGTTCAATGGATCACCTCGCTTGTGAAGCTTGAAGTTGCGCATCTTGCGCTTTACGCTACGAGGATTGCGCTTGCCGCGACGGGTAACCGCGCGGCCATTGGCGATTTCACACATCACACGATCCAGCCAGGATTGGTGCTGCTCAGGGGGGATGGCGCCGGCGGCTGGCAGCCGACGACGCAGTACACGTGCACCGGATGAAGGAATGACAAGTCCTCGAGGGTGTGGGTGCCGCATTCAGCTAGGGCAACGAAATGCAATTGTGGAAAGGCGCTGCTACCCCTTGAGGCTCCCGGATAGCCAGAATGGCTCGTACGCCACGTTGGCGTATAGCACCATGGCCATGACGAAATACACCAGCACTTCGCACGGCAGGCCGCGTCGTCGCCGGCTTTGCACACCGTGCGCTTCCAGTGTTTCCCGCACCTTCTCCACGGGACCATTCATGACCAGAGACCCCTCCGTCAGGTAATCCGCAAACCTGGTTCCTGTAGACGGCTCCACCTCGGTTTTCGCCATGCCGCTTCCTCCATCGGAAAACATGGCACCTTTCTGACAGAAAATTAACTAACTAAACAGTATTGGGGCTAACCCGTGAACAGTTACCTGACGGACAGGCTCAGTCGGGGGCGGCGTGAATGAAGCGTTCCGGGAAGCCGTCATTCAGGATGCAGGCCAGACCCAGCACCAGAAACAGCAGGGCGAATGCCGCCGTCAGCGTCAGAAAGCGGCTGCGATTGATGAGCGTGTTGTTCCGGAACGGTTTTTCCACCAGCTGCCAGCTGAAATAGGACAGTTGCAGCACGATGAATACCAGCAGCAGCATCAGCCATTCTCCGGGATTATCCAGGCTGATGATGCGGACAAAGGCGAACACGGGCTGATGCCAGAGGTAGGCGCTGTAGGCGGTGAGCCCGAGCCCGGTCAGCGGTGTCAGTGCCAGCAGTCTGCCGGTCAGGTTGTCCGGCCCTGCAAACAGCAGGACCAGCACCGTGCCCAGTACCGGCGGCAGGGCATAGCGTCCCGGAAAGGGCAGGGTGGGGTCCAGCAGGGAAATGGAAGCCAGAATCAGGGCCAGCCCCAGCAGGGCCAGCCCTTGACGCAGGTATCTGCTGGGACGTTGCCGGGTATGGTATTGCCAGTGTGCTGCCAGTACCCCGGCCAGCGGCTCCCACAGGCGGCTGCCGGCCAGGTAGTAGTTGCCGCTCAGGTCCTGACGCCAGAGCCATTCCGACCAGCCCAGGCTGGCGAGAGTCAGGGCCAGCAGCATGAGGTGGCGGGTGGCGGGGGGCTGGCGCATGAGCAGGGGCAGCAGGATCGGCAGCAGCAGGTAGAACTGGGCGCCAGCGGCCAGACTCCAGGTATGCAATAGTGGCATCATGCCGGCTGTTTCGGAAAAATAGTCGGTTTCAAGCCAGAACTGGATATTGGCACTCAGCAGGGGAATGGATATCAGGCTGCGTCCGAAGGCGGCCAGCTCATGGGGCAGGAGCCAGAGCCAGGCCATGGGCAGGCAGACCAGCATGATCAGAAACAGGGCGGGCAGCAGATGCCGCAGGCGGCGTTCGTAAAAGGCGGCGAGGGAAAAACTGCCCTGTGCCTGTTGCTCCAGGATCAGCAAGGTGACCAGATAGCCACTGAGCACGAACAGCATGTCAATACCGGCAAAACCGCCGGCAAAGCCTGCAATATCTGCATTGAACAGCAGAATGGGCAGGGTGGCGACTGCCCGCAGTCCGTCAAGTTCTTTTCTGTACTGCACACAGGATCTCCATCTGTCGGACTCCGTGGAATTTTCCTTGCAGTTGAGGAAATGCTCCTCCTTGTGCAGCCCGGAATGACCCTGCCCAAGATAAAGTGGACGTGTTGAGTCCTGAAAAGGTTCATCAGCAGTCAGCGGTTTTTGGGGCCGGCCTGTTCCGGCATCAGGATGTGCCGGAGGGTGGGGTAAGGGTGTTTGCATGCCCCTCAGTCTGCAAAGGTTTTGTCCTAAAAGTTTTTAATTGATCAAACACAAGGTAAAGTAACGCCTTTCGTGCGATAAAATGCACTTCCGTCCGTGGTTTGAAACCGGTTCCAGCATGAGCACTGTACAGATTATTCAGCCTCGTCACATGATCCAGCCCCGCTCCATCCGGGGGCGTTTCCGCAACCTGAAGACCGGTGTCATGGTGCTGGCCTATTGGGTCTATTTCCTGCTGCCCTGGTTGCGCTGGACGCGGGGGAACGGCGTGGATCAGGCGATACTGTTCGACATCAACCAGCGTCGCTATTACCTGTTTGACCTGGTGATGTACCCGCAGGATGTGTTCTGGCTCACGGCCTTTCTGTTTCTGGCTGCGGTGCTGCTGTTTTTCATCACCACCCTGCTGGGGCGGGTATTCTGCGGCTACTTCTGTTTTCAGACCCTGTGGACAGATGCTTTCCGCTGGATTGAGCGCCTGGTTCAGGGGGATCAGGTGGCCCGCGTTCGTCTCAACAAGGCTCCCTGGGGACGGGAAAAGCTGTTCAAGCTCGGGTTGACCCATGTGCTGTGGCTGCTGCTGGCGTTCTGGACCGGATTGACCTTCACCCTGTACTGGGCTGATGCTCCCACGCTGGTGCATGATTTTTTCACCGGCCAGGCGGACGTGGCTGCTTATGTCACCACCTTTCTGCTGATGGCGACCACCTATCTCGCCGCTGCCTGGATCCGCGAGTTTGTCTGTCTGCATATCTGTCCCTACTCCCGTTTCCAGAGCGTCATGTTTGACCGTGATACCCTGGTGGTGGCCTATGACTATAACCGGGGCGAGGGCGACAGTGGCCGGGCCAAGGCCGGCAAGGGCCTGCGGGATCGGGCCGTGCGCAGGGAGCAGGGGCATGGTGACTGCATTGATTGCGGTCTGTGTGTGCAGGTCTGTCCGACCGGTATCGATATCCGCAACGGCCTGCAGATCAACTGCATTCATTGTGCCCTGTGCATTGATGCCTGTGACAGCATCATGGAACGGCAGGGTTGGGAGCGCGGCCTGATCCGGTACTCTTCGGAAAATGAACTGGGGGGCGGCAAGACCCGCTTCTTCAAGCTGCGTACCATCGGTTACGGGATGGCCACCCTGCTGGCCGCTGTTTACCTGGTCTGGAGCCTCGGCCACACCGTGTTGCTGGAAGCCAATGCGCAGCAGGTGCGCAACCCGCTGTTCGTGACGCTGTCGGATGGTGCGATCCAGAACAGTTATGAAATCAAGATCAACAACAAGACCCTGACTGCCGGGCGCTACCGCTTGAGTCTGCAGGAGCTTGATCAGGCGGTGCTGGATCTCGGGCATCAGGAAAGTGGCAGTCTGGCGGTCGAGCCGGATTCGAGCCTGCGCCTGCTGGCACGGGTGAAAATGAATGCAGCGGTGGCGGCAGGTAATCACGATTTCCATTTTCTGCTGGAGCCGCTGACCGGCGAGAGCAGGGAGCCGGTGCTGATTCCGGCCCAGTTCATTGGCCCCTGAGGAACATTGCCGTGGAAAATGTCGGTCTGTTGTGGTCGCTGGGTGGTGGCGTCGGAGCCAGTCTGCTGCTGTTTTTTGTACTTTACCGGGTTTTGCGGCTTGGCAGCCGTTTGGCCGCTCTGCTGACTGCGCTGGTGGCACTGGGGGTTTATATTCCGCTGGCCCTGCTGTACTGGCCCGGTATTGACGTGTTTGCCATCCACTTTGCTTTTCTGGCCATGACGGCCTACGGCCTTGGCATCATCACCAGCCGCCAGCAGGGACCACAGCCGTCCGGGGTGGCGGGAGCGGGTACACCGGCATCGGGACGCCGGCACGGCCTGCACTGGGCACCGGCCACCATTGTGGGCTTTTTTCTGGTCCTGGCTGTTGTGGATTCCATCATTATCACCCTGGCCAGTCAGGGGGCCAGCAGCGATTTCATGGCCCGTTTCCTGCCCGAACCGCGCAGTGGCCGGGTGCCGAGTTCGGCATTTCCGGGGGCGGTTCCACATGATTTTCATGAGAAATATGCCCAGTTCAACCAGCACCTGCTGCAGCTGGAGGCACAGCGTGAGCGGGGCTGGCAGGTGAAGGGCAGCTGGGAGCGGGAGCCGATGGCGGGACAGGAAGCCGTGCTGCAGTTGCAGGTGGCGGATGCCGAGGGCCGGATGGTCCATGATGCCGAAGTGCAGGCCCGTTTCCTGCGTCCTTCCGATCAGCGTCAGGATCAGGCCATGGCCTTGGCCGAACAGCAGCCGGGCCTGTATCAGGGGCGGGTGACCCTGAATGCACCCGGTAACTGGACCGTTGTCATCACGGTGATGCGTGGACAGGAAACACACGAGATCAAGGCCGGAACCCGTATCGGCATCGGCAGCTGACATGGCGGGCGTGAGCGGGGCTGAAGCAGGGCGGGACTGTTTCCATTGTGGTCTGCCCGTACCCGCCGGCAGCCGCTATGATGTCACCATTGACGGACAGGTGCGGACGATGTGCTGTGCCGGCTGTCAGGCCGTGGCCCAGGCCATCGTGGACAATAACCTGCTGGATTTCTACCGCCTGCGTACCCGCGACAGCCAGCGTGCTGCAGCGCTGGTGCCGGAGGAGCTGAAGCAGCTCCAGGTCTATGACTCCGGCCTGATGCAGCGCAGTTTTGTGCGTCACCATGATCAGGATGTCCGCGAGGCCGCCCTGATTCTGGAGGGCATCGTGTGTGCCGCCTGTGTCTGGCTCAATGAGCATCATGTGCAGCAGCTGCCCGGTGTGCTGGCATTCCGGGTCAATTACAGCACTCACCGGGCCACCCTGCAGTGGGATAACCGCCGCATTCAGCTCAGTGAGGTGCTGGCTGCCATTGCCGCCATCGGTTATCGTGCCCATCCTTTTGATCCGGGACGCATGGAAAGCCTGCAGCAGCGGGAAAAGTCGGCAGCCCTGCGCCGCATCGCCGTGGCGGGGCTGGGGATGATGCAGGTCATGATGATGGCTGCGGCACTTTATATCGGTGCAGCCTCCGACATGGAGGCCGGAATGCGCCAGTTTCTGCGCTGGATCAGCCTCATCATGGTCACACCGGTAGTGTTTTATGCCGACTGGCCATTTTTTCAGGCTGCCTGGCGTGATCTGCGCCGCTTGCGGCCCGGTATGGATGTGCCTGTGGCGCTGGCACTGGGGGCGGCCTATCTGGCCAGTGTCTGGGCCACGGTCAGCGGTGTTGGCGAGGTCTATTTCGATTCGGTCAGCATGTTCAGTTTTTTTCTGCTCAGCGGACGTTATCTGGAAATGCAGGCCCGTCACAAGGCCGGACAGGTGGCCGAGGCGCTGGTGAAACTGCTGCCGGCCAGCGCCAACCGCATCCGGAACGGCCAGCAGGAAGTGGTGGCGGTAGCTGAACTGGAGCCGGGGGATCAGGTGCTGGTCAAGCCGGGGGAGACCATACCGGCGGATGGTGAGGTGCTGGAAGGGGCCGGCCCCGTCAACGAGGCGCTGCTGACCGGCGAAAGCCTGCCACGCCTGAAGCAGCCCGGCGACCGGCTGGTGGGGGGAACCCTGAACATGAGCAGCCCGCTGCTGCTGCAGCTTGACCGGGTGGGGGCGGATACCGTGCTGGCTGGCATCACGCGCCTGCTGGATCGTGCTCAGGCTGAAAAACCGGCTCTGGCGCGCCTGGCGGACCGGGTGGCTTCCTGGTTTGTACTTTTCATCCTGCTGCTGGCTGCCGCCGTTTATGGCTGGTGGCATTTTCATGACCCGGAGCAGGCATTCTGGATCACCCTGTCGGTGCTGGTGGTGACCTGTCCCTGTGCACTGTCGCTGGCGACGCCGGCGGCCATTACCGTGGCCACAGGCCGCCTGACGGGGCTGGGGGTGCTGACCACCCGTGGCCATGCGCTGGAGACTCTGGCACGGGTGGATCAGCTGGTGTTTGACAAGACCGGCACCCTGACTCATGGTGAGTTGGTGGTGGCGGACCTGCAGGTGGCCAAAGGGCAGGAGCCGCTGCAGTGCCGCAATCTGGCTGCCGGGCTGGAGCAGGCTTCCGAGCACCCGCTGGCACGGGCTTTGCTGGCCTTCGGGCCTGAGCCCCTGCCGTTGACTGATCTTATGTCACAGCCGGGGCAGGGGGTTGAGGGCCGGTATCAGGGGCAGCGTGTGCGTCTGGGGACACGGGATTTTGTCGCGGCCCTGGCCGGGGATGGGATGGCATTAGCTGCAGATGCCGCAGATTTTCCGGGTGCCACCGCTGTCTTTCTGGGAACCGGGCAGCAGTGGCTGGCGGTATTCCATCTCCGCGACCGGGTCCGGGATGAGGCCGACGCCGTGGTCCGGGAGCTGGGGAAGATGGGTGTGAAGGTGCACTTGCTGAGTGGCGATAATGAAGGGGCTGTGGCACATCTGGCCGGCATGTTGCACATCCGGTCGTTCCAGGCCCGTCAGCTGCCGGATACCAAGCTGGCGTTTGTGCGTACCCTGCAGGAACAGGGCGCGGTGGTGGCCATGGTCGGTGACGGGGTGAATGATGCACCGGTACTGGCCCAGGCCCAGGTTTCTCTGGCCATGGGGCAGGGGGCCCAGTTGGCCCAGGCTAGTGCCGACATGATCCTGTTGTCGGAAAACCTGGCGCTGCTGCCGGTTTCAGTCCGGCTGGCACGGCGCATGCAGGCCGTGATTCGCCAGAATCTGTTCTGGGCGCTGGGTTATAATCTGCTGGCCATCCCGCTGGCTGCCAGTGGCATGCTGCCCCCCTGGATGGCGGCCCTTGGCATGTCGGCCAGTTCCCTGCTGGTGGTGGCCAATGCCCTGCGTCTGCGTAATGGCTGATTGCTGATGAACGCCGGGAACGGATTCACCCGGATTTGTACGAGGTTTGAGTCGAGATGGAAGCACTGTTCATGTTGATACCGATTGCCGTCGGCGTCATGATTGTTGTGGTGATAGCATTTGTTTATACGGTGCGCAGCGGCCAGTATGATGACCTGGAGGGGCCGGCCTGGCGCATCCTGATGGATGATGATGATCCGCTGGTTCCGCACCGGCACCCGAAAGCGGACAGGCCCCCCAAGGAATGATGCCGGTTCCCTGTTTTCACCCGTTGGTCTTGAAAAGCGGGGAGGCCCGGTCATATTCTCCTTATGTTTTGCCTGAATTGTCCTATTCTATGAGTGAATCGGACGATGGACGATAATAGATTTTTTTTGGTCTAGTATTTTTTATCGACGAATTAAGCGTTAATATCAGGTAATGGATGACCGGAAGGTTTGTCCGGGTTCATAGTGGTGGCGACACTTGCTTAACCCCGGACATTGAGTGTCAATACAAGGAGAATAGTTACAAATGTCAGACAGAAGATTGCAGGTCTTCCACGCGGTAGCCCGCTTGCTGAGTTTTACCAAGGCTGCCGAGGTCCTTCATATGACTCAGCCCGCCGTGACGTTCCAGATCCGCCAGCTTGAGGACCAGTTTGATACCCGGCTTTTCGACCGCACGCACAACCGGGTGTCGCTGACCGAGGCCGGACAGATTGTCTTTGAGTATGCCGAAAAGATTTTTGAGCTGTATGGTGAAATGGAAAATGCCATTCGGGAAATGACCGACGACATCAGCGGCTCGCTGACCATCGGTGCCAGCACCACGATTTCCGAGTACATGCTACCGGCCCTGCTGGGTGACTTCAAAAGCAAGAATGTGGATGTGCGCCTGCGTTTGCGGGTTTCCAATACCGAGGGCATTGTCTCCATGGTGGAAAACAATGTCATTGATCTGGGGGTGGTGGAAGGCCCCGTGACCAACAAGAACCTGCTGGTTGAGGTCTGCCGTTCTGACGAACTGGTGGCGATCGTCCCGCCGGGCCATGAGCTGGCCGCCCTGGAAAAGGTTTCCACCCGTGAACTGATGAAATACCCCTTCATCTGTCGGGAAGAGGGCTCGGGAACCCGTGAGGTGACGATTGATTACATGCAGAACCAGGGAGTGGACAAGCATGCCCTCAATGGCTGCCTGGAGCTTGGCAGTCCGGAGGCGGTCAAGGGTGCCGTGGAGGCCGGCATGGGACTGGCCATCGTATCGAGTGCCAGTATCGTCAAGGAGCTGAAGCTTGGTTCTCTGGTGTCCATTCCATTGGAGCCGGCGCTGTCCCGTGACTTCTCTTTCGTGCGGCAGCGCCAGAAGTTCAAGGTGCCAGCCATGGAGGAGCTGCTTGAATTTGCACGTAATTACTGCAAGCGAGCCACTGCTGTCAGCGATGAGTGACCATGCCGGATCAATCAGGGTTTTGCTTCCACTTCCAACATCGGTAAAATCATCCCCATTTTCAGGGATGGTGGGTCATGTTGCCAGCCAAAAATCACTCTGTTCCGGCTGACGAGAAGCGGTTGCGTCGCCTGTTTCGCCAGCTGCCGGAACAGGATCGTGCGACACTCCTGCGTTTTGCCGAGTTTCTGGCTGCCGGTCCGGCTGCTGTTCCGGTAACGGATGCCCGTCTGGTTGAGCCCCTGACGATTCCCCGTCCTGAACGGGAAAGTGTGGTCAAGGCCATTCGGCGTTTGAGTGCCACTTATCCCATGCTGGATAAGGAGCGCCTGCTGCACCAGACTTCCGGCCTCATGTCTGAGCATGTCATCAAGGGACGGGCGGCAGCAGAAATTATTGATGAACTTGAAGCACTGTTTGCCGGTCAGTACCAGCAGTTCAAGGCCGAACTTGAAAAAAACCAATGACCGTCTGGCGGAGTCGCCCGTTTCATGATCAAATTGCTGAATGACTGGTATAACCAGCATTTTTCCAACCCCCAAGTTGCGCTGCTGGCACTGTTTCTGCTGCTGGGTCTGGCCATTGTGGTATTGGCCGGTGACATTCTGGCTCCCCTGCTGGCTGCCGTGGTTATCGCCTATCTGCTGGACGGGGGGGTGGATTTCCTGCGTTCATTCCGGATTCCGCGCTTCATGGCGGTGCTGTGCGTGTTCAGCCTGTTCCTGCTGCTGCTGGTGTTGATCCTGCTGGTGCTGGCCCCCCTGCTGCTGAAGCAGACCACCCAGTTCGTGCTGGAAATTCCGGGTATGCTGTCAGCCGGGCAGAATCTGCTGATGCTGCTGCCGGAGCGCTACCCCAACATCATTTCCGAAGCAGTGGTGCTGGAGATTCTGGCTTCCATCCGTGCCCAGGCCACCCAGCTGTCCCAGCAGATACTGACTTTTTCGCTGTCTTCGGTCTTTGACCTGATTGCTTTCATGGTGTATCTGGTGGTGGTTCCCCTGCTGGTGTTTTTCTTTCTCAAGGACAAGCACATGATCCAAGACTGGTTTGGCAGCTTCATGCCGCATGACAACCGTCTGGTCAGCGAGGTCTGGCTGGAGGTCAATGACAAGATCGCCAGCTATGTACGGGGCAAGTTTCTGGAAATCCTGATTGTCTGGATGGTGACTTTTGTCGCCTTGCTGTGGATGGACCTGGAGTATTCGGTTCTGCTGTCGTTTCTGGTCGGGATTTCAGTGCTGATTCCCTATGTTGGTGCCGCGATTGTCACCCTGCCGATCGCCATCGTGGCTTATTTTCAGTGGGGATATGATTCCAATTTTATCTGGGTCATGGTTGTGTATGGCGTGATCCAGTTTCTGGATGGCAACCTGCTGGTACCCTTGCTGTTTTCCGGCATGGTCAACCTGCATCCGGCGGCCATCATCACGGCGGTGCTGGTGTTCGGAGCCATCTGGGGCGTCTGGGGTGTATTCTTTGCCATCCCGCTGGCGACGCTGATTCATGCGGTCATCAATGCCTGGCCGCGTGCGGTGCGGTCACGTGAGCGTGTACAGGTGCCATGAGCAGGCATCCGGGTAACGATTATGGTTTTCTTTCAAGGAGGTAAGCATGGCTGCAGCCAATCTGCTGGCTTTGCTGGATGATATAGCGACCTTGCTGGACGATGTGTCGGTCATGACCAAGGTGGCGGCCAAGAAAACGGCTGGTGTTCTGGGGGATGATCTGGCGGTGAATGCCGAGCAGGTATCCGGCGTGAATGCCGATCGGGAGCTGCCGGTGGTCTGGGCCGTGGCCAAGGGGTCGTTTGTCAATAAGCTGATTCTGGTACCGGCCGCACTGGCCATCAGTGCCTTTCTGCCCTGGCTTATTACGCCGCTGTTGATGCTGGGTGGGGTATACCTGTGTTTCGAGGGGTTTGAAAAAATCACTCACTGGCTGTTTCAGCGTTCGCAGGGTGAGGAACACAGTCATGAGGACCGGCTCAGGGCCATTCAGGACCCAGCTGTCGATATGGTGGCGTTCGAGCGTAACAAGGTCAAGGGGGCGATCCGGACCGATTTTATCCTCTCGGCTGAAATCATTGTGATTGCACTGGGCACGGTCCAGAGCCAGACCTTTCCCATGCAGGCGCTGGTGGTGAGCCTGATTGCGCTGCTGATGACCGTGGGTGTTTACGGCTTTGTGGCCGGCATTGTCAAGCTGGATGATGCCGGTCTGTATCTGACCCGGGACCGACGTGATTCGGGCTGGGCCGGTTTCAAGCGCACCCTGGGGCGTGGGCTGCTGTGGTTTGCACCCTGGCTGATGAAGTTCCTGGGCGTGGTGGGAACGCTGGCCATGTTTCTGGTGGGGGGAGGCATTCTGGCGCATGGCATTCCGGCACTGGGGGAGCTCCTGCATCCGTCACATGCCGGAACCCTGCCGGCACTGCAGGGTTTTATCAATACCATACTGCCCACGCTGGCCAACCTGCTGATCGGGCTGATTGCCGGTGGACTGGCCTATATCGGCATGGAGCTGTTTGCCCTGGTGCGTGGCAGGGCACACTGAACCCAGCCCGCATAACACGGCAAACAGGCACGGGTTATTTGCCTCCGGCGGTGGCCTGCCAGATAATGGGCGTTTTGAGTACAGGATAAGCATTGTATGAAAATAACCGTTATCAGTGGCAGTCACCGCAAGGTTTCACAGAGTGAAAAGGTGGCACGTTTTGCGGAAGCCCGCCTGCAGGAAAAGGGGCTGGAGACGGACCTGTTTTCCCTGAGCGGTAATCCGCTGCCACTGTGGGATGAGGGGATATGGGCAGGTGAGGAGCGCTGGAAGACACTGCTTGATCCCCTGTCGGCCCGGCTCAAGGCCAGTGATGCTTTTGTCATTGTCGCACCCGAGTGGCATGGCCAGATTCCATCCGGCCTCAGGAATTTCATGCTGTTGTGGAGCGGGGGTGAGCTTGCGCATAAGCCCGCATTAATCATTGCCGTGTCATCATCCATAGGTGGTACTTATCCGGTGGCCGAACTGCGCATGAACAGCTACAAAAACAACCGCATTTGTTACATGCCTGAACACCTGATTGTCCGTAATGTCGAGTCTGTGTTCAATGATGGACCCGCAGAGACCGATGCCGATCTTTTGTACCGGGAGCGACTGGACTGGAATCTGGAACTGCTGCGGGCTTATGCCGGTGCATTTGTCCGTATCCGTGAAGATGCTCCGGTTTTCAACAAACAATTTCCATTCGGGATGTAGTGAATCAACAATGATAAGGATGGCAACAAAAACACCCCAGAAAGTCCTCAACCGCATCGGCAGGCTGGATTATTTTCATGATGACCGGCATGCCGTGCGCCGCAATGAAATCCGCTGGCTGGTTGAGGAGTACCGGGAAATTCCCATCCATGGCCTGCCGTCCGCATTTGAGGGGTTCACCATTGTCCAGCTCACGGACATGCACCTGCGCCCGTTCACCCAACTGGAGCATATCGAGCGTGCCGTGGTGCGTGCCAATGCGCTTGAGCCGGACCTGGTGGTGTTGACTGGTGATTATGTCTGGCACGACGAACAGGACATTCTGGATCTGGTACCGGCGCTGGCCAGACTCAATGCCCGGCACGGCATCTTCGCCGTGCTGGGCAACCATGACATCAAGACCGATGAGGTACTGATCACCGAGACCTTCGAGCGTTTCGGTATCCGGGTGCTGCGCAATCAGGGGCTGGACCTGCAGGCCGGCCATCACCGGCTGCACCTGGCCGGGATCGATGATGGCTGGCTGGGCCAGCCCGACATTGCCGCCACACTGGATGGCTTGCGTGGCGACATTCCGGTGATCCTGCTGGCTCATGAGCCGGACATGATCGACTGGTATGCACAGGATACCCGCATTTCCCTGCAGCTTTCCGGCCATACCCATGGGGGGCAGGTTCAGGTTTCCCCCGGCAGGCCGTTTATACGCCCCTACCTGGGCAAAAAATACGTGCAGGGCCTGCACCGGGTCAACCAGAGCTGGGTTTATACCAGCCGGGGACTGGGGTCCACCGGTCTGCCGATACGCCGTAACTGTGCGCCCGAGATCACCTGGCTGCGCCTCGTTGATCCGTCAGAATCAGCTTTTCGTCTGATCGCCTAGCATTCATACCGGGAAGTTTGTATGCTGGGTCTTCAGGCACAAATAAACAACAGGCTGGTAAGCAGTTAAACAGCAACTTGCCTGAGTTCGGAGTGCTGGTGTTTCACCGGCCATCATGGTTACTTCTCAAGGTAGGGGTCGCCGGGATTGATCCCGCCCCTGTTATAATTACAAAAACAAAGAGCGATGCGCGTGAATACGTCAGATCAAAACAACGTTTCCTCTCCTCCTGACTTGTCCGGTCTGAAAGTACTGATCGTTGATGACAGCAAGACCATTCTGCGTACAGCGGAAGCCCTGCTGTCGGAGTATGACTGTTGGGTTACAACAGCATCTGATGGTTTTGAGGCCTTGCCGATCATTGCTGCTTTCAAACCGGATGTGGTGTTTATCGACATCATGATGCCCAGGCTGGATGGCTACCAGACCTGTGCACTGATCAAGGCCAACCGCAATTACCGGGATATTCCCGTGATCATGCTCTCCAGCAAGGACGGCCTGTTTGATCTGGCCCGCGGGCGCCTGGCCGGCTCCGACAAGTACCTGACCAAACCGTTTACCCGTCAGGATCTGCTGTCGGCCATTCAGGCCCATGTGCTGGCCCATCGTCAATCCGCAGACCAGACCGGTGAAGCGCTGGTCACAGGTGCGTCACAGGGGTAAGCCGTTGTGGCAAAACATGTGCTGATAATTGATGACTCACTGACAGAAACACGGGTACTCAAGTCCGTGCTTGAGCGTCACGGGTATAAGGTCAGTACCGCCTGCAATGGTCAGGAGGGTATTGAGGTAGCCCAGGCCTATCAGCCCGACCTGATCCTCATGGATGTGGTCATGCCGCTGTTGAACGGGTTTCAGGCGACACGCCAGTTGAGTCGCGACGAAAAAACCCGTGACATTCCCATCATTGTCTGCAGTTCCAAATCCGCTCAGACCGACCGCCTGTGGGCCATGCGCCAGGGGGCCAGGGAGTACCTGGTCAAGCCGGTCAAGGTTCGGCAACTGCTGGAGATTGTGGAAAAACACATCAACGGAAATGCCTGGCATGAGCAGCCCCTATGAGTTGTTGGCAGGGCTGGCCCTGCTGCGCGAAAAGCGCCGGCAGCAGGACCGTTCGGAACAGAGCGGATTGGCGGCACGTTCCGTACTGGTGGTGACGGTGGCAGGACGCACCTGTGCCATTTCACAGGATGTGATTGAAGAAATTCTGGCCCAGGACAATCTGGCTTCGGTCAAGGAGGTCGAGCCATGGATTCTTGGTATTGGTTATTTCCGGGGTAAATTATTGAATGTTGTGGATGCGGCCATGCTGTTTTTTGGCCAGGAAAAAGACATTCTATCCTACCAGACTGCCCGGATTCTGGTGGTGCAGGGCGAGAAGGAATGGTTTGGCCTGATGGTGGAAGAGCTGCTGGGGATCCGGCATGTGTGGTCGGACCGGGTGGACAAGTCGGTATCAGGAGCCCGGAATGATGACTGGCTCGGGTTTTCGGATCAGAAGATAGAGATTGAAGGACAGATTCTGCCGGTATTGCAGCTGAAAAAGCTGGTATGCATGCTGGAACGGCATGGAAAGCCGGTAGTGGATGCGCTGAGTTGAAACAGAAAGATGCAATAGCAATAACCATAAACGTTTGTTTGATGATTTCTCCATGACCATAACCATGACCCAGGAATTTTTAAACCGTCCGCTGAGCGGCAAGATGATCTGGCTGCCCATGAGCCTGCTGCTGATCGGGGTGGTGGCTGTCTTTGTGCTGCTGGGGTGGGGAATGGCCTGGTTTGGGAGTGAGCAATTGCGTATGGCGGCTTTCTGGGTCAGCTTTCTGATTCTGATCAATGCCCTGTGGGTAGTCTACCTGTTTTTCCGTTTTGCCCAGCAGCAGCGCATCTGGCGTGAAGAAGAACAGCGGCAGGAGGAATCCATTCTGCACCTGCTGGATGAAATGAGCACACTGGCGGAAGGTGATCTGACCATCCGCACCACCGTGTCGGAAAACATTACCGGGGCCATTGCCGACTCCGTAAATTACGCCGTGGATGCCCTGCGGGAGCTGGTGATCAAGATTGACGATACTTCCAGCCGCCTGACACGTTATTCCCAGGTAGCCGATGCCCGGATATCACAGCTGTCTGAGGCCAGCGTGCGCCAGTCGGACGAAATTTCGGTGGCATCTTCCGCCATTGCGGCCATGATGCAGTCGATCCAGCGTGTATCGCGTAATGCCACCACTTCGACCGAGGTAGCGCGCAAGTCGCTGGAGATTTCCCATGCCGGGGCCTGTACCGTGCGCAGTGCCATCAGTGACATGCTGACCGTGCGGGAAAAGATTCAGGCTACGTCCAAGCGCATCAAGCGGCTGGGAGAGAGTTCGCAGGAGGTGGGCGATATTGTGCGCCTGATGAATGATATTTCCGAGCAGACCAATATCCTGGCCCTGAATGCCTCGATCCAGACTTCCGGCAGTGCCAGCGGACGCAGTTTCGAGCGCGTGACCGATGAAGTGCAGCAGCTGGCCCAGCGTTCCTCTGAAGCCAGTCGCAAGATTGATGTGCTGGTACGGGCGATCCAGAACGATACCCAGGAGGCCATTGCGTCCATGGAGCAGACCATCGCCGGTGTGGTGGCCAGCTCACGTAATGCCGAATCTGCCGGCAAGGCGCTGGATGAGGTGGAAGAGGTTTCCACCAGCCTTGCGCGCCTGATCGCCAACATTTCCGATGCCTCCATCAAGCAGGCTGCCGTTGCCAACCGGGTCACACGTGCCATGCAGTCGATACAGGAAGTAACCATGCAGACCGAGCAGTACGGCAAGGAGACCCATAACCTGGTCTCCAGCCTGAACGAAACCTCAGCCGAATTGCGGCGTTCCATCGCGGACTTTACGATTGCCAGGATTGATAATGATTTCTGATTTGAAAATAACAAATACAATAGTGAAAACCTCTTTGTCCATGGGGATGCTGGCGAGCTGTCCGGGCCTGGGTGCGGCCTGGTTCTCGCGGGTGCTTGAGGTTGGGAGATAACACCATGATTTCTGACAAGTCTAATCTCTCCAGCCGTGTTGGCTGGGTTCTGGAGGAAACCGAGAAGCTGCTGGAAAGTGCCCGGCAATCGTTTGCCACCTATTCCGGCAACAGCAGTGACTCCGATGCACTGGCCAATGCCCAGGAGAAAGCCCGGGGGACGCTGGGTGTTCTGGACCTGCTGGATGCTGACGGGGCTTACATGCTCAACCGTGAGGTTGTATTACTCATGGATGCCCTGCGTCAGGACAAGGTGGAGGACTGGGAGGCCGCCTGTCAGGCCTGTGCCGATGGTCTGACCCAGCTCAGTGATTACCTGCGTCACCTGTCGGAAGGGTATGCCGATCTCCCGGTCATCCTGCTGCCGGTGTTGAACGACCTGCGTGCCACCCGTGGTGCCGAACTGCTTTCGGAGCATCTGGTCTTCCTGCCTGACGAGGGCACGATCACCAATCGCCAGATCGGCACCGACCGCTATGTGGCCCTGACGGAGGACAAGCGTCAGGAGGCCCTGAAACGCCTGCGCCATTTCATGCAGGCCAGCCTGCTGGGCTGGTTCAGGAATGAACAGCCTGAAATGCACCTGCGCTCGGCCCGTAAAGTGACCGCCAACATGCTGGTCATGAACCGGATCATGCGTCTGCGCTCACTGTGGTGGGTGACTGCTGCCCTGCTTCAGGCGCTGGAACAGGGCAGCCTTGAGCACAGTGCGGCTGTCAAGGTTCTGCTGGGACGCATGGAGCGTGAAATCCGCCGGTTCCGCGAGATGGGCGAGGAAGCCTATAATCAGGCGGTACCGGATGAGCTGCTGAAAAACCTGTTGTATTACGTGGGATTGGCGGACTCATCCGAAGGGACACTGGGGGCGGTCAAGTCGGCTTACCACCTGGACATGTACCTGCCCAAGGGGGAAACCCTGTCGGAGCTGCGCCAGTATTACACCATGCCGGGGCGCGAGCTGTGGCAGGCCATTTCCGGTTCCATGCTGGATGAGCTCAGCCTGCTGATGTCGCAGGTGGAGGGCATGCCGGGGCATCCGAATGCTGCCCAGATGCTCAAAGAAATTTCCGGCAAGACTGCCAGCATGGCCCAGACCCTCGGCATGCTGGGGCTGGGGCTGGCCTCCAGCCTGACCGATGATCTGGCCAGGAGTCAGGCCGCTCTGGCCGACGCCGGTGATGTGCCGGACCTGCCCATGCTGCAGCGCAACAGTGAGCATTACCTGAAGCTGGAGTCCCTGCTCAGGGAGTATGGTGAAACCGGTTATGACCGCAGCGAGGAGATTTTCCTGTCCGAGGCCGGCGCTCTGGAAGATTCGGTGGCAACCCGTGAGGTGATGCGCTCCATGCTGGCGGATGTGAAGAAGCTGCAGGCCGAACTGACCGCCTTCCACAAGGACAGTACCCAGTTCAGTCATCTGGATGAGGCCAGCAAACTGCTGCGCCGGTTGCATGGTACCCTGGATGTACTGGATTGTGCGGAGCTGGAGCCGCTTACAGCCGGGAGCCGGATGTTTGTGCAGGATGACCTGCTGTCCCGGCACCGTGTTCCTGAAGATCGGGAGATGAGCTGTCTGGCCGACATTCTGACCCTGCTGGAAGCCTCGCTGTCCTGCATGCTGCAGAGTCAGGATCACCTGCCGCTGATGGACATGGCTTATGAAAAGCTGCGGGAGCTGGATGGTTATAGCAAGCTGGAGCTGCTGGCGGGTATGGACATGGAAGCCCTGAACACGCTGATTGAAAATAAAAAAAAAGCGCGTCAGCAGATTCAGGCCAGCCTGCTGCATCGGGTGAGGAGTCCGTTGTTGAAGGCTGGTTGAGTGATTTCGATTCACGCCTGCAGCAGCTTGACCGTCAGGGGGCGGACAGCACTGATCTGAGTCTGGACCTTGACACCGGCGTTGGTGCCGGTGTGATGGCCGGCTCTATGGATGAGGAGCTGGCCTCGCTGGATGACGGGCTGGCGTTTGCCGTGCTGGCGCTGGAGGAGGACAGGCTGCCGGATGCGGCGACGGCTGAAGCCGGAGCTGAAGTGTCAGTGCCCGGTTTTGAGCTGCTTTCCGACTGGCCTGACACCCACACTTCCCCCAGGGCTGACACCAGTCCCGATACCGGTTTTCTCACGGATATTCCGGAGCCAGCGCTTGATGTACCGCAGACTGGTTCGCCGGAACCTGATGCCGGAGCCCCGCATCAGGAGCAGGACTGGCTCAGCCCGGTGAACACGGACGTTCCGGAGCGTCTGGACCCACCACTCCCGGAATGGTCCGTTCAGGGTGCCATGGAAGCCGATACGGCATTACCGGCATCTGCTGCGGATGAGCATGTGGAGGCCCCCCTGGCTGACTGGCTGGTGCCAGAGACACCGGATGTTCCGGTTGCTGCTCCCGCGGCTTCAGCCGCTGTGGATACCGTACCGGCAGAGTTACTGGAGGCGGAGACACCCGGTCCGGAGCAGTTGCGTGCCAATCTGGGGGAGGAGATTTACGATATTTTCGTGGAGGAAATCACCGAAATCAGCACCAGCTTGCAGGAGTGGGTGCCGCAATGGCAACGGCAGCAGGACAACCGGGCGCTGCTGACCGATATCCGCCGGGCCTGGCATACCTGCAAGGGCAGCGGGCGTATGGCCGGGGCATTGGCACTGGGCGATTATGCCTGGGCACATGAAAACCTGCTCAACCGGGTGCTGGAAGGGGGGATTCCCGTCAATGATGGCGTTACCGGCCTTTTAAACCGGGCCGTCAGCTACCTGCAGCGTCGGCTGGATTATTTTCTCGTAGCAGAAGCGGCTGATGCCGGGGTGCAGCAGCAGGTTGCCAGGGTGGAAGCCTTCATGGCGGCACCGGACCAGCCGTTGGCAGCGGAAGCCGGGCGTACCGGGAAGGTGGTACCACCGGTACCGGAGTCGTCCGGACCGGCCCCCCAGTCTGTGACGACCGATGTTGATGTGACCCGCCTGCCGACGGCGGGAGATGCCAGGGTGGCGGTTGGCATGCCGGTACCCGCCAGCCGGTTCCGGACCCTGCCACTGCCTGAGCCGGCCCCTGTAGCGCCGGTCAGTGTTGAAGAGGAGGAGCTGGAGGAAAGCCGGATCATCCGGGCACTGTTCCGGGAGGAGTTGCCCGAGCAGCTGCGCTCGATTGACCGGAACATGCAGCTGTTGTCGGCTGACCTGCAGGATGACGAGGTGCGCCGTTCGCTGGAGCGTGACCTGCATACCCTGAAGGGGAGTGCGCGCATGGCCCAGTGGCTGGACCTCGGGGATGAGGCGCATCAGGCTGAAGACCTGCTGGTGCAGCTCGGGCGTCCGCATGGTCGGGGGGATAGGGCGGCCCTGGAGCGCCTGCAGGTTCACGTCGATCGTATCAGTCAACTGGCGGAGCATTATCTGCAGGGTGGTGGCCAAACCCTGCCGGAAGCGGGGGGTGACGCTACCGCTGAGGGGAAAGGTGGCGGGACAGGAGCGGACGACAGCCCGGCGGATGAGCGCCTGCAGGTCCATGTCGGGACAGAAACACATGGCAGCCTGCTGGAGCGGCTGCTGGCCGAGCAGATGGACAGCCTGCCGCCCCTGTCGGTACTGTCCGGGCAGCATGACGAGGCGCGTGACGGAGCGGTACCGACCGAGCCGGACAGTCTGGTGGCACTGGCAGCCCAAGAGCAGATTCGCCTGCCTGCCGCCATGCTGGACCGGGTGATTGAGGCATCCAACTCCCTGAACATGTATCACAACAACATGACCGAACGCCTGCAGCTCATGACCGAGGATGTGGGGGAGTTCGGACGTACGGTCGCACGCCTGCGTCAGCTGCTGCGGGCCCTGGAACTGGAAACCGAAGCCCAGATTCATGCCGGGTACCGGGCCGAGCGTAAAAAGGTGCAGGACAGCAGTTTTGATGCGCTGGAAATGGACCAGTATTCGGAAATCCAGCGCCTGTCGCGTGCCTTGGCCGAGAGTCTGAATGATCTGGTCAACATTGAAGGTGATCTGGGGCAGCAGCTGCGGGTCGGCGTGCAGGCCAACAAGGAAAGCCACCAGGTCAGTCGCAATCTGCACCAGGAGCTGATGGACACCCGACTGGTGGAGGTGGCGCTGATCGTGCCACGGCTGCGTCGGATTGTGCGTCAGTCGGCCACGGAGCTTGACAAGCAGCTGGAGCTGGCGATTGAGGGTGAGCCCCTGAAGCTTGACCGCCACCTGCTGCAGCGCATGACTGCACCGATTGAGCATCTGTTGCGCAACTCGGTGGCACATGGCATTGAGCTTCCGCAGGTGCGCAGTGCCGCTGGCAAACCAGCAGCCGGAACCATCCGTCTGCGTGTGTTCCGGGCCGAGACCGAGGTGGTGTTTGAAATCAGCGATGACGGGCGTGGGCTGGATCCCGAGCAGTTGCGTGCCAAGGCAGTGGAACTGGGCCTGCTCGGTCCCGGTGAGCAACCGGGCCGGCAGGAGACCCTGCGCCTGATCCTGCATTCCGGTTTCAGCACCAGCGGCAGTGTGAATCAGCTGTCCGGCAGGGGAGTGGGCATGGATGTGGTGAACGCCGAGGTCAAGTCGCTGGGTGGGACGCTGCAGATTGAATCGGTCAAGGGGCAGGGGGCTGTTTTCACCATTCGCCTGCCGTTCACCATGACCGCCAATCCGGTGCTGTTCGTTTCCCTGCAGCAGCAGACCTATGCCCTGCCGATCGGGATCGTGCAGGGGCTGGAACGTCTGGATGCTGCAAAAATCCGGGCCCATCTGGGGCAGCAGGATAATCCGCTCCAGCGTAACAATGCCGACTGGCCGCTGTATGATCTGGGGCAGGCCCTGGGACATGAGCAACCGCTGGCACTCAGCGATGACCGGGTTTATCCGGTGGTGTTTACGCGCATTGGTGAACAGAATATCGCCTGGCTGGTGGAAGCGATTGGCGGACGCCGGGATGTACTGCTGCATTCACTCGGAGCCCTGTTTCGGTCCTGCCGCTTTTATTCGGCAGCCACCATCAGTTCGGATGGGCAGGTGGTGCTGCTGCCGGAAATGCAGGAGCTGGTGCAGCGGGTCCGTTCCGGCAGGCCGGTGGCAGGTTCTGCCGCGAAGGGCCGGGCGGTGACGGTCCGGCGTCGGCATGAGCAGCCGCATATCCTGGTGGTGGATGACTCCATCACGGTGCGCAAAGTCACGGAGAAGTTCCTGATTTCCGAACGTTTCAAGGTGGAGTCGGCCCGTGACGGGCTGGAGGCGCTGGAGAAGATCAACCAGTTTGAGCCGGATCTGCTGCTGCTGGATATCGAGATGCCGCGCATGGATGGCTTTGAGGTGCTGAGTGCCGTGCGCCGTGAGGCACGCTGGAAGCACCTGCCGGTGATCATGATCAGTTCGCGCACGGCGGAAAAACACCAGGAGCATGCACGTCAACTGGGTGCCAGCGACTTCCTGGGCAAGCCCTACCAGAATCCGGTGCTGCTGGAGCATATTCAGCGCCACCTGCGTCAACGGCAAACGACAGGTGCTGTATGAAAAACACCAAAGAACGTCCCCAGATCAAATGTGCAGTCTTCCGGCTGCAGCATGGCAGCCTGATCCTGCCGCGCAACCTGATGGCCGAACTGGTCACGGTGGAGCAGCTGGAATCATCCGGTCTGCCCGGTATTCTGGGCTGGCTGGGCTGGCGTGAGCGGCAGGTGCCGGTTGTCTCGCTGGAGTCCCTGTGCATGCTCGGTGACGGTGTGCTGCAGACCAGCAGCAACTGCCTGATCCTGCATACCGTGTCCGGAGTGGACGAGTTGCCGTTTCTGGCGCTGCAGGTTCAGGGGGGCTTGCAAACGGTCGAGATTGGTGAGGACAGCCTGCGCGATGATTACAGCGGCAATACCCAGCGCTGTCCGTATGTGGCCCGACAGGTGCGCATTGCCCAGCTGGTCTGTTTCATTCCCGACCTGCCAGCCATTGAAGCCTCGGTGGCCGAGGTTCTCCAATCCCTGTCCGCCTGAGCTGTTTTGCCGGGAATCAGCCGGGTATCTGGCCATTTCTTGCACGGACGAACCAGTTTTAACTTGTCTGCCCATTGCACAATGGGCAGAATACCGGCCTTGTCTGTCAGCAGGGAAGCCTTATGGCCGGTAGTGGCAATACGGGGTTGAAGCGTCTGGCCAGAGCAGTACAGTACTCTTGGCAGGGGTTCAGGGCCGCCTACCGGCACGAGGAAGCCTTCCGGCAGGAAAGCTGGGCTTTGCTGGCTGCGGTGCCGCTGGCACTGTGGCTGGGGCCGGGAGCGCTTGAAAAGGCGCTCATGATCGGGAGTGTCCTGCTGGTCATGGTGGTGGAGTTGCTGAACTCGGCGATTGAAGCCGTGGTCGACCGTGCCGGTTCCGAACACAACCTGCTTTCGGGGCGGGCCAAGGATATGGGGTCGGCAGCCGTTTCCCTTGCCATTGCCAATGCTGTTATGATCTGGATATTTCTGCTTGCTTGATTTTGGTCAATGCAGAAAACTAAGTTTCTGTTTGCTGGAATATCATTGTTTTCTTAAATACTCGCTTGCGTTATCATTTTCACGAATTCAAGTCTGCACTGTTCTGAGGATTGCAAATGGCTCACGCTGCGGCTGCTCCACTGGAGCAATATAACTACGATATCGTAAAGAAATTTACGATTGTGTCGATTATCTGGGGAATACTGGGCATGGTGACGGGGGTTTACATCGCCTCCGAGCTGGCCTGGCCGTTCCTGAATTTTGATATTGCCCAGATCACGTTCGGTCGTCTGCGTCCGGTGCATACCAGCGGGGTCATTTTCGGGTTCGGCGGAAATGCCCTGTTCGCCACGTCCTATTATGTGGTGCAGCGGACCTGTCAGGTCCGTCTGGCGGGCGGCAGGTTCTGGCCCGAGTTCACCTTCTGGGGCTGGAACATCGCCCTGCTGGTGGCCGGTATCGGCTACATGTTCGGCATCACCCAGGGGCGGGAGTACGCCGAGCCGGAATGGTACGTGGATCTGGCCATTGCCGTGGTGTGGGTGATCTACTTCCTGATCTTCCTGGTGACACTGGTGCGCCGCAATCAGCCCCACATCTATGTGGCCAACTGGTTCTTCATGTCCTTCATTCTGGCAACGGCACTGCTGCACATCTTCAATAATCTGGCGGTACCCATCAGTTTCGGCTCGACCCAGTCCTATTCCCTGTTCTCCGGGGTTCAGGATGCCATGACCCAGTGGTGGTACGGGCATAATGCGGTCGGCTTTTTCCTGACGGCTGCATTCCTCGGGATGATGTATTACTTCGTTCCCAAGCAGGCCGGGCGTCCGATCTATTCCTACCGTCTGTCCATTGTGCACTTCTGGGCCCTGAGCTTCATGTACATGTGGGTCGGAACCCACCATCTGCACTGGACTGCCATTCCGGACTGGACCTCCTCGCTGGCGGCCGTGTTCTCCATCCTGCTGCTGATGCCGTCCTGGGGCG